>DASYAN010000197.1:0-27181 GCA_036501345.1 Ktedonobacteraceae bacterium
ACCTGAATCTCTGGCTGCAAACCCAATAGCAATGTAAGCCCTTGCCGAAGAAGATCATGATCATCAGCAAGCAGGACACGAATTGGTTGGAGAGAGGATGCTGTCTTAGATACCATCAGGTCTCCTCCATTCGTGGCAATACAGCCTCAACTGTTGTTCCATCTCCAGGACCAGAGTTAATGGTGAGTGTTCCTCCTACCGCCGCCGCACGCTCGCGCATGCCCAGAATACCCAGACCAGTATGCGCCTTGGAGGTATCATAGCCACAACCATCATCACGGATCTGCAAACGGATGACCTCTTGCTCTTGCTGTAACGAGATGGAGACTCGCTGGGCATGAGCGTGGCGAGCAGCATTGGTCAGACTCTCTTGAGCAATCCGAAACAAAACCGTCTCATAGAGATCTGGAGCCTGCCGCCTCAGGGACGAATGGCCTTGGTCATCCATCTGAAGCTCCACCGCAAGCTTCAACCGCTGACGACCATCCTCAGCAAGCCAGCGAAAAGCCGCAAAGAGCCCCAGGTCATCAAGCACACCTGGACGTAGTTGTAATGCAAGCATCCGTAGTGACTCAAGCGTCTTTTGAGCCAGATTTGTTAGAGATACGAAGCCCGCGTGCAACTGTTCACGCAGATCTTGGATGGTCACAGTATCCGGAACTGTCCTGAGAGCCTGGCTAAGAATTTCGATATGCACGAGTAGAGCAGTCAATTCCTGACTGCTCTCATCATGGAGTTCAAGTGCGACACGCTGCCGCTCCTCCTCATGAGCCTGCAGGATGAGCATGGCTTGTTCACGCCGCATTGCTTCGAGTCGATCAAGCATCGTGTTGAATGCGGAGGCCAGTTCACTCATCTCAGAGTCAAATGGGGTAGTGCTTGCACGTGCACCAGTTTGTCCCGTACTGACCGCTCGAATCGTCCGTAGCAAGCTGAAGAGCGGACGGAAACTAGCTCGCATCAGTAGGACATTAATGCCTAAACTGATCACTGTGATGGCGACGATAAAACTAGTATCAATCAGATAATGATGAGATTCCAGATTGTCGCTAGTAACCCACAAGCACGCCAGAGCACCACCGATGATGAGCAGGCTATTGACCAGAATCACTTTCTCGAAAAGCGAAAGTTGAAACCGTTGTAAAGGGATGCTACGAACCTGCTTAACTCTGGACATAGGTTGGACTCCACTTCGCACAGCCGATGAATGTAGAAACCTGCTCTGGATGGCTACAACTTATATCCATCAAGATATCACGGAAAAGCCCCTAATATCAAATCCTTGAAACGGCAGCGTTATACCATTTCCGACAAGACTGCAGAGTTTGGCAATCTATATTACAGAACCTCGGCCAGGAAAGCCCCTGTCTTTTAAGCGGGGGATGAACTGGTCTCCCTTTTTTGGGGCTTGGGCATAGGTAGTACCCATTTACTTAATAAATATTCATTCTATACCTCCAGTATGATGAATATTTATTTATTGACATATATGGTATACTATACCCATATTCTTGAAAGGAGCAAACCACATGTTGGTCTACGAGTACAAGTTGGATGGAAGCAAGAGACAATGTGCGGCCATCGAAGAGGCCATTCGGACCGCCCAATTCATCCGCAACAAAAGTTTGCGTTTGTGGATGGATGGCGATCGTGTCTCGAAGAACGACTTGCAGACCTATTGTGCTGTCCTTGCGAAAGAATACCCCTTTGCCTCTCGACTCAACTCCCAGGCCCGGCAAGCTTCTGCTGATCGTGCCTGGTTTGCTATCTCTCGCTTCTATGAGAATTGCAAGAACAAGAAACCTGGGAAGAAAGGGTATCCCAAATTCCAGCGCAACAACCGGAGCGTAGAATACAAAAAAACGGGCTGGAAACTGGATGACGATGGTCGCCATATCACTTTCACAGACGGTTGTGGGATAGGCCGTCTCCGTCTGGTTGGGAACAAGAAACAGAGGATCGAGACCTTCCCCGTGAAAGACATCAAACGAGTCCGCATTGTCAGGCGAGCAGATGGCTACGCTGTCCAGTTTTGCGTCGAGATCGAGCGCACAGTCGAGCATATCCCATCTGGAAAACAGTTGGGGATCGATGTTGGGTTGAAAGCATACCTCACCGACTCGGAAGGTATGACGGTCGAGAACCCCAGACACTACCGCAAAGCTGAAAACAAGCTCAAACGCCTCCAGCGACGCCTCTCTCGCAAACAGAAGAAATCGGCTAATCGCAAGAAGGCCCGCAAACAATTGGCCAAGCAGCATCTGAAAGTTCAGCGGCAGCGTGAGGATTTTGCCAGAAAGCAGGCAAACGCGCTTGTCTCGTCTAGCGACTTGATTGCCTATGAAGACCTTCAGATCAGAAACATGGTCCGCAACCGTAAACTCGCCAAGTCGATCCATGATGCAGGTTGGGGGATTTTCCTCCAGTGGGTCAACCGCTATGCATTCTTGCATGATATTGCAGTGATTGCTGTCCCGCCCCATTTCACCAGCCAGAAATGTTCTGATTGTGGCACGATCGTCCAGAAGTCGCTTAGCATCCGAACACACATTTGTACAGGCTGTGGGGTAGTTCTGGACCGCGATCACAATGCGGCGCTCAACATCCTGCATAAGGCTCTTTCTCCTAACGGTACCGAGGGGCACTCGGAAACCAGTCCTACGGGACAAAACGCTTCTGGAGATCTGACCTCTACTGCTTCCTTCGCACGGAGAAGTGGCAAGTCGGATCGCTGAAGGAAGAACCCCCTGTGCTTTAGCCAGGGGAGTGTCAGTTATTCGCGACAGTCTCCTCTGGCAGCGAAGGCTGTGACTTTCCTGCACGCCCGATACCGATACCAACACCAAGGCCAACAAGCAAGGCAATCACGCCTGCAACAATCGATACCCAGATAGGTGTTCCTGCCATATCTGAATTTGGTGCCGTTTTCGCTTCTATTGAGGGAGAGGATAAGGTAGAAGTAACTGTAAACCCAAATGCTCCTTCATCGGGATCTCCATCGTCTGCTGACACGGTCTTCCAATGAACTGTATATACACCTGTCTTGTCAGGTTTGATGGCTACAGACATGTGGGTAGGATCATTGAGTGCAACAGTGGCGTCCCCCTGGCTAATCAATTTCCCACTTGGTCCGTAAACAAAGAGATCACTATTAGAGGGACCAGGCTTCATATTTTCTGCCGTTGTCACCGTGATAGTCGTGGGTAATGTGGCAAGCGTGATCGTTGAATTCATCTTAGGGTTCGAGTCGATGACAGAGGCGTGAGCCAAGGCCGTTCCAGTCATGATAAAGAGCAACCCTAGAGTAAGGACCAGCGTACAGACTAGTTGCAGACGACGATGTGATGAACGATGGAAAAATCTCATAATGGGCTTCTAACTCCTTCTTGTGGATATGAAATGTAGACCTATCAATGGCAGATGACTCTTCACGACAGCAGATCCTTCCAAGAAGAGCCTGATAGATAAGATCTTTGCATGTAGGATAGGGGAAGTGAATAGATCTGTCTATTAGAACAAATACCTATCTTTTCCCCTAAGGTGTTCCTGATTATCCTTTTTCGCCAGCAAGATGTTAGTTATCTGGTTGCAAACAAGAACACAACGATTACAAATGTCTTCTCATTTGGCGGCAGAATCCTCAATCGCACCTGCCAGTGTCCAGCCATATCTAACCCACTCTGACCGCTAAAGGTGCCCACAGATGAGGGATCAGCTTGTAACTGCAACGCATCGCTTCCCATATCCATATCTAACATTGTTGTTTCAGCCAGCACCGCTGCACCTTGCACCGGGTGCCCATGGGCGTCAGCAATGGTCACCGTGAAGGTATTAGTTCCAAATGTGTCGGGCGCTACTTTCAAGGTAACGCTGTATCCCTGGATGGATTGGGTTTGCAGGAATGGGCCGGAGAATTGCCCCGTCTTCGTCGCAACTGCAGGCAGTGCCGGAGCCAGTGTTCCAGCGAATGCTCCCAGCAAGGCCACACAGAGCAGAATACCAGCGCCAATGATCGCTTCACGTTGTACCCAATGCACAATGCTTCTGGTGAACCTGCTCACTTGTAGAGATGTGTCCTGTTGATTACCCTGTTCGTCAATCTGAGCAGTTACGTGAGAGGCTCCTTCTCTGACTGGAGGACTGGAGACGGCCACTGTCGATGAGACATTTGATCGTGTCAACACCTGTACCAGACATGTACGTAAGTAAATACTGTGATAGGCGCTAATGACTATCATGACGAGAAATAGACCAATTTTGAAGGTCAAGATGCCTCCATAAAGCGTTGTCACCAATTGAGCAAGAGCGGTCAAATGAATAGTCGTATTCAAAGAGCCTGTGACAGCTAGAATGAGCACACTGATAATGGCAACGGCACTGAACTCTGGGAGCCCAAGGGCAATCACGCGAGCTCGCTGAGATTCAGTGAGGGACGAGAGTGCTGGAACGAAGACTATGCCAAGATAGAATAGCCCGCCAACCCAAGCGGTCGTACAGACCAGATGGAGCAAATCCACACTCAATGCGTAGGCAAGCTGCGAAGAAGGTACAGCAGCTGCATGTCCTGAAAGCGCGAAGGCCAGGATCAGTGCAGCACCTAGTAGCACTTCGAGCCGTCCAACCCATGAATGGATGCACCATCCTGCAACGAGACGACGGGGTAGAGCGGGAATATGCCTGAATATTTCTAGAACAGCACTCCGCCAACTGGGCATTGCTCCTATTTCAACGTTAAGAGTATCCTCCCCCGATTGTGACACATCTTCTCGCTCTTCTCTAGACATCTGCTCGTATTGTTCTGACCGACTATATTTATGTGCAAGTAATAGGACCAAGAGTGCTAGAAGAGCAATCCCTTGACGAATCCACCACACAGTTCCAAAATGGCTACCAAAGAGGACTGCTCGCAAGATCGGTAGAGAGAAGATGCCCGACCAGTCTCCTGCAACTTCAGCTGCCTGTCCAACCACAATGCCAATATCGCTTAACAGGACCAATATGAGAGCAGAGAAGGCCAGCCAGTGGAAGCGACGACTAGCCAATCGTGACACCTTTGCCACATCAGGGTTGCTCTGCAATGTAGGAGGAAGAATCCAAGTCTCCCAAAAGATCCCACCAACCCAAAATGTCATACCCAGAAGTGCCAACCAAGTCATGAGTGTCTGCATGATAGTTGGTCCATCAAGGGTTGCATTCGCCGAAAGGCCAGTACCTGCAGCCCCGGGAAAATGGCCTGAGGGCAAGATATCTGGAACGGGGGGAACACTGCCATCGGGTCGAGCAATACGAAAGATAAATGAGCTGCCAGTAATATGCCCATCTTCTGCCGACTGAGAACGCCAAACCACCACATAGGTTCCGGCACGTAGCAGAAGCGGTGTGACATCCATTTCCATGGCATTTGAACTGTTCACAGTGCCTTGACCTGTATCGACCTCATGGTTAGTTGTGTCTACAATGACGGCATGCGAGGTAAACGGATTGAGCTCCTCGCTAAACCACATGCGAACGATTTGTGGAGGAGCATTGAGAATCGCATTTGCAGGAGGATCGGAACGCAGCAGGTAAGCATGGGCTGAAGCAATGGGAATGTTCAGTCCCAATGGTTCCAAAGGAAACATCGTGAGCAAGAGCAAGCCCACACTCAGCACAAATGCACATAACATAGCCACTGGGTATGGCAAACGAAAAAGAGATGCGATTTTTCTCTGCATACGTTGCTGTTCTTCCTCCAGTTTCTCTTCAGTCTTTGCCTCAACCATTAAGTAGCCAAGCAAAGTGAGAGAAATGGACGCTCTCTTATGCTCATTTCTCTCGCCCGTAGCTAGACAACAACAACGGCAGTTGCCTTAAACGCTATTGGATAATCCCACGGCTTGTTGATGCTATTTTCCTGCATTGGAAGAAGGCTTTGAACGTCGGCCCAAAGCGAATACCACTATTCCACCGACCAACGCACCGATAAGCGCAGTCACCCATATGGGCAATCCAGATGATGATGACGAAGAACCAGAAGACATAGCCCCAGAAGATGATGCGGGAGAACCAGACATCGATTGATTACCCAGCATGCCCTTGAGCATCGAGCTGATGTTGACAAAGAAGCGGAAACTGCCAGCGTCGTGGTGACCCTCGACTGCCGAGACTGTGTGCCAAGAAACAACGTAAATTTCCGACTGATCACCTTTCATCGCAACCGTCATCGTTTTGAGATCCGAACGGTCCACCTGCGCGGCCGCTGTGCTCACAAGCTTGCCATCAACGTCATAGACAGCGATGTCACTCCCCAAAGGATCAACAGTTTCAGAGAAATGAACAGTGATCGTTGTTGGCGCCTTGGTGAGCATCGCATTTGCAGCTGGGTCCGAACTCATATACTCAGCATGGGCGGGATTAGCCAAGGCAAGACCAGGAATGACAAGCAGAATGGCAATACTACACAGTAGCCCCAATAGCATAGAGCCCACCTGCTTGGATGTAGTAGAGTTAGTCATAACGCGAGACAAAATGCGTCGATTGGTTAGGTAAGATGGATGCATAAAAACGTTTCACCTTTCTAGGCCTGTGTTAGATTGGAGACACTAGGAACAGGCTATGATATCTCACCAATCTTGTCTATCAGGATGAGTACTTATCTTTTACCCTAGGGTATCTCTGATATGGACCTGTTAGGTTGCCATCACGAACAGCTTTTGCTGTGCCGGAACAATACCATTGGCATGGATAGTGGTGGTAATTAGCCAAGACCCAGCCATGGAGAATTGCAGATGGGCAATATATCTCCCCTGCCCAACAGCTTTGAATTGATGCTCGTTATCTTGCATGTGCATCGTCGTCATATTGGCATGCGAGATAATAGAAGCGTTATCAACGGGAACGCCCTCAGCATCAGTTAGATGCAAGCTCAAAGTGACCACTTGTTGGACTTTGGGGAATGGCTGGTCAAGCGACAACTGGATTAAGGCAGGCACATCCCTTTGAAAGAGCAAGGCAAACATTAATACACTCACACATGTGAGAACAAAGAGCAACCAGAAAAAGAAGCGTACGCGCATGACAATCTTTCTCCGCAAGAACCACTGTTATTGGCTTATATACCAGAGACTTACACATAATAGCTTGTATCTAACATTCAGGCAAGCATGAATACATGCAGCTTCAAAATTATTTGAAAAGAGCATAGACCAGTGTCTTTACACTGTCTATCGGGAGAAATACCTATTTTTCACCTTAAGGTATTCATATATAATGATCAAATTTTAACGAGACATTATCTCATTGACAGATGCACATTGGTTATGTTATGCTTGCTTTGCAATTACCGATACACAGTATCATTATTTCTTGAGAGGAAAATCTAGATGTTTATTACAAAAAGAGCGGCTCTTTTGCTTTCTTTTACTCTTCTTATTGGTATTTTCGCAAGCGCCTGCAACACCTCAGCATCTTCCAACACACCATCGAAAACCATCAATGTTGTGGCGGCGGAGAACTTTTATGGAGATATCGTCAAGCAATTGGGTGGCAGTCATGTTTCAGTGACCAGCATTCTTTCTGATCCCAATGTAGATCCACACGAGTACCAGTCCAATTTCCAGAATACCAAAGCGATCAACAATGCCGCCCTGGTGATCAAAAATGGCGATGACTATGATAGCTGGATTGACCAACTGCTTTCGGCTCAACCCAACGCACATCGAATCGTGCTTACAGGTGCGGATATCGCCGATCACAAACTGCCAGACAATCCTCATGTATGGTATGGAATCGATAATGTTCAAACCATTGCAAAGACTATCACTACCACATTGAAAATGCTGGATAGCGCCGATGCTGCAACCTTTGATAGTAATCTAACAACCTTTTTGCATTCATTGAACACTCTTCAAGAGAAGATCACTAGTCTCAAGGCCAAGTACAGTGGCACCCCCGTTGGCCTGACAGAAACGATCTATCTCTACCAGACACAACCTATCGGCCTTAACGTCCTCACACCATTTGAGTTTGATAAAGCGATTGCCGAGGGCAATGATCCACCAGCTGACACAGTGACAACTGCCAATGACCAGATAACCAAGAAGCAGGTCAAGGTCCTGATCTACAATGTGCAGACCATTACGCCAATCACCACGAATCTGCAGAATGAAGCAAAGAGTCTGAACATTCCGATTGTGCCTGTTAGCGAGACCATGCCTCCTGGTAAGACATACCAAACGTGGATGATGAGTCAGTTAAACGCACTACAACAAGCATTAGCAACGACTACAGGAAAATAGAGTTCTCATTACTCTTCTTAAATGAGACATTATCTCATTGACAAAACCCCATTGCTTATGCTATGCTTACCTTACAACTAACGATACTGTGTATTGTTAGTTGTTGAGAGGGAAAATACTCATAGCTATTATGAAAAGAGCACCTCTTTGGTTTGCTCTTCTTTCAAATTGGCAATTTCCCAAGCGCCTGCAACGCTTCAACATCATTTGAATAGCTCCCCCAAACCAGCAATGTTGTGGCGGCAGAGAATTTTAAAAGAGAAAAGATGTATGAAATTTGCTTTTGTCGGGAAAGGCGGTAGTGGCAAGACAACGCTTGCTTCACTCTTTGCCCGTTATCTTGCTGTGCAAGGAGCAGAGGTTCTTGCCATCGATGCAGATATCAACCAGCACCTTAGTGTGGCATTGGGACTCTCAGCTTCCGAAGCGAGTATGCTCCCAGCAATGGGATTAGAGATAGATCGTATTAAAGAGTATGTACGTGGGAGCAATCCTAGGATAGGCTCCAATGCAATGATGGTCAAGACCACGCCTCCCGGTCATGGATCACGCTTACTCACAGTGGGAGAAGATAATCCCATCTACGAGTATTTCGCTCGCGAGGTAAACAGTGTTCGTTTGATGGCAACAGGTCCATTCAGTCAAGACGATCTGGGACTCAAGTGCTATCACTCCAAAATCGGAGCTGTCGAACTCTTGCTCAACCATCTTAGAGATGAACCGCAAGAATATGTTGTAGTCGATATGACGGCAGGAGCGGACTCCTTTGCCTCAGGTATGTTTACAAAATTTGATCTGACCTTTGCGGTTGTCGAGCCAACACTCAAATCACTCAGTGTCTATCAGCAGTACATCGACTATGCGAAGGACTATGACGTCCAAGTCAAAGCTATCGGTAACAAGATCGAAGCGGAGGATGACATTGCGTTCTTACACGAGCACATCGGTGATAGCCTACTTACCTGGATGGAACGCTCTGACTATGTTCGTGCGATGGAAAAGGGACGATACCTTCCATTGAATCAGTTAGAAGCTCAGAGTATGCAAGTCCTTGCAACAATGCGTCAGGCAGTTGATGGATGTGAAAAGGATTGGGAGAAGTTTTACCGCCAGACCGTAGAATTTCATCGCAAGAATGCACTGGAGTGGGCTAATGCGATAACAGGGGAAGACCTGACGATGCAAATTGATCCCGACTATGAGCTCATGTCCCAGGTGAGACAAGCGATCATATAATGAAAGCAAAGCATCACTCGAAGATCAATGATGATCTCTTGCTGTATGTGCAGCAATTCATAAATAGGCAGTATTGAAAAAGAGTTTTGTAGTTATTGCTTTGGATAGTGCAACCGAGATCAGTGGAGAACAATAAGCTCTTTGCTGATCCTAGTAGGCGGTACAGAACACTAAAGCCGGTATGGTCTCAACAGAAAGGGTAGTCTATGTCTCTCGATGTTTCACCAGCACTGCTTGAACAAGCACAAGCAGGCGAGATTCGTTCCAGCGACTTTTTGCAGTGTATCAAAGAGTCACTACCATATGCCTGGGAATTGATTGAGGGGTTAGCCAGCAGGCTCAAGCAGAGCAATGAGGGATTTGTTGATAACCATGTTCCTCCACCCAGTGAACAGGCACGTGGACAACTACTTCGTGTGCTGGCAAGTGATGCCATGCGCAATGCTCTAGAGCAGCATTATGGCATCAAGCTCGCCTTTCAGAACTGTCACCGCGTGGCTCTTTTTAGAAAAAATCAGCTCGGTGCAGCCTACCAAGAGTTCATCACCCCACGCAGTCAGATCTTGAATCAGAGTCCTGAATTGCTCGATTGTTAAATCTTATGTTAAAGAGGGCATGAGGAATGGTTAATCCTCATGCCCTTCTTAATTTTAAGCAGTGCTGGATATTTGGCTTTTGGACTAGCTTGTCGCCACAGCTAGAGTGCCATGGTTGTCGCAATGATCTCCATGTGGGTGATGGAGTTGTCCTTCGTAGAGATAATCAACATGATCGCCATGTGGAACGGTCTCATGTCCACATTTATCATGTCCACATGTACAACTCGTGGGAGCACAACTATCAGGATTTTGGCTACTCACGAGAATGACATGTTCATCATAGTGCCCTTCATGGAGCGAGTGCAGATGACCATCATGCAAGTAATCGAGATGGTCGTTATGCTGGACTGCCGTATGTCCACAATGCTCACCATGGACATGGGAGTGTTGTGTATGAACGTCATGACTCATTAAGTGTTCTCCTTTATTCTTGAGGTTGTATGTTTGCACACATATGCACTTTTCAGGACAACATGATCCTTGTTTCCAATTCTAAGCTATTGTGCTCACTCAATATTTTATGACCCAAAAGGGATTTTGTCAAGATTTTTATAAAAAATCTATACATAGTATTAGTAATGATATATTGTATCATATGTGTAAAGATACATTGTATCAAATAGATAATCACCTCATAAGGCACATTTTCATCCTACTTATAATGGACCCTGACAAATGGGTCCAGTTTAACAATCGGAATGGATGAGGTTGCAGAAGATGTGTTGTGGAGATAGGGGGATTAGATAAGGCCAATTTTGCGTGCTTGGACCAGTGCCTGCGTCCGATTGCTAACCCCTAACTTGGCCAGAATATGGCCAATGTGACGCTTGACCGTGTTTGGCGCGATGACGAGCGTCTCCGCGATTTCCTGATTGGAGGCTCCGCTGGCAATGCAGCAGAGGACCTCCCGTTCACGGGGGCTCAGTGGCTCCAATAATGGTTGGACTAATCGCTCCTCATGTGATGGAAGAGTGGTGGTCAGGGATGGTTGTCGCCAAGCACGCAGGACCGCACGTACCGCCATAGATGTTCTCAGATGACCTGGAAGGTGCGCAAAGAGTCTGTCTGGTGGTATGCCCGTATCGAGAAAAAGGCGCAGATACCCTTCACGCTCGGCCAGTGGCAACAGACGTTCCAGGCAAGCCCTAGCCTGTTCACTTTTCAATGCCTGATAGGCCAGGGTCTGGAGAAGAAGGATTTTCAGTACACGATCTCCGCGCTTGCCTGCTTCAGCAGCAGACAGAAGTGGATCAAGGATCGCCAGTGCTTTCTGTGGCTGCTGTGTCAGAAGAGCATAACGTGCATCGATCAATGCCTGCATTTCAGCGAACAAAGGTGGTGGTGGCTGCTTCTGCTGTTGGCGTTTCTCTTGCCAGCGTGCCACCTCTTCCAGACGCCCCTGCGCCAGCCAGAGAGATGCTCGCATCGTGGCAACTTGGATATATTTCAGCACAATATCGCGTTTCTGGACCACCTCTTCCGCTCGTGCAAGAGCCGCCTCTGCCTCCAGGAGTGAGCCACGAGCAAGAGAGACGGACATCAATATTGGATACCCGTCACAGAGAAAATCCGTATTGCCGGTCTGTTCACCTTGAGCGATCCCCCGGGCAATCGCCTCAAGCGCTCCGTCCAGGTCATTCCATTCAGCGAGAATGCTGGCACTGGTAGCGTAGGCATAGCATGCATTCGGTAATATGGGTCCATCAGGCGTGCTCCTCAGATGAATCACCTGTTGTACTACCTGCCAGGCTTCGTGCAGCTTCCCCTGGATCAGCAGTGCTCGCGCTGCGCAATCGAGAAGGATGGGCACCGACGAAGCCACTCCTCCTCTGAGCATATTCTGGCTGGCAGCAAGAAAGCAAGCACAGGCTGGTTCAGCCTGTCCCTGAGCATAGAGCGCCAGCCCTTCCGCGTTTTGTATGATTGCCTGATGCACACGATCCTCAGGCGTGAGATGCATGTATGCTTGTTGGCAGAGTGCAAGCGTCTGGTCAGTATCCCCACGCAAGCCACTTACCAATACTCGCAAAGCGCTGATCTGACTGTGTACTGTGCTGGTATGAGAACTGCGCTGATAGGGATCAATCTCTATGAATGATGCAGTCTCAGCAGGCACAGACGCGGCTGCATCTAACCATATCTCCATATCAGTTTGCGAGCCTTGCAAGAGAAAGAGCCAGACGTAGATCAAACAGAGACGAGGATGTCTACGCACAAGGTCAGGGGGAATCTGTTCTATCCAGCGCTGGACCGTGATAACCTCTCCATACCTCCAGATCAACGAGCGTGCGATGGGCTCAAGGAGACGGATCACACTCGGCCAATGCTGTGCCGCCAGTGCATGATGGATAGCCTCACGTCTGTAACCATGCTGCTCGTGCCAATCGCAAGCCCGCAGGTGTAACTCATTTCGTTGCTCACTTGGCATCTGGTGCAGGCGTAGACGGAGCACATCGGCGAAAAGATGATGATACCGGAACCATTGGCGCTCATCGTCGAGAGAAATTAGAAAGAGATTTTTTTGCTCGAGATGGGTGAGCATCTCCTGACTATTTGTCTGGTGGCAGAGTGCATCGCACAACGATGCTGAAAATCGTTCCAGGATGGATGTGTGGAGCAGAAAGACGCGAATCGACTCTGATTGTTCCTGGAGAACCTCATCGGTCAGATACTCTAGAATATAGCGATGGCTTCCCTTGAGTGTTTGCCAGACTCGAGGACTTTGGGTGTGATTCTCTAAGGTAAGTGCTGCCAGTTGTAAGCCTGTCACCCAGCCCTCAGTTTGGGTGTGGAGGAATGCATGCTCTTCCGATGTGAGCGAGAGATGGACAGACGCACGCAAGAAGAGGGCACTCTCCTCGGTGGTGAAGCGCAGGTCCGCATCACGCAATTCAAGCAATTGTCCACGTCCACGCAGACGTGCCAAGCGCAACGGCGGATTAGCACGGGTCGAAAGAACAATATGCAGATGCTCCAGATGCTTAATCAGCAAGCCCAGTGCTTGATGCAGTGTTGGTGTGGTGATCACCTGATAATCGTCGAGGAACAGCAAAGCCGGAGGGGTAGCTTGATCCAGAGTTGAGTTGAGCCTATTGACCAAGGTCGTCAGAAAATAGTGATCGGACTGTGTCGTTGGGAGCAGTGGCAGAAGCTGTGCATCCAGGCCGGGCGAGAGTGCTGCCAGCGCCGTGAGCATATACTGCCAGAAGCGAACAGGATCATTGTCCTCCTCGTCGAGAGTGAGCCAAGCATAGCGCTCCGTTGCCAGCGAGTCAATCCACTCACAGAGCAGCGTCGTTTTTCCAGAGCCCGCCGCCGCCGAAATCAATGTCAGTCGACCTTCCAGTCCGCTCGAGAGTCGATGAAGCAGGCGTGCACGTGGCACAAGGCGAGGCGTGAGTGATGGTCGGTGGAGTTTCGTGCTCAGTAATGGGGAGGTATGGTGCTGGTTCTCGCAATGCATGAATGCTTTTGCTTTCTCCGTCTCTCTGTAGTAGCTGGAAGTGATTTTTACTCTAGAGTATATCATATATTGGCATATATCTGCCTGATCTCGTGGTCTTGATATGACTTTGGGGTAGTGGGTTATACGGGGAGGATGATCCTGGCTCGCGTACAAGTGTGAACCCCGATCAAACCAGGAACTCTGTGGAGTCTCCTGATTCGTCAGATCATCCTCAAGAGACCCACTACCGACTTTGGTAGTGGCACTGGAAAGAGAAATGCAGAAGATTTCCCAACTATCTCCAACACCGCTCGCCATGATGCTCCTACGAAATAGTACTTAAGTAGCATTTATGCGATGCTCCCAACAGCTATACTACGGAGTAGAGTGTTCATTGAGTTCGAATGGAACACACATCTTGGAACAGTTCTCCAGTTATTTGCCAGTGTGCCCATCCCGTCTCTTATTACGATGGGCTGATTGGCTTGCAGAGGTGACGTTTCTCAATCCGCTAGAAGGAGAAACGTTTCTCTACGGTGAAAGTGTTGATCACCAGTGCTGCATGGCCTCCTCATGAGAGTTCGCAATCTAGGCTTCACAGAGACTTTATTCTATATAGCTACCAACGTCTCAAAGTACTCTCAGTTCCCAGAAGCTGTCATCGTTTATACCGTTGTCTTAGCTGGTTGTGGTTATTCCGCAGTGCTGCTCTGGATCTATGCCCTTGGAAATCATCGCCTCGTTGCTGCCGACAGAGATGTCAATAGTCATAAATCCCGCTTGATTGGAGTTACTATCACTCCTACTTTTATGCTTGCGAGCTGGTAAATAGCGTGAAGAGTGAGCAACTCAACTATTCACCATGAGAGAAGCCGCCTACTGAGAGTAAAACCACTGATACGAGAGATTGAAGAGAACGTTGGACCTTGCTCCTCACATTCCCTTTGTGATATCGTTTGGGCCGCCGGGGCAAGAATAACTACCGAGAACTGGAGAGCAATTGATTAGGAGCAAGATCCAACGTGCTTTTGAGAAAGAGACGATGCTTACTCGTACTCGCTGCGAATTGGAATGTTACTCCATGCCTGGCGAAGCTCGCTACCAGGATCGTCTTCTACATGGCATTTTTGGTCAAAGATCATCGTGGCATGCCTCTCTAGGGTATAAGCAGGCCAGGAAGGTAACTCGGGAGTCGAGGGGTCGCCATTGCGAGCGAAGGCGAGCCATGCCTCGCTCATCGCTCTTGCAAGGGGAAACCGCGAAGGCGCTGTGCCTGTAAGTGTTTCACTGCGCGTGAGATTATCGAATACGAACGGCACTTCCAGCACGTGGGTGGACTTCAAACGCCCATCCAGTATTGGTGTCTCCCAACTAAACAGGTACATAAACGCTGGAGCCGCTCTCTGTGCGGCTTTGCGTTCGGCCTGAGTGATCGAGTTCATGCGCATCCACTGGTCAGTCCTGATCAAGGAGAGGAGGTCCTCTGCAGAAGCCAGGGGGTAAGCATGACGATAGGCTGCAATCAACGACTGTGCAGCATCCCCCACCAGAGCCCGGATACGAGCAGACAGCCCTGCCTCATCAAGCGTCCTGATTTCTTCGTTGCCTAAGACCAGGAAGAGCGTCGCTTCATCCTTGTTTGTCCCTATGATGAGCGGGATATGTGTCGAGATAGCGGGCGCGGCTGGGTCGAAGGGATGATGAGGCAAGATGTGACCATCGACCACCGGACTCCAGCCTTGCAGAGCATTTCTATTCAGCGTGGCATTAGCAGCCAGCAGGTCTGCGACTGGTAAAGTACACAGCTTAAGAGCATCTTTCGGAGAGATCCCCAGAACCTTGAGCAACTGCTCTGCCTGCAATGCTGCTTTCTCGCGAGGGGTCATACGTAGTGCTGGTCCACTTTGCACGATGGCGCGATGAAAGAGACCAGAAGCGGCAGGCATGGCGAGGAGGACACTCACTTTCATCCCGCCTCCTGATTCTCCAAAGATCGTCACATTGCCGGGATCTCCGCCAAAAGCCTCAATATTGTCATGCACCCATTGGAGGGCCGCGACTAGGTCGAGCATGCCAACATTGCCCGACGACTGATACTCTTCGCCTAACAGTTCACCGAGATAACAATAGCCAAGAGGGCCAAGACGGTGATTGACTGTGACTACGACCACCTCACCACGCCGCACTAGGTTTTCTCCATCGTAGAGATGCGACGATCCTGATCCCATCGTAAAAGCTCCGCCATGACACCAGAAGAGGACCGGCCGTTTTCCTCCATCGTTGAAAGCAGGTGTCCAGATATTTAAGAAGAGGCAATCTTCGCTTTGTGGCTCCTCCTGTGTCGTTGAAGCAATGATGGCCAGCAGGCGCTTCATACCGCCCGCTGGTTGTGGGCACTTGTTCCCGTACTGCAAGGCATCGCGCACGCCGACCCAGGGTTGGGGTTTCGTCGGTGGTTGAAAACGGTTGCGCCCGCCAGTTGGTCCTGCGTAAGGAAGTCCTTTGAAGATCTGAACGCCGCTGTGCGTAGCTCCTCGAACCTTGCCTGCTGTTGTTTCAACTATGATATCTGCCATTCTTCTCGTTCTCCTTCTTTAACTATTACTGTAGATCATGGTTCTGTTCTTTCTCACTGCCAGGAGTTTACCCTCTGTGTGTGACAACCCTCTGTCGGCAGTGCAATGGTTTTGAACGACGTTTCTCTCCTCCTGTGCGCTTTACACCTTAGTCTTGGACCAATTTCCAGATCTGTTCCTGCTCTACCCAGCGACGTTCTCGATTCCTCGGCGGGTTTAAGCGCCTGGGATGCGACGGAAAATGAGGCCGATCTTTGGGAGATTTAAGAGTACGACGTGCGCCACAGGTTGGACACCCAACGCAGGTGGTGCCAGCTTCTTGAAATTGACGGCGTGTCACCTCTATGATCCCTAGATAGGTGCATTTAGTACTCGTTGTGGTGACGACCTGCTCACCCACCGGATCGCGGTAAGATGCTCGTTCTATTGCTGCCTTGACGTCGCTTAGCGATATCATTGTATCGCATCTGCTAATTAATAACCAAAAGAAATTACGAGACCTTGTGCCGTTTGGGCTAGCATTCCGGTGGTCGCCAGCTCCTCTATCACCTCTAAGTGGTAAATTGGGTGAAGACTGGGCAGATTTTTGGGCGAAGAGTGAGCAGCTCAACCATTGAGCAAGTGAGAGGTCGCTTCAGAGGCGGATCATCGGCGTTGTCAAAAATGAGCCATCGTAGGACGCTTCTTTGGTTCGCCATCACGCCTCGGACCGCTTTTTGCCTCTACCTTGTTTCATCTACTGAATGGATTTTCGAGAAAACGAATGGAAGAGGCGCTGATTGATGAACCACTCAGCGAAGACCAGCGTTACTGTCCAGGAGACCCAGACGCTACTGGCGTAGGCTGGTGTCAAGGTAGCCGGGCCATGTAGTTGGTGCGTTATGACAAGATAGGTTATGCCGGCGTACAGCCAGATGCGCAGGATCACTGCCGCGAAGGTGAGGGCATAGTTGCGTATCATCCAGACACGATGAAGGAGGATATTACCGCGCCTGATAGCCTTATAGGCCTGGACGATGCTATAGAGCCAGAGGATTGCCACGAAAATGAAGCCAACTTGAGCCACAAAACCATCAAGCGAGACCGCTGCCGAATAGAATGCAGCCAAACTTCCAATGAGGACACTGATCATATAAATACGCCCTATGACGCGGTGAATGGCGGGATACCGCGTGCGCAAGCGATTTAAGAATTGAAATGGGCCGATAAGGAGAGCGAGTCCTGCAGTAATACCGTGAATCGCGAGGATAGTAAATTGCCAGGGAGTAGCGGGATTCAATGGAATACGGCTCACATCAGGGTTGAACGTAATATATGGAGCGGCGAAGGAGAGTGTAGTACCAAACGCCAGTACTGTCATGATAATCCAGGGAATAATGCGTAGAAAACCTCGCTGTTTGCGACGAGTGGTGGTTAAAACAGGAGTCTGTGCCTCATATTTGGTGTCCATCGTATAATTCCTTCTCTATTTTTTAGCATCACAATAGATGCATAAATCAACCCGTTTCACTTCTCTAAGAAGTCGCACACATTACGCCATAGCATAGTGTGATAAGGCTGCCATTGAGCAGCCTCATGTACAATGCAGACCTATGTGTTATGAAAAAATTCTCTCCTCGGAGGGAAAGTGCCACAAGCTGAGAGAGGCAAGGAGTATCCACAAGAAGAACAGACCTGTAAGGATGCGTTCGAGTAGCCCCCAGACATGGATCTGTGTAGACACAGCGACAGTGACAATGACAATTAGAGACCAGATGAACGTCAGCCACGCCAGTCCAACAAGAAAGCGCGGAGAGGGACGCATATTCGAGACATGATGTAGCGCCCGTGCGAGCAACAGTACACCTAATGTTCCAGTGAGGAAAGAGAGCAAAGCTGCGATAGTATGAATTATGCCATGGATCGTTTCAGGACGTGGGGTGAGGTCAGTTGCTGCAAAAGCAATAATAAACTTCCCAATAGCCGAGATTCCTAAGAGGATTAGGCCACTACGAGACTGACCCTCTTTTGGTACGGCCTTCATAAAGGCAGCTAAAAAAGCGAGATAAACTATGCCTCGAACGACAAAATTGAGAGCCATCAAGAAACCATAAGGACCAACAGCTAGGTCGCTTTCTGGTTGACTAATAGGATTGTAGTATGGCGGCAATAATTGGGCAGTTACCTCAAGAAGAATAGACAATATTATGCCTGCAACCACTATTCCAAATAGGAGCTGTGGAGTGCCTGTTCTCCTACCTTGCACCTGAGACTGGTTCATACATTTCTTCCCCTTTCTGATGGGCATAGTATAAATCACCGAATATTAAATGGGCGAATGGTCAAAAATTTTGACAATTAAATGGGTAAGCAAGCTATCAGTACAGAATGCAGAGAGAAGTTGAATGAGATACCAACCACTCATTTCTTGTAAAAGCTTTGTACGTTACTGCTCATTTAATCATCAAAATTCGCCAATTGAATTATCACATTTGTAGACATGGAATAATTCGATATCATGTCATATTCCTTGCTACATATCAAGCCCCAAATCCAGAATGCCGTATGCGCGTGAAACCGCGACATCTATTGAAGCGAGATCAGTGAGTGCTCTACGCCGCAGTGTAGCAGGTGAGGGAGTCACATGAATGCTACCCGGGTACTATTCACAGGAGCATCCTGGTGGGCATTGTTGGAGACAGGGAAATTAGATGAGGCTTGGCCATGAATAGAGAACCGAGTAGGAGAGTTGCTCCAAAATGGAACACTCATGTTCTGGCAGATTGACAGGCCGAAGCAACCGATCCTGCCGGCATCGGATCAGGGATCAGCCAGCTTACCTGGTCACTAGATGATCATCTAGTGGCAGTTGGTACAGAAGCTGGGGCTGTCACAGTCTACAGTGCACCTGAAACAAGATAGGCATACAGAAGGGATTTCTTCTTTTACTCAACAGTTGCTACAGCTACAGGTTTCACCTGTGCGTGCTTGATGTAAGGTCTCGCGTCCCTCTTGGACTAGAAAGTACACGAGGCCAAGAGCAGCCAGCGGATCAGCCCACCACCAGCCAAAGAAACGATTGAGCAGAAGACCTGCAAGCAAGGTGAATGAGATATAGGCACACGTCAGGCTACAAACGGCATCGGCTTTGAGGGCTGCACTGCCGATCCGTTTGGCAATCTGGAGCTTGCTATACCACAAGAGAGGCATGATGATAGCTGCAACTAGTGCCAAGCCCACGCCCCACCAAGACGATTCTGGGAGCGTTCTCGTGATGAAAGCGAAGGCACTATCCCCAACAATGTAAGCCGCGAGAGCAAATATGCTAATAGCTGTGACCCATGAGGCATAGCGTTCGGCTTGTTCAATACGCTTGACGGAACCTCCTCGTTGCTCAACGAGCAATCGCCAGAGTAGGATACCTCCTGCAATCAGTTCGACGACACTGTCAATGCCAAAACCTTGTAACGAGACGCTGTGGGTAGCAAAGCCTATCGTGATGGCACAGCTACCCTCAATGATCATCCAAAGGATCGTAACCAACTCAATCCAGCTCCCCTGACGCACATCGCTTTGACGTGTGGGAGTGGGTTGAGACACCGACGCCGTATTGAGTACCGGAAGTTCTCTTGCCATCAACAACAATCCTCTTTCTTTTCATAGCGAGTGCATTCATAGACTCCACGTGCAACATCAGCCAACAGTTCATCGGCCATGCTGAGCAGTGAGTCAACTCGTCCATCACTAAGTTGATAGGAGGTATAGCGACCTTTCTGGGAGGATGTGACGAGGCCACAGTCACGCAGGCAAGCAAGGTGATTAGATACATTGGATTGTGAAAGTCCCGTTTGTTCGACGATAGCACTGACTGTGAGTGGTCCAGATCGTAGTGCTTCCAGGATCGTCAGACGTGACGTGTCCGAAAAGCCACGAAAGAGTTTGGCCTTGAGTGCAGTTCGTGGAGGAATCTGGATGACCATCTTTTCTGCTCCTTCATATCATGACATTACTACTCACTGATATGATAGTAGCAAGAAGAAAAGATGTCAAGGATGAGAAGGCAGAGCAGTAGAACCATAATTCATAGATCCAGATCTTCTTGGCAAGCTAGAATTGGCACGATGTCAATTAGCTATTTCCTACTATTGCCTGCTTTTTGATATTCTTATGTGACACATTTCTTTTCCACTTTATCAAAGCGATTGTCCCTTCCTGAGTGACTGGTAGCACACGAACGATTATATAGGCTAGGAAGGCAAAACTAGTGATAAAGAAACTGACAGGATAAGGGAAGTAGAAAGCAATCAGTAATCCTGCCCAGGTGAAGAGTATGGCGAGCAAAACAGAGAGGAGAATAACTGTTGGAGGATGAGTTGAGAGGCGTTCAGCAATGGCTGCAGGTGTCACAAGGAGGGAGAAAATCAGCAAAACGCCTACGACTTGTGTTGCAGCAGAAACAGCAAGGGCAACAATAACGAGAAAGATAATGCTAATGATACGCGTTGGTATACCACGTGACTCAGCTATCTCCTCGTCCAAAGATGCAAAAAGTAACGGACGGTAGACTAATACGATTGCAAGCAGTGTCGCTGCACTCGTGAAAAAAGTTACCTGCACATCGTTCTGGCTGATACCAAGGATTTGTCCAAAAAGAATTGAGTAGGCCTGGTTCGCATATCCCGAGTAGAGCGAGAGAAAGAAGATGCCAAGACCAAGTGTCCAAGCTAGGACAACCCCAACAATCACATCTCGTCCATGCAGACGCTTCCCCAATGTCCCCATAATCAGTGCACTGCCGATGGTAAAGACAAGCAGACCAGAGACAGGACTTGCTCCAATCACTACGGCAGCAGTCGCGCCTGCAAAACCGCTATGGGAAAGAGAATGCCCAGCAAAAGAGAGGTTGCGTAGGACAACAAAGTAGCCTACGATACCAGCCACGATAGCAACGACAGTTCCAGCAGCAAACGCGTTTCGCATAAATGCATACTGAAAAATGGTTTGAAGGTCGTCTATCGGGTTCCAGGAAAAAGGTGTAAGACTTGCTAGTGTGGTAGATAGCATAGACATTGAGAATGCCTCCTGTTTCTAGTGTTCCATAGGGACAGCGATGATGCATCTCTACAGAAATTAATGATCATTTTTAGCCATTGGGAATAATTGCTGGAAGAGCACTCTCCAAACCGAAGACTAAGACACGCCCTCGACTATCACGCATGACCTCAACTGGCGCATCATACATCTGTGTCAGCTGTTCAGTTGTGATGATTTCATCCGGTTTGCCAATGGCAATCTGCCCTTGAGCCACATATAACACCCGTTCAGTAAAGGGAAGCAATGGGTTCACATCGTGAGACACAAGCAAAACGGCAATGTTTCGCTCTTTTGCCACCTGGGCAACCAGTTGTGCAATCGCATTTTGGTTCCGTAGATCAAGACTCGCCAGCGGCTCATCCAGGAGTAGCAGACGAGGCTGACCAAGCAGAGCTTGTGCAAGCAAAAGACGCTGTTGTTCTCCTCCAGAAAGTCGTCCTATGGCACGGTCGGCATAGGCTGTAGCCCCAACTGCATCGAGGACTTCCTGGACAAGTATACGATGATGCTCTTTGGACACAAATGGGAGCGGGATGCCCCATTTGTGTCCATCTATGCCCATGGCAACAAAGTCACGTGCTTGCACCATCAGGTCTGGATCAAGCGCCCGACGCTGCGGGACATAGCCGATCAGAGAATTGCCACGTCGCGGTGCTTGTCCAAAGACCTGTATGTATCCTTCACTCGGAAAGAGTAAACCTAGCAGCAAACGGAGCAACGTTGATTTTCCTGCACCATTTGGCCCTACAATCGTCACAAACTCCCCAGAGCCAATGGTGAAGGTTCCACCACTCCAAATGGTACACTTTCCTAAGCGAACAGCAACCTCATGTGCAGCGATAATAGCAACTAGAGAAACGCTGGCTTGCTCATCGTCGGAACATATGGGTTGTTCTTTTTGGAGATGCTGTGCATTTTTGATCAATTTCGCTATCCTCTCTGTCCTTTTCTATGCTGATGCAGCAGAGTTGAACGCATTCCATAGCCCCTGCAACTGAGCAACCTGCCAGTCCTGAAATTTCGTCCCAATTGGACGGATTGTCTCAGTAATTTCAACAATAGGAATATGCTGCTGCTCTATTGCTTGCTGGAGATTTCTGGTTTCGTTGGAGATATTCTGTACATTGAGCATCATCACCTTGATCTCTTTGTGAACAATCTGCTGATTAAACTCTGCAACCGCACTTGCTGGTGGGTCCGTCCCATTATTCTCCGCATCTAGATAGGCCTGGGGAGTAATCAGATCTAGATTTAGGGCTTGTGCCTGATATACATAGATCGATTCCGAGGAACCTATCTTCTGGTGGGCAAATTTCGTCTTAATGTCATTGATAATCTTGTGATATGGCTTGAGCGCGTTCTCGAACGCTGTACGCTGTTGGGAAAAATAGCTGCTATCCGAGGAATCGAGTGATTTGTAGTCGGAGGTGATTTGATCAGCAACACGCTCAACGTAATCCGGATTATACCATAAGTGAGGATTATCACCTGCTTTCTTTCCTAGTAGGTTTGCCGCCGTAAATACTTTCCGTCCACTCACAGGGTTAGCGGCAATCAATTTGCTTGCCCAATCATCATAGCCAGCACCGTTGAGAATGACATAATCCGCTTGAGCCAACGTACGAGCATCATTTGTTGTGCTCTCATAGTCGTGGGGATCACCCGAAGGAGAGTTAATAATGCTCGTCACTGTGACATGAGTTCCGCCAAGCTGGCTAGCAATACTGCCCCAAAAATTTTCGCTGGAAACAACATTGAGTTGCTTCCCATTCCCCTGTCCACTCGTTCCACAACTCGCAAGAGGTAACAGAACTACCAAGAAGAGCAGAAGAGCTGGGGAAATCCTTGGAAAAGATAATTTGATATCCTGGAAGAATACACGCCGAACTGTACTATGGCGTTTGCGCAAAAAAGAACTTTGTAGCATAGCAATTCCTTTGCAGTTAGAAAACTTCTCAATTTCAAAACAGGCAGTCTAATGATACTGCATATCATTAGACTGCCTAACTATACTAAAGAAATGTGGGTTTTGTCAATGAGACATGATCTCAATAATTGAGACTGTGAAATGATTGCTAGATGGTCCTCCCTAATGTGTCTGCTTCTACCTGCTCCTAGGCGTTAACATAGAGGAAACCTTCCTATATTGATAGGAGAGCAATATAACTGCGAGCTGCTATCTTCTCTATGCTCTCGCGGTGGCAACGAGGCCATGCATATTGTTGTTTTAGTCTATGATTAGCACTATACACCAAAGGAGGATCTATGAGAGCAGTAGTATATAAAGGACCTTACAAGGTTGATGTTGAGCAGGTGCCAGATCCCAGGATCGAGCATCCCAACGACGTGATTATTAAGATCACCTCGAGTTGCATTTGTGGTTCAGATCTCCACATGTATGAGGGGCGAACCCCAGCTCAACAAGGACTGAGATTCGGGCATGAGCCTATGGGTGTTGTTGAGGAGGTTGGCTCTGCGGTAACGAGTTTGCGTAAAGGTGATCGCGTTGTAGCTCCATTTAATGTCTCGTGCGGTTTCTGTAAAAACTGTGAGCGCGGGTTTACTGGCTTCTGTTTGACCGTCAATCCTGGTTTTGCGGGAGCTGCCTATGGCTTTGCGGGATGGGGACCATTCCCTGGTGGGCAGGCAGAATATCTGCGCATGCCATATGCTGATTTTAATGCATTGAAGTTACCTCAGGGCACCGAACATGAGGACGATTTTGTCCTGCTCGCGGACATCTTCCCCACTGGCTATCATGCTACCGAGCTTGCCCAGGTTACTCCCGGTGAGTCCGTTGTCGTGTTTGGCGCAGGTCCGGTCGGAGCGATGGCCGCATACAGCGCCATGCTGCGAGGCGCTGCGGAAGTCTATGTCATAGACCACATACCTGAGCGCCTTGATAAGGTAAAGAGTATTGGTGCCATTCCTATTGACTTTAGTAAGGGAGATCCCGTCGAGCAAATCAGGTCTATGCGTCATGGCGATGGTGTGGATAAGGGCATTGATGCCGTCGGTTATCAGGCCATTCAACCCGGTACAGGCACAGAAGACCCCGCCTTTATATTGAATGCTCTGGTACAGATTGTCAATGCTCCAGGTATCTTGGGCATTATTGGCCTCTATGTGCCTACCGATCCTGGCGCGAAAGACCCCCACGCGGCTCATGGAGAACTGATGATTTCCTTTGGCAAACTTTGGGAGAAGGGCCTAAGTCTAGGGACAGGTCAGTGCAACGTTAAACGCTACAACCGCAACCTACGCGATCTCATTATCACAGGACGTGCAAAACCCAGCTTTATTGTCTCGAATAAAGTGTCGCTGAATGACGCTCCGATGGCTTACGAGAAATTTGATAAGCGCGTTGAAGGCTATACCAAGGTCATCCTAAAGCCTTAGTTAGATCGGGAAGCTATTGGAAATCAACAGGAGAGATGCATAAAGGTGTGTGTCTCTCCTGATGGACTGTGCTTACTACTGCTCACTTTCCTCTGGCCAGAGAGGTAATGGTCGTACCCAATGCATATACAATTTGACACTACAAATCGGGCATACACGGTCATCAGGCACAGGCACAGCGATCCTGGAGATGTAGCGCCAAGCATCATCAAGATTACGTTCCCACACTAAATTACAATCTGGACAGAGGTTGCGTTCCCATTTGATCATTTTGCATACCGTTCCTAGGTAAGGGGTTCTGAAGTAAAGTGTTCTGAGCTTTGAAACTTTTTCACTGAAGTTCAAAGCCAATGAGGCTGTAACCACATCGTTGCATCTATTCTAACACATACATAGCACTGAAAAGGAAGCACCATTCACCCCCTGACTTTCGTCCTGATGATTCAGGAAGGGAATAGGATTATTGTTGTCGCTCCCCCCTTTTGGCTTCAGTGCAACATGCTCGGTCCAGGTGAAGGGAGACCACAGCAGATCCATGCACCAGCGATTACCGATTCTGGTATACCATTCAGCTTTGTAGATGGAGGTCGTGCTACGATCTGGCCGTTCTTGATAACCAGCTCAATATTACGCTGGTCTGTAAGAAGATGCAGGTTGTCTAGCGGGTTGCCAGCAACGACTAGCAAATCAGCAACCTTGCCCAGTTCTAGCGTACCCAGCCAGGAATCCCAGCCTAATGCACGTGCGGCATTAGAGGTTGCAGCAACAATCGTCTGCATCGGTGATAGGCCTGCTTCGGCCATCCATATCAATTCCATTGCGTTGTCGCCATGGAAATTGTACGGAGTTGCCGCATCGGTTCCCATCGCGATGGGAACACCCATTTCAAGTGCATACTGGACACTACGGATGGAATCCTCTTGTACCTGTTTGGATTTCTCTATGATCCATGTGGGAACTTCGGGACGATCGCCGGAGATGACATCGAAGCCAGCTTTGAGTGTTGGTACGAGGAAGATGCCCTGCTCAGCCATCGTCTGTATCACTTGTTTGTCCTGATGCAGATATGTGCCATGCTCAATTGTGCGGACTCCGCAGTTGACAGCATTGCGAATCCCTTGGATACCATGTGCATGTGCGGCTACCGGCTTGCCCACTTTGCTGGCTTCCTCAACTATGACCCGCAGTTCCTCCTGAGAGAACTGCACCGCTCCCGGCTGCTCATTGGGCGTCAGTACAGCACCAGTCGCTAGCACTTTGATGAGATCGGCACCTGCTTTTAGTTGTTCGCGTGCAGCTTTGCGTACTTCATCGGCTCCATCCGCTTCTCGATACATCCCCTCATAGTACTCTGCCCCTGCCGAAGTGATTGATAGCAATTTGCCCGAGAGCTGCATACGTGGACCAGCCCACATGCCTTCCTCGATTGCACGTCTGACCGCGAACTCTAATCCATGTCTGCCACCGACATCACGCACTGTAGTGATCCCAGCGGCTAGACTCTGTTGCGCGTGCAGAAGCATAAGCAGTGTAGCCCAACCTGTATCCCCATGTGACATCTCCCCATGGCAAAAGCCAGGGGTTTCTCATCCTCGCGAATGAGCTTTCCTGCTTCGTTGGGGGTTGCCAGTTCGAGCATTGGCCCGAGCGGGTCTGACACCTCCTCCACAGGCTGCAACCGAGAGTCCCTCGGCCAGAATGTTTTTAGCAGCATTGCTATCCCGGTCGTGCCAGACGCCACACTGGGGGCAGACCCATTCGCGCACATCCAGTGGGAGGTCTTCAACCACCTGTTTGCAATCATGACACGTTTTGCTAGATGGATACCAGCGATCAATTGTGATGAGGGTTCGCGCGTACCACTGGCTCTTATACTCCAGTTGGCGGACGAACTCACCCCATCCCACATCACTAATGGCTTTCGCCAGACAGTGATTTTTGACCATGTTCTTGACTGCCAGACTCTCCACGCAAATCACTTGGTTTTCGTGCACAATGCGTGTGGAGAGTTTGTGCTGGTAGTCGCGTCTGCGGTCTTGGATACGGGCGTGAACACGAGCAACTTTCCGCCGTGCTTTCTCCCTGTTCCTGGAACTTTTTTTCTTTTTGGCATGCCGACGCTGGGCCTTTGCCAATCGCTTCTCATCACAGGCATAGTAGCGGGGATTGCCCACAGCCTCACCCGTCGAGAGGATCACCATCGATTTGAGTCCCAGGTCCAGCCCAACTTGTGCGCTTGTGGGTGGAAGAGGTTTGATCTCCTCTTCAACCAGCATCGAGACAAAGTAGCGATCGGCGCAATCCTTGGAGACGGTGACCGAGGACAGCTTGCAGCATGGTGGCAATGCTCGATGGAAGGTGATGGCAAGAGGCTGATCCATTTTGGCAAGGGTGAGCTGACCATTCTCCCAAGTGAAGGCATTGGAGGCATAGGTTGCAGATTGAGTATTGCGTCTCTTCTTGAAAGTGGGATACTTGGCTCTTCCCTCGAAGAAGTTCTTGTAGGCACGGTCCAGGTGACGAAGGGATTGCTGAATGGGCACAGAAGAGACATCAGAGAGCCATGGGTGCTCTTTC
>DASYAN010000198.1:0-5658 GCA_036501345.1 Ktedonobacteraceae bacterium
ATTGATGCGTGTAGCTGGTGCCTATTGGCGTGGCGACGAGCACCGTCCAATGCTACAGCGTATCTATGGGACTGCCTGGTCGAACCAGGAAGAGCTTGATCAGTACCTGTGGCGTCTGGAAGAGGCCCAAAAACGTGATCACCGCAAACTGGGACGCGAACTAAAGCTCTTCTTCTTCAGCGACGATGTCTGCGCTGGCGTCCCGATGTTCCTGCCACGCGGTGAAACGATGCGGCACCTGATGGAAGATTATGTTCGCCAAACACAGGAGAAGTACGGCTACCAGCACGTATGGACTTCGCACTTAGGTAAAGTCCGCTTATACAAAACATCTAAACACTGGTATACATACCGCGAGAATATGTTTCCAGTGATGCAAGGTGAGCAAGAACAGAGCGAAGATGATGCTTGCGTGCTCAAGCCAATGAACTGCCCTCACCATATTGTGATGTATAAGTCGCAGATGCATAGCTATCGCGAGCTACCAGTACGCTATGCTGAGTTTGCCACACTTTACCGTTATGAAAAAGCTGGTACATTAACGGGGCTGGCACGTGTACGCAGCCTCACGCAGGATGATGCCCACGTCTTCTTGCGCCCTGATCAGATTCAGCAAGAATTCAACAATGCAGTCAACTTGATCCTCGAGACTTTTGAGACTTACGGCCTGACTGACTACCGCGTGCGCCTCTCATTACGCGATCCGCAAAAAAAGGAGGATTACGTTGGACGCGACGAAGTATGGGAGACAGCAGAGACAGTCTTGCGTAGCGCAGTCGAAAGCAAGGGTCTTTCCTACGAAGTCGGCATTGATGAAGCAGCCTTCTACGGCCCAAAGGTTGACTTCATGGTTCGTGACGCTCTAGGCCGTGAATGGCAATGTTCGACGGTCCAACTCGACTTCGTTCAGCCTGAGAACTTCGAAATAGAGTACATTGGTGAAGATGGGCAGGCACATCGTCCAGTGATGATTCACCGCGCTGTGACGGGCTCAACGGAGCGCTTCATGGCCATGCTGATCGAGCATTTTGCAGGTGCACTACCGGTCTGGCTCTCACCAGTACAGGTAACGATTATTCCGATCTCGGATCGTCACCACGAGTACGCTAGCAAAGTGCTAGAAACACTGAAAGCAGCTGGCATTCGCGCTGAGCTGGATACACGTAGCGAGCGCATGAATGCCAAGATTCGTGACGCCCAATTACAAAAGATCCCGTATATGCTGGTCGTGGGCGATAAAGAGGCTACAGCAAATGCAGTTTCTGTTCGTCTGCGCACAAATGTAGATCTCAAGTCGATACCACTTTCACAATTTGTTGAGCGCATCACAGAGATCGTCAATACAAAGAGCCGCGAACTGTGGCAGTAACGACTTCTCATCTCATCCCCCACGGCTCTCGCCGTGGGGTTTCTCAGGCTACCACAAACGGCATTGCAAGTGAAACCTTCCTCTTTACAAGGCGTGTAACAGATATGCTATTTTGTCCATCGCAGGAAAGCTCTTAAATAGCCGTGTGCCTAGAGAATACGTAAAGAGGGAGAAAAACCTGCATCCTCACGAACAAGCTTACCAGACACCACATCGACAGCATAGAGAGGATCATCGACACTCTGGCACGCACCTCCCTTGGTGGCGTTCTACTCTTGTCGGCTATCTCATCTGCCCGTTTCTCATTGGCATTGCGTCAGTCGCTGACATTGGTCTCCAATCGCTAGGGTTAAAGCTATACACTACCAGTGCTCCATTCTATCTCGCAAATGTAATAATTGCTTGGCTCTGGGGAATTGGGCCTGCATTGTTGGCAATTGCGCTTGGATTCTTTGCCTTGGATATCTTTGTCGTTCCTCCCTTTGGAGCGTTTACTTATAATGGTTGGAGCGATGCGGTGCTCTATCTCCCCTTTATCATCACGCAACTGTTTGTGATTTTGATCACGGCCCAGCGTGAAAAGGCCCGACACCAATCTTTTGCAGCGGAGCAAAGGGCACAAACTCATGCACAGGAACTAGCAGATGCAAATCAAGCACTTGCCCAAAGCAATCACCATCTTGAGCAGTTGACTAGCCATCTGGAAGAGGTAAATCAACTCAAGGATTACTTTTTCTCACGGGCATCACACGAGTTAAAAACTCCAATTACCACTATACGAGGTCAAACACAACTTGTCTTGCGCCGTCTCGCCAGATCACCACAAGCAAATTCTGAACAGTTGTCCTTGCCTACAGACCTGCAAAAGATCGAGTCACAAACATATCGTCTGCATGCATTAGTCGACGATCTTCTCGATATGAGCACTTTAAGTTCAGGAAAGATCCCTTTACGACTGACGCTGTGCAATCTTGGAAGTCTCTGTAGTGAAGTCATCGAGGACCAGCGTGCTCTCTCAGGTCGTCGTATTGAGTTAGAGCTTCCTTCTGAACCTGTAATACTCCAAGCCGATTGCCAGCGACTCACCCAGGTAATCATCAACTTAGTGACCAACGCAGTGAAATATTCACCGGAAAACGCTATGATCCTCATTCGCATCAGCCAGGAGTCTTCCCACATTATCCTCACGGTCCACAATGACGGTCCTGCAATACCTCAAGAGCAACAAGCACATGTTTTTGATCCATTTTATCGTGCCCCAGGGCTCGAATACTCATCTATACAGGGGTGGGGATTGGGTCTCTCGATTAGTAAAGAAATCGTCGAGCGACACGGCGGACAGATTTGGGTTGAATCATCTGAGGGAAAAGGCACCACTTTTTTTCTACAATCGTAAACTTGGCTTGGCACACGCTCATTTTAAGAGACCGGAAAAGACGATTTCGTGTTTGCCTCATGCAAAGTTTACGGTTCTAGTTTTTTTGTGCAGCTTCCTTTGCAAATAGTCAACCCTTGACTATCATAAGATCAGTAAGGCGTAAAGAATTTTAACGTAGCTTCATGCAGCGTCGCATCTAACGTGCGTATCTCGATACGTAGCCCCCAATTGCCACCCATGCCTAGATCCCCACTGCTACTAAAGTGACCTTTTCCATCTGGTTGCAGATTGACCACATCCGTTCCCATGTCCATATCAAGCATGGTCGTATAAAGCGATACGCCAATGCTGGATGTTGGCACAGGTTTCCCCTTGCTATCAAAGACCGTAGCGGTAAAAGTATTGGTCCCAAAATGGTTCGGATCTATCTTGACCATCACCCGGAATTGCTGATCGGCAGTCTCTACGGTCGTGGTAAATGGCTTAGATGGAGCACTCTGTGGTTGTGATGCAGGCTGGCTTATTGCCGTCGGCTGCAGAGTCCCAGAAAAGACAGCAAGCAATCCCGTACAGAGCAGTACTGCAACACCCAAAGCAGGTTCCCAGCGCAAGATCTTGCTTAGTCTCTGTGTTCGCTGTGTGATACGCTCCTCCAGCTCTTTCACCTCAACAATTGGTGTCTGATTAGCTGGCTTATCTTTCTCTAAAGGTTGCGCGGCCTCGGTGGCATCCTGATAGATTTTGAAATCCTTTGCCAGCCGTGGACGCAAGAGCAGAACATGGATAGCACTGGTGACCAGCATGGCTCCAACAAGCAAGATTTTGATGACGAGTGCACGACCATAGGCGGTAGTAAAGAATTGGTCCCATGAAAGCAGGCGTGTGGCAGCATTCAATGGACCACTCAGCCCCATCAGGACCACTCCAGTAATCGCCAACGGCGAATAGCGCGGCAAGGTAGTCAGCAATGATGCCGTCTGTTGCTGCCATGGCTTGCTCTTCAAAATAGGCAGATAGATCACCGCAATGTACATCATGCCACCAACCCATAGAGATGCGGCCACCAGATGCAAGAAATCTCCCAGAACAGCATAGACCAGTACATTATTACTAGTAGCTGCGGCATGTCCAGATAGCGTTAGCGCAATTAGCAAAGCCAGCCCGAGGATGAAATTTCCCCAGGAAATGCTAGCAGTGATCCACTGCGAAGGCTGCTTGATCACCACAGTGGACACAATCAACAAAAGGGCCACAAGAATGACAATCTGGCGCATGATCCAAAATGTGCCAAACTGGCCGTGGGCGACAAGACTGATGAGCAGTGACGGAGCAAAAGCTTGTCCCCACTGATCACTTGTAAGCGTGAGTGCCTGCCCAACGAGTACACCGATATTGGCTAGCAAAATGAGCAGTAAGACCAACCACGAAAAGTGGCGATCGAAGCGCTGCTCTAGCTGTTGAAAGATTGCCTGCTGGTCCTGGTCCTCTGACTGAAGCTCCGAGCTCACAAATATACGCCAGAACTGTGCTCCAACCCAGAAAACCGCCCCCAAGTCAACAAGGGTAATCATGATGAAACTGAAAAGCGTCGGTCCATCAAGTTGACCACTGGAACCCCCACTGCCACTGAATGTTCCCTCTTGGGGAAGAGTTCCGTTAAAGGAAGGAATAGTTCCATTGGTAGCCGCAACGGTGAAGACCAAGGAGCCATCGAGAATGTGACCATCATCGGCTGATTGGGTTCGATAGAGGACTACGTAGACAGCTGATGGCAGATTCGGCTTGAGCGAGACATCCATCTCCTTAGAATCAGTAGCCGAAACATGGGCATTGTCCTTATCTACATGAGTCTTGATATTTTTTTGCACATTAGCCGCACTGTTTGCTGCATTTACAACATAGGCGGTACTGAAGGTCGGGTTCAAGTCTTCGGTGAACCACATGCGAATCTGGTCTGGGGAAGCCGGGAGAATACTGTCCTTTGCCGGGTCAGAGCGTAGCAGAATGGCATGCGCATTAGCCTCTTGTGGGAACAAGAAAAATAACAAGAAAGCCAGGGAGAAAGCCATCAGCACCAACCGATGGATGATTGCCTTCCAGGATGTTTGTTTGCTACGCTTCATACGCTCTTACCCAATCTTCTCAAAAAGTGATATTTCTGCTCAAAATGTGGAGTGCTCACGGTTCTGTGTCAATCAGCCCATGACGAAGGGCAAAACGAACTAGATGTGTAATATCACGCAAACCAAGTTTCTCCATGACGTTCGCACGATGCGATTGCACTGTCTTGATACTGAGCGTTAAACGATCGGCAATAGCTTGATTGGTATACCCCTCGGCTACCAACGTGACTATTTCAAGTTCGCGCGGCGTCAAGACCTTCAGCTCCTGCGCAAGATCTGATCCTTCCTCTGCCTGCGTCGGTGATAGTGAAGGTTGTGCCAGATAGGCATGAACAAGGGCTTTTGCAAGTCCCGGGTAGAGGAAGATACCGCCCTGGGCTACTGCGCAGATAGCCGCTTGCAGTTCCGTTGGTGCAGCTTTCTTGACAATGTATCCAGCAGCCCCCGCCCGCAAAGCCTGGAGAAAATAGCCCTCACTATCATGCATTGTCAACATTAGAACGTGCGTGGTTGGATTTTGGGCTCGAATAGTACGACAAGCTTCTAAGCCATCCATATCCGGCATGCTAATATCCATGACAACGACATTGGGAGCAAGATGATTCACTTGTGCGACAGCTTCTCGGCCAGTGCGTGCTTCTCCAATCACCTGAATCTCTGGCTGCAAACCCAATAGCAATGTAAGCCCTTGCCGAAGAAGATCATGATCATCAGCAAGCAGGACACGAATTGGTTGGAGAGAGGATGCTGTCTTAGATACCATCAGGTCTCCTCCATTCGTGGCAATA
>DASYAN010000199.1:0-7759 GCA_036501345.1 Ktedonobacteraceae bacterium
ACTAAACCAGCTCCCGGTTGCCGCTGGATCAGGGCCATGCGAAGTGCTTCTTTTACCAATTCTGCATCATGTTCCTTGCCCATTGCCCATCCTATCAGTTTGCGTGAATAAGCATCAAGGACTCCTGTAAGGTAGAGCCATCCCTCTCTTGTGGCAATAAATGTCATATCGGTCAACCACTTTTTGTTTGGTGCATCAGCGGTAAAATCACGCGAAAGCAGATTGGGAGCGATCGGCGAATCGTGACTGCTGTCCGTTGTTCTTGCTTTTTGCCTCTTTCTTCCTGCACTAATGTCTTTTTCGCGCATCAGCCGTGCTATTCGTTTTCTTCCACAATGGATTCCTTGTTCTTTCAGCTCCGCATGAATGCGAGGACTTCCATAAACACCCCTATTATCATCATAGGCATCTTTAATGCACTCCGTAAGCTGTTCATCATCCTGCTTTCTCTGACTTTTCCCTCTTTTGCGCCAATTATAGTATCCATTCTCTGAAACTTCAAGAACATGACACATGCGGGTAATGGGAAAGAGATGACAATGCTCATACAGAAATTGGTATTTTACGGATGGGGTTGCGTGAAGATGCCCAACGCTTTTTTTAATATTTCCCTTTCTTGCCTCAAAATATCATTTTCACGTCTCAGTTTTCTATTTTCCTCTTCTATGGGAATTTGATGACCTTTTCCTGGAAAGGCCTCTTCTCCCAGGTTTCCAAAATCTTTACACCATTTGCTCAAAGCACTATCAGAAATACCGAGATCTCTGGCTATTTGTGTTTTACTCTTTCCACTGGTTTCAAAAAGCCTTACTGCTTCCTGCTTGAATTCCTTGCTATAGGTTGGCTGAGATTTGCCCATTGAATCCTCCTGGTTCTATTCTAGCAAATTTCTCTTCTCCAACCCTCCAAAAGTGGGTCAAGGTCAGTTCCCCGTTGCCATATAATGGAAATACTTCTGATTATAGGCAATGATTTCTTGGGGGATTTTTGGGCTTGTCGAAGAGGTGAAAAGACAGGTATTCTTGACCCAGGAGGAAACAAAAATATGCAGACAATGACAACAACACAAGCAAAGGATCTTTTTCTCAAAGCCCTGGCCGGCAACAATTATAGTGAGCGAACCATCAGGGCGTACAGTGATGACATTACCCAGTTTCTTTCCTGGCTCCAGTCCTGCCGGACTGATTGGGATATACCGACTCGCTTTACCCGCATTGACCTTGTTGAGTTCATGAACCACCAGGCCGCGTTGAAAACCACGGGTGTGACCAGAAACCGCAAACTGTCATCGCTTCGTAAGTTCTTCTCTTTCCTCAAGGAGAATGATATTATCGCTGGTAACCCTGCCGAAACAGTGAAAGGGCCAAGAAAAGAAGAACATGAACCTGTCGTGCTACAGAAGACAGAATATCAATCACTCCTGTACGCTGCTTCCGGTAACTCGCGGGACTACGCGATCATTCAAGTGTTTCTCCAGGCGGGCCTTCGGGTAAGCGAGCTGGCAAACCTCACGCTTTCGGATCTGGATCTGGAAAATAAAACGCTCCTGGTCCGGCAAGGAAAAGGGAAAAAGGACCGGACCATTCCCCTTGAGCAGCAATCATTGAACGCGCTTAAGAGTTACCTGGCCGAACGGGACGCTGATCCTGAGTGTGAGCATCTCTTTGTTGCCAAGAATGGCACGTCCCTGGCGGTGCGCAGTGTGCGCTATATTGTCAAAAAGCATATGAAAAAAGCGGGTATCAAGAAACGGGCAAGTGTTCACACGCTGCGCCACACGTTTGGAACACATAAAGTAGACAAGGGTATGAGTATTCCCAATCTCAAGGATTTGATGGGCCACAGCAAAATGGAGACCACCTACCGATATGTGCATTTGGCACGAACCAACCTCAGACAGCAGCAGGAGCAGACGGCATTATAGTACTATTCGTTAGTTTAGTTGAATAGCCTCTTTTCCAATTGAGGGTATCGCCCCGATTTGTCCGTAAATATACGCTAAGACCGAAAATAATACGAATGACAATATGACTACTTCACCATATTTCTGTCAAGCTTGTAATCACCATAAATAATCACATTGCTCCATGCAATCGGACTGATGTGGGCAAGCAATGTTACATCAACACCTGCTTCTTCAGAATTTTGTTCTTTGACAATTCTGCTGATTTCCTTTACCCTTAGCGCATAATCATGATTTTGAGATAATACATGAGTAAAAAGTATGTTCTATGAGAGTTTTCATCCATTTGTTACTTTTTACTCATTAATGTAGATACGTAGTTCTGATGCTTTTAATGCTTCTTCATAGATCTTTTTTACTGCATTTGTACCTTTGTAGTATCTAATTTGAACATCTTCAGTCGGTTTAACCTGTATATGTTTGGCGCTGATTTTTTGGATCACTTGAGAGAATTTTGCTGCAACTGCTTTGGCAGACTGCATCTTGTTCTCGACCAACTGTTTGAGGCTTTCCTCTGGGCTGGTTGTGGCAACGAGGGTACGGGAACCTTTCACCAGTTCCATAACAAGACCTTTTTCAACGAGCCGGTCAATGGGGGAGTATGCTGCTGTTCTGTATACTCCTGCTGCTTTGGGTGAAATCCAACATAGCTTGAGAGCTTCTCTTTTCCATCGCAACCTTGTCTTAGAAGAAATGGAGGAGTGGGTAATACCAAAAAGAAGCGATGGCTAAGAACACGGCGATAACAATGATAATTAAACCAAGCACTAGCCAAGGTACATGTCCACTTCGGGCATACAGCCAAAATTGTATAGATGCCCCAACAATAAGGGCGAGTGAGCAGATTTGCCAAAAATTGAGGTGAGGAAAAGCCATGATTGCTAGCAATGCACCAATGGTGGCTAGGGCAAAGTTGAGTAAAACCTGCCCATCAGTTGATTTTCTACTGCTTTCAACCAGGGCTTCGAGTTGACTCACTGTCTCGGAAATGTCCTGTGTGGCGTTCCACAGGATGATACGTTGAAGTACACCTTCGTAACACTCTCGTAATATCCCCTCACCTCTGCCCGATGTGTCAGTATCTTGCGGTTGAATCAGATTGGCAAGGGTACGTGCTTCTCCTACACCCACACCAACTACAAGCGCACATTTGGGACTGACGACGATCCAGCCACGTCGTTGGTTAGTTGTATCATAATGAAAGAAGCGATTAGGTATTCTACCGCTTTGTTGATCTATCTCAGCAAGGCCAAACTGCTGTTGTAACTCTTCTACAGCATGCTCTTGTGCGTCAAGGATCGCTTGCAACCTTGTTCGCCTCTTTTTACTCCATTGATGTTGAGAAGTATTTGAAAGTCTTGGACGCAATTCTTCTAGAAGAATGATCACGTAGTTTGGCTTAACGAGTTCCATCCCCTTTGAAGTACTCTGAGTAGTTGCTGGTGGGGTTCCCTGTAGAAGCCTCAACAGAACTCTAGAAGGAAAACTCAGGAACGCCGATTTGACCTTTTTTGTTTCCTTCTTTCCGGTATTTACCTTTATAGGTGATATTTCCTGTAAGAGACGAAATAATTCTATAAAGGCAGCCTTTCCCGCTACAGTACTCATCCAGGGTGTGTCCTTATCGTTGCTAACAGGCTTCCAGACAAGTTGGGTAGTCGGCCAAAGGCCAATAGAAGTATGATGGCACCAGATGTCAGGAGGAAGTTGAGAAACTTTACCTGATGGAGCATGTTGGTGATCCCACAAGGCATAGAGAGCTACACGACGAACTTCAACAAAAAAAGGCCTCTTCGGGTAAATTACTTTCTTAACAAAATCAAGTAGTTGCAGTGTACCTCTCCTTTTCTCTAGAAGTTATAAGATCATACCGCATCTTTTGCATTCAAGTATTTTCTGGGTATTTCCAGCAATATGAGATTGTAATAATTGATCTTTGCACCTTGGACAAATCAATGATAAACAATCCTTGCAACGAATTACATTCTGCCTGTTTTTCGTGGTATAGGGTTCCAGAGAAGCACTCAAGCATTTTGGACAATGGTCTTTGATTGGTTCTGTAAGGCGACGGATATCATCATCGTCATCTTCGAATTCAGACCCATTTGTATTGGACAATCCATACTCCATCTGTTTTACTCCAATTAACTAATTTTAGCAGAGTCTTGCGCCCGATAGTGCCAAATGCACAGCATACGTTCTTTCTTAACAGCCCATCACTATAAACGCTGCCCAATAAATTGGATGAGAATATGGCAATGCGGTAGGATCTCCTCGAATTGCTTTTGCATGGATCTTGGCGAGCGCTCCCTCTTGATTGAGGCGAAGACTGCGCTTTCCCGATTCAGTGAGATCTGTGGCATCTTGCGTCTCAATATATGTTGGTTGTCCAGTTGTATGAGTAGGTAATAGTGGCACAGGTACTGTAGGTTCATAAGTAGCGAGAACAGCGTTTGTTGCTTCTCTCTGTAGCCAATGTTGGGCTGCGGCAAGGCAACGTGCTGGTGACCAATTTCGTTGGGGATCAAGGTAGAGGTTGGTGAACCGTGACATAAGCAGGTAGGTCGCATGATCATAAACTGGCCAGAGTGTAGCAATTACGCCTGCAGCACCAGCTTGCATAAAACCAGCAGCCATTCCCAACGTCTCGGTCATTTCCATGATGGCCAACACCGAGGTTTCGCACGCCGATAATATTAAAAGCCGCATCCCGATTAGGCTGATTGAATGATCGAGGCACTCCGAGAGTGTAATGGTCTCGCCATGTGCTAACAAAAGGCGCGATTGACGTGGAAATTCTTGTATATTCTGGCCATGCATAGCTAAATGCGCGTACCATGCTTGTTGCAAAGCATCCACCACTTTGGGTTTTGTCGCTTGATCCAGCAACAAACAGCGAATTACCTCTGGGCTATACCCATATTTTTCTGAGATGTGGAACACACTATCTGCCTCAGCCTGAGCATACTTAAGCCCTCTGATCCCCAATGGTAATGGCTGTGGATCACCAGCAGCTACGATAAGTGGACGTTTCTGCTCTTTAATGGGAAGTTTGCGTCGTTTATCCGCTTCTATTGCCCGCTGTTTGGCAACCTGCAAAGCACGAGCACCAGGTGTAACGGTTATCTCAAAGAGATCTCTCAGTCGATATCTTTTATTATCATCAAGGGTAACAAGGACAGAGGAGATAGGAAGAAGCCCTGGCGGCCCGTAGAGAACGAATGAAACCTTACGAATTCCTTGGCTATATAGCAATTTGGCCAGCTGACTTATTCCTGCTTGACCAAGCTCATTCAATGCCTTTTCTAACTCGATGCGCATAAGAGTATCGTTGAGATGATTCTCGAGTATGGCGAGTTCCGTTTTTTTGAGAGCAGAGAAAGGAGTCTCGAAGAGTTTAAGATTTGAATGGGTATGAGAATCGCCTGCCCACGCTTCATATAGTTGTGTAGCCGCAGTAACAAAGCCACTATTGTGTGGCAGGTGAGCTACTGCGTCATGCATACTAACTCCCCACTCGCGTATAAACTCTAGTGACATTCCCAGTTGTGCAATCAGAAGACCTCCTGTAGGCCAACTAATGGTCCTCGATTCATTTGTAGCCGCAAGAAGCGCAGAAGAGAACGTAGAGGAAAGTGTCAGACTCATGAACGTCTCTAGGAAACGTGGGATCTCAATATGTTGTACCTGCGGTGTGCCATGCTTATCACGTGTAACAACAAACAATAGGGTAATAATACTCGTTGTAAGGTAAATAAGAGCTTCATCGGTAGATGTAATGGCGCGGGCAATATCATCAATAGTGGCTAATGGAGCTAAAAAATCGGCATTGTCATATTGGCGTATCGCATCGCGCGCCTGTAGAAATGCGGCATGTGAAACTTGTAAATTCAGAGATCTTTGCTCCCTGATTATCAGCATGTCGCCAGGATCACTCTCCATAGGTAGGGCTTGAGCCATCGCGTTCTGTGCCTTGCGCCAAGCATCCCGTGCAGAGATGAACGTCTGGGCGCGGGTATGTGCAGCAGGATCTTTGATCAGGTCGAGATCAAGCGAGTCCAGATCAAGCGCTACGCGCATATTCTGGGCATAACCCTCCTCTAGGGCAACTACTGCTTCGGCAGGATTAGAGGGCTTCATCTGTAGAACAATCTTTGCGTGGTTTAAATAAAGATGCTTACCAACTTCATCTTTGATGAGCGCTATACGACTTTGCTCACTGGTTACAATATTAAGCATATCACGTTGAGCCGCTCGTGCTGCCACATAAGCTGCGTGAGCCTCTTCCCAGCGCCCTAGACGCACGAATATTGTTGCGCGATCGAATTGCTGGTTGCGATGTGCATGCGGCCTTGTTTCGATAGTCTGGACGATTAGGGCTGCATCAAGGTCTGCAAGTGCTTGTAAGAGGTCTTGCGTAGAATGCTGATGAGAATATCCTGTAGTGCGCATCATGTATACTTTGCCACGATTGCTGATCGCTGTTGCCCACTCTTCAGGGTAATCTTCCCGTGTAAGGACACTAAGGGCACGATCATAATTGGCGATCGCATTCTCCAGATTCTGTTCATGAACATCAGCGATCTCTGCCACTCGCTCGTGTCGGCGTACATAAGCATTAGCTAGATTAACAACGGTGCTGGCCCATTCAGTCGGGGATTTTCCACGAGTACGAATAGTAAGGGCAGCATTGAAGTCATTGATAGCCTGCTCTATATTCTCTTTGGGGTCTCCAACGAGGCGCTCCATATAGGCACTGCCTCGGTTCACCATAACCTCTACCCACTTTTCTGGAAATTGTTCCCGCACGAAAATAGTAAGGGCAGCATTCAGATCGGCAAGAGCTTGCTTTATATTCTCTTGCCGATTACCAGCGACGCGCCGCAAATAGACAGCACCACGGTTGATCATAATACTAGCCCAATGCGTGGGCATGTTTTCGCGTGTACAAACTGTCAAGGTCCTGTTGAGGTCGAGGAGAGCATCCTCCAGATTTTGGTAGTGATCTCCTAGTGGATTGAAGAGTAAGCATTGGGCCCGATCGATGTGCAAAGTGACCCACATACGCCAGTTTTTGTCACGGTCGATCTGCTCCAGAAGTGTGTTAATCAGTGAGATTCTCTGAGGTGAGGTTTGCTTTTGACGAGCAATCTCATTTACTTGTTCTCGGAACCCAGCGGGGATGTCGAGATCTGTGAACAATTCATCCGCATAGAACATTCCCCTGGCCCACTCTTTTGTTACTTCCATTCGTTCTTCTTCGGTTTCAGCCCGTTTTGACTGTCGTATGAGTTGGATCACTGGGGGGAGATTCTCCTCGAAGAGATTCTCTAGTCCTTTCCACCTACTAAAAGCACTGATCAGCTCATGCAGACGAACCTCCATAAGCTTGATGCTTGGACCAGGTGCCTCTGGATTGGCTCGTCGCTCTTTGAGTCGGGCTCGCAGGGCATCAATACCCTTGCGGGTAACAAGATCTGAAAGATAGACATAGCATACTTGTTGGGCCTCTTCTTCGCTCTTAGCCTCCAAATATGTATTGAGTGCGAAGTTGATGATCTCTGGATCTGGACGATGACGGAAATAATTCATTGTGGTGGTAATACCCCATATACAGGCATTTTCCAGCAGTTGCTTGCGCTGTCTCAATTCGCGAACGGTACCGGGATCGTTGGAAACTTTATTGATGGCTTCACCGATCAGAGAAATCGCTATAGGACGGAGTAGAAGGCCCTCCTGCTTATCTAGGATCTGGCGGGTCTTGGCCCATGTTTCTGCACCAACAAAATCTTCGAG
>DASYAN010000200.1:0-14626 GCA_036501345.1 Ktedonobacteraceae bacterium
AGCCTGACTGTGGCAGCTGTACTAACCTTCGTTGAGGAAGCGGGGCAGCCCGACTCCTGGTACTCGATTATCTTGATTGCATTGGTCAACTGGCTAGCAGTGAGAGGCGTGGTGTGGTTAATTGTGAATTCCACATTTGCCTCTATCTTTATCGGGCGTCGTGCCTGGTGGGCTATTCAACATCCGCGCTTGGCTTGGCGTCTCCTGGATGCCATTGGGCATGAAGAGATTGTCATTGGTAGCATGCCTTCCCTTTCCGAAAGCATTGTATTACAGGATGGTACGACAATCATGAGCCCTGATCTTGGAGCCAGTGGCATTCATATTGTTGGTGAGCTTCCTGCTGGTACCCAACTGCCGATGCTTGGTATGCCTGGTATGCTAGGTGGACCACAAAATGCCACCCAGTCTCCCTTTAACACAACAGGCTTCTTCCCAGGGTCCGACACATTCACAGGCAATGGCTATAACGGTCAGCCTGCTATGAACTTCCCTCAAGCGGGCCACAACGGTTTTATCAGCTCACAAAGTACTGATGAGCTACCACAAAGTTTTTCGCAACGCCCCTCCGAAGAGGAAGAACGCTTACGAGAGCAGCTCGAAGCCGTATCACGTATACTGGATGACTGGATGCACTTCACCGAGGAAAAATGGCGCACTGTTAGCGATAGTCAGCTGGGATGGAAAGCCTTGCATGGTCGCTGGAGCAACTGGGATGATATCTTCCAGGATGTCTATGCAGCCAGAACGTCAGATCCAATGGCAGAGGCTGCACAGTTGGCAGGTGATGCCACAGGACGCCGCTTCGAAACATCTAAAGATAAAGGCTCTGCTGCTTCGGCTGTTGCCTGCTTTATGCGTGATATGCTAACTCTGCGTCGCGGCCTTGATATGACCCTACAAGTTTCTTCAGAACCTCGCACCGAGGGACACAATGCACGATTAGGCGGCAAGCCTTCACGAACACCACGCTTCAATAGTAGCAATAACGAGCCCACTAATAGAGGTTCCTCGTTAAGGACATCCCCGGATACTCAGAAGCCACGTAACACTCTTATTCGTCGTCCAGCACCAATTTTTGTCGACGCTGATACGAACAAATAGCATAGTCATGTCCATTAGCAACCACAAAGCGATTACTGCAAGCCGATCCCCTAAAAGGGGATCGGGTCCCTGACAGACCACTTTCCCCCTATACGGATGATATAATAACATTCGTTGGGTGAGCTACGCCCATTACAGATTCAAAAAGAACCATACATTTAGCCAAAGCACAATCAACCGATAGAGATATGGTTTCTACGGAGGATATAACTTCATGCCAGATTTTACAAATGAACTGACAACTATTGAGGCCGTTACAGCCCGTGAGATCCTAGATTCGCGAGGCAATCCTACTATTCAAGTTGAAGTACTCCTAATAGGAGGCGCACGCGGTGCCGCAGCTGTTCCCTCGGGAGCCTCGACAGGAGCACACGAGGCAGTAGAGCTGCGTGATGGTGATAAGAGACGTTATGGTGGCAAAGGTGTCCAGCAGGCTGTTACCAACGTCGAAAATGCCATCAGCGAAGCAATCGTTGGACTCGATGCTACTGATCAGGTACTGATTGACGAGACGATGATTGGCCTGGATGGAACCCCTAACAAGGCAAAGTTGGGTGCAAATGCCATCCTTGGTACATCTCTGGCTGTTGCTCGAGCTGCAGCCGAGGTTCTACAACAGCCACTGTACCGCTACCTGGGCGGAGTCTCTACTCGTATGCTACCCGTGCCAATGATGAATATTTTGAATGGCGGCAAACACGCTGAAAACTCTACCGACTTCCAGGAGTATATGATCCTGCCAGTGGGTGCACAAACGTTTAGCGAGGCCGTGCGCATGGGGGCAGAGGTCTATCAGGGACTTAAGAAGGTACTCCACGATCGTAGGCTCAATACCACGGTCGGAGATGAGGGTGGGTTTGCTCCATCGCTCGGCTCTAACCGGGCTGCCTGGGAGGTTATCATCGCAGCAATCGAGGCTGCAGGCTATAAACCAGGAATCGATATTTTCCTTGGACTGGATGTGGCCTCTACCGAGCTGTACCAGAATGGTAAATATGTATTGGCACGCGAGGGTCGCACACTCACTTCTGCCGAAATGGTCGATCTGTATGAGAAATGGATTGGTGAATACCCAATTATTAGTATTGAGGATGGTCTTGCCGAAGACGACTGGGAAGGCTGGTCGCTACTACGCAAACGTCTGGGCCATCGTTTGCAACTGGTTGGTGATGATCTCTTCGTGACCAATACTACGCGATTGAAACGTGGTGTCCAAGAGCAATCTGCTAACTCTATCTTAATCAAACTCAACCAGATTGGCTCGCTGACCGAGACCCTGAGCGCTATCGAGATGGCCAAACGTGCCAATTTCACGGCAGTGATCTCACATCGTTCCGGCGAAACTGAGGATACGACTATCGCAGATCTTGTCGTTGCTACCAACGCTGGACAGATCAAGACTGGCGCACCCGCTCGCAGCGAACGTGTTGCCAAGTACAATCGTCTCCTGGCCATTGAAGATGAGCTTGGTGCAGAAACTGCGCGTTACGCAGGCTTTAGTGCCTTCTACAACGTTCCCAGCTTGTACGCTAAGGCGAAGTGATAGAAGAGAGAATTTATGACAAGCAAAACATCTAGCACTGCTGGCGTACTTGAGCGACGCACAGGACGTTCAGTTCACTATAATATTAGCTATACTGTGCAAGGCACAGAATATGGCACAGATGGCGCTATTGTGCTACTGCATGATATCCCAACTGGGGCTTTTAGCTGGCAAGGCATTATAAGCCAACTCGCAGGATTAAAGCGGTCCGTTTATGCCATCGATATGCTCGGCTACGGACAATCTGATCATCCCTGGCCAGCAGATACCTCTGTTTGGGGTCATGCCGATGTGCTATCCTATTTGTTCAAAGATCTCAAACTCACCAATATCATTCTGGTCGGACATGGTCTGGGAGGTGGGGTAGCACAGATTCTGGCAACCCGACTTTACCACGAGCAGACCGCCGCATTAGTCCTAATCGATACTATTTGTTACCAGCACGCCTTTGCAGAGGACTGGCCTCTACCCGAGATGGAAAAGCGGCGCGACTTCGATGCTCCCAAGCAAACCGAGGTAGAGGATATGATCCGCGACCTACGTGCCACTCTTCCTAAAGCGATCGTCAATACCAAACGCTTCAAAGATGTCATCAATGACTACATCGAGCCATGGAATAGTGAGCAGGGCAAGGAAGTGCTCTTTCAGCACATCCGTTTGCTTGTCCCTTATTATGTCAATGCCGTCTCTACTGACTTGCAGGTCTCAGGAAAACCAACGCTAATTATCTGGGGCGATAAGGATGAGCAGGCTCCGCTGAAGTATGCAGAACGTCTTCACCATGAGATTCCCGGCTCAGAACTGGTGATAGTTCCCAATGCAGGGCACCTAATCCTTTTTGATGCTCCTGATGCCGTCAGCAAAGCCCTGATTGATTTTATCAATGGCTGATAAGGTTATGTTTGCAGCACAACTATATTAGACTATTTTATCAGACCAGTTTTGATGAAGCTGACCGAAAGAAGGTGAGACCTGGAATAGGCTATATCCCAGGTCTCGATTTCCCATCCATTTGCATTATAGGTGCGGTTCACATCTAAAAGTGTCGTGTTTCCCTGTGGAAACTACCAGTTTATGCGATAGATAGTTTCCCAATTCCCTCATTAATTACTAGTATGGCCGACGAAGAAGTCCCCTACTTGCACTATAGTACCTGCGCTCACACCACTAAAGTCCAGCACTATTGTGTTAACGCCTGATTTGGAGGAGAATACAACTTGCAACTGGTTAGTCTGCAGTCCTACTGTGGGATTACCGCCATTAAGCTTAAATTTAAGCTTTGTTGTATCCTGGTAGGTATGTATGGCAAAAGTAAACTTTTTGTTTGAGGGCAGACCAAGATTTGCAAAGTTCCAAGTGACTTTATCCTGGCTTGGATTATTCACTGTCATCTGATGAAATGTGCTCTGGGTTGGGACATCGGACTTTGATGGTCCCAGAGGATCAGGGCTATTTCCCCCATTCGGTGACACTATATGATCGTAAGTTATACCACCTACAGTAAAGGTATGGCCATTTGGACCAAGATTAGGGCTCTGTATAGTAGCAAGGGAACAGTTCAAACTAAACTTGGATGAAGTGCCAGAGCCTCCAAGATCCTTTAAGAGGTTAGGACCAAGACTAGAAGGAATGAAGATTTTCGTGCCTGCGCCAGGAGTGTTTTCTAATGCGCAGCTGGCGGGAACTTGAGGAGAGACCAATGGAGCGGCTCTGGTGGTAATGAGAGCTTCTCCAAAGAATGTTGCCATTGCAACTACGAGCAAATTAAGAAATTGAAACGCCCATTTCTGAAGATTTGGTTTTTTTCCCATTTGAATTCCCTTCCTTAAATGAAATGCAATGATCTGGCTTATGCCAATTGTTCGTTAATTGATCTCCTCTGCCAAGAATACTTAATTAAGAGGAGATTTTTCTAGGGACAAAGAGGACATCTTGAGGGCAAAAGAGGACATCTTGAGGGCAAAAGAGGACATCATCAGGAGAATAAGATAAGAAGAGAACCTCTACATTTTTTCCGGTTAGACACTCATGAAAGGGCATTTACCACCACAAATGAAAAGAGTGCTCCATTTTCAGAGAGGAAATGCCCTCGACCAGCGTTACTCAGTACTGGTCAATCAGGGAGTGCCTGAATCACTTCTGTCCACCGTGCCTGAGCACGTTCAAGTGCTGGTAGCGAGGGGGTGAATTGCCGTTTTTCGTCTGTGAGTTGCAATGCTTCTGCCTGATCGAGCAAGTTCCAGAATGCAGCTTCACGTTCCTCTGGCGAGGCTGCATGCTCTGGCTCAAAGAGATGGCTCGTTGATAAGCGCAGACGGAGTACGAGAGATTCTTCATTGAACGCAGAGCCAGGAAGGGTGGCCATACCGCACTCCTCTAGCAAATAGCGTGCAAGATCCTGGCTGGTCCGAATACCTCTTTCCAGAAGTGCAGGACACCATGGAGAAAATTTGGGATAGAGGTAGAAGCCACCAGCCGGGCGTGGACAGGGAATACCAAGTTGCTGGAATGCCATCGTGTGGCAGGTAAGGACTCGTTTCTGATCAAAGTGGGCGTTTCCTCGATGAACCATCTGGAGAGGCTCATTGACCATCTTGCGCAGTATGGTCAGTCCACGACATCGATTTGTACTGTCCTCTCCAGTTACTAGACGCACCATTGAAGTCGAGAGAGATTGAAGGCAAAATCTCACTTACTTCTCCTCAAGACGCCTTGCTATTCTGTTTGGCTTCTTTGTATTCAGCAGTAAGCTCCCGAATTACCTTGCGAGCATCTACGAAGCTGAGGGCCGTTATATCCTGCGGCTCGGCTTTGCCCAGACGTTCATATAACTTGCGAATGCTACTTAGTTGCTGCTCGGTAACGCTGGTCCCTGTATCTTGTTCCTCGGGTGGCACTTCTTGAGCTGCTGGGCTATGTTGGCTATTAGGGGCAACAATGTTAGCACGAACAGTTGCAGAAGAGACGCTATGATTGCCATTGCTATTTACTGGCACAGCATTGCGGTTAACCGGGCTATCGACGATACGATGGGCTTCGTTCAGCTCATCTCCCGTAAATTGTGTACCATAACCTAAGCCTGCTAGAGCACGACCTATCGCGCCAGTTTCGGCTTTCTCCAGCCAATCACTAAAGGATGCTGCTTTCTCCATCTTCGTGCCAGTAGCGATGGCACCCTTGCCATCACTGACAGTGGCTTTGAAGATTACGAGGCCTTTAGCATATTTGACAACTTTCTCACTACGCCGTTTCTCGTTATTCCAAACAAAGATCTCCTCTTCAGTATCACGATCAAGGTCGAGATGAATGATCTCGGTCGCGATCGTGCCTTCTGGACAGAGAGAACGGAACCAGACTAGTCTCCACTGGACAGGGAGATAGTCCCTAACCGCTTGGTCCGATTTGATCTGGATGATATGTTCATTTGGGTTAAATGGACGCAGTTGTCGCAGTTCGTCACGAACCTGCTCATTGCTTTGATCATTCATCTCTCACTCCTTTTCGAAAATTTGTTCCAATCAATTATAGAACTGGGCATCGCTTCTGTCAAGTTTGATACATGCTTGGACATAAAGCTATTCTCTCTGAGGAGCAAGAAGGCGGTAACTTGGGAACGCCAATGCATCTAGCTAGGTGCTGGTCCTGGAGGTGAAGGGGAAGAAGATGAATTAGATCCGACCATTGCATTTAAAAGGGTCCCTTGTGGATCATCTCCATCGATAGACCAGCAAAATGCGCCACCTAACCCCTTGCTCTTGGCATAGTTCATTTTGGCAGTGACCTCTTGTGGATCATCATAGCTCCACAATGTTGAGCCGTTGAAAACCCAGAAACCCTTTGTGATGCTATCACGATGTGGTATATAGCCCTGGCTCTCCAATTTCTCAAGCACCTTATAATCATTTACACCTGGTGCATCTGGATATAAACCCGGTGCGGCTTGCGTACTACTCTGAAACAGACCATTATTAGTACTTGGGACACTTGTCCAACCATGTCCATAGAATGGTAAGCCCAGATTTATCTTATTTGCAGGCACACCAGCTTTAAGGTAGCCATTGATGGTATCATCGATGCAATAGGTCTTCTCAATCCCTGGCGATGGATCTTTTGGATTACAGTAGAGTGGAGCTTGTATATCTGTATGAGTATCCCAGCTACCATGATAGTCAAAGGTCATCAGGTTGATCCAATCTACGTATGGACTAATCTTGCTTAATTGAATCTTTGAGTATTTGTCTTGACCTGCTGGAGCTGCGATGGTGAGAAGATGGTTATTTCCTAATTGTTTGCGGAATTCAGCAAGCATGGCTGTATAATTCTGGGTATCGTTTGGACTGTCAACATATCCCCCTTTGCTCTGCCCATCAGTACGCGCAAAAGCAGGATATTCCCAGTCAATATCAATGCCATCAAAGATACCAGCTGCTGCACCGGGAGCTAGCCCTGGCATATTTCCGTTGATGAACATATCGACACAGGATTTCACAAAACTCTGAAGATTGGTAGGTTGAGTTGCAGTGGAAAACTGGCCAGATAATGTCCAGCCACCAATAGTCATCAATATCTTCAAGTTTGGATACTTGGCTTTAAGCTCTTTTAACTGATTGAAATTGCCTGCCAATGCATTGGCATCATTCCAGCTATCGGCTTGTCCACTTACTGAGTCAGTAGAAAAGTGTTTCTGGTAATCAGCCCATGCATCGAAACTCATACATTTCGAGTCTGAGGAAATTCCGGCGAAAGCATAATTGATGGCGGTTAGTTTGCTTGCTACCCCACTGGTATCCAGGTCTTTAACGTTGTAGTTACGTACATAAATGCCCCATTGGGTGAAATAGGCCACATTGCGTTGTGGACCAGCCTGTAAGTGAACTATTTTCGGAGGAATGCGAGGAGGAATGCGAGGAGGAATGCGAGGAGGAGTGCGAATTGGTGGTGGTAGTGTAGGGGTAGGGTCTACATTACTAATCCTGGTGTTGCTACCAGCCGTCAACAAAATCGCAATAAGCAGCAAAACAATCCCATTACTTATGACTTTGCCCATCTGTTTTACCTTCATCAGTTCCTCCTCAGGTATGCCTTGTCCTCATAATTTCCCCCTTATAGTGGTTGGCGGAACTATTAAGCCACTAAACCAATGATATCTATACAGGTTCAATCTTTTCAAAGACTGCTATAAGTATAGCCGGGAAAAAGGGATTTTCCAATGACAGACTTCTGACAACTCTGTGACACATCGATAGACCCATACCCAATTTTTTGTGGAGGAGAGGTTCATTTCTTACAACAGTCTTTAGAAAGATTGAACCCACATACATGGCGTTGGTTTCCTTGCTAGGATTATTCAACACTTCCGCCAATGGCTCTAGGCATCGTTCACCTTAGGCAGTTTAAACTTACAGTTTTCATTCGGTAGATTGAGCAATCAACATCACATGCGAATGGCAGTCTGACAACTCAGGATGTTATTAACATCTTTCGCAGTGGTGGTGAACGGCTAAGTTCTTTTGAACCCCTACTTGCAGATTACCATATTAGAGCCGTTTTTTTCTAGAGACAAAAGGGACAACTTGAGGAGACAAAAGGGACAACTTGAGAAAGTTTTCGTCAAGTAAGATTCCAGGGGGAATTTCCCAAAGTCCCAAAAAGGGCTAGACTATGGTAGAGTTTTTCTCTCCTATGCTATACTTGGGTACGAAATTCAATACACAAGCTAGTTTTGGTACTCCAAAACTACCACAGCATATTCAACGAAATGGCTCTAAGGACAAGGACATTTTATGGATAAAAATAAGGGCTATGATGCACTGCTACTTATTCTCGCGCTTCCTTGTATTACGTTCGTTCTAGCCATTACCTTGCTAGGAATTGCAAAGCCGATTATGGAAGGATTGGGCAGTTTAATTTATCATCCAGACCATCACATTACATTTCCTCTTGTACCGCACTTACCAATATCCCACCAAACTTCTAGCCTCATTAGCAAAAATGTGTTAGCATTGACTCGCTAGTACCTCTTGCGTATCTCTTTGACCAGTACTATCATACAGGGAGGGCGATCAGCAAATCTTTAAAACGGGAGTTATCCATGCTACATTTGGCTGTTGCAGATCTTATCAATTGGGGCTGGCTGCGCATCGGTCCGCCCTACATTTACATTAATATTAACCCTGTCATTTTCCAAATGGGGCCGCTGGCAGTGCGCTGGTATGGTTTAATGTATGTTGTAGGTATTCTCGCCGGATTGCAAGTCACGGCAGGGTACATCGCACGCAAGGGCATCAGCCAAGAGGCTCTTTACCGCACACTCTGGTGGTGTATCGCTGCAGGGCTACTTGGTGGAAGACTCTACTTCGTGATTCAGCAGCACGACCTTGTTAAGGACTACCTCCAGCAGCCCTGGCGTATTCTGGCTACGTGGGAAGGTGGCATGGCCTTCTATGGGGCAATTTTCCTCGTCATTCCGACGCTCTACTGGCGTGCCCGCCTCGAGCACATTAACCCACTTGTGTTTATCGATGCCGGAGTCCTATTTGCTACAGTGGGCCAGATCTTTGGGCGTATTGGGAATCTTATCAATGGTGATATTATTGGCTATACGAGTACACTGCCTTGGTCTACTGTCTACGTCAACCTCAACAGTTGGGCCTGCAGTCCTTATGTGCAACTCCCAACCTGTGATACACCTGTACAGCCTGCTGCTGGCTATGAGCTACTGAGCAATCTTGTCTTGCTTGTTGTTATGTTCTACTTGGCACGGCGTCTGGTACGTCCAGGCACTCTCATGCTCGTCTATCTGTTTAGCTATAGTATTGTACAATTTTTACTCTTCTTCGTCCGTGACAATGCTATTGAGACTCCCTTCGGCCTTAACTGGGGCCTGAAGCAAGCACAATGGACTTCACTGGTCCTTTTCATTGTTCTGTTACCGATCACCTACTGGATAATACGTACTTCGAAACCTATACCAGCAGGAGAAATAGCTGCTACCTATGGCATTCCCCAACCTTTCAAAAAGAAGTACCAGCAGACAAGTATTGTAGGTAACGAAGCGATAGCAGGTAAAGACGAAGAGACTCTCCATTTGGGACAAGACCCTCTCATTGGCTCGGAAGATACCGAAATTCTTCTCCAACCCGATCCTGATACGGTTGTTGACGACGCGGACAATACTCAAGTCATTGTCCAACCTGATTCTGATCTCATTGCTGAGCCTGACCTGATTACTGTGTCGGACAGCCTTGAAGCCGATGTTGATACAATTGCCCAGTCTGAAACTACCGAGGTTGTTCACAATCCCGATCCGCTGACGAGTGCCGAGTCTGAGCTTGACGATCAGTCTGAGTCTGATGAGGCTGAGCCTGAACTTGATGAGACTGAGCTTGATGATGAGTCTGAGCCTGAACTTGATGAGTCTGAGCTTGACGATGATGCTGAGTCTGATGAGTCTGAGCCTGAACTTGATGAGTCTGAGCTTGACGATGATGCTGAGTCTGATGAGTCTGAGTCTGAGCTTGATGAGTCTGAGCTTGACGATGATGCTGAGTCTGAGTCTGAGTCTGAGTCTGAGCTTGATGAGTCTGAGCTTGACGATGATGCTGAGTCTGAGTCTGAGCTTGACGATGATGCTGAGTCTGATGAGGCTGAGCTTGATGATCAATCTGAGTCTGATGATGAGTCTGATCCGGATTAGGAGGTTTCTGGGTGGTGAGCGTGTTGCCCCACCCTACCCCACAGACGCGATAAATCGGGTCTCTACACTCGGGCAATGAATTGCCACAGGAAACTGATAAATCAGTTTTTGCACGATGAACGGTGTATGTTCTTTCTATGCAATAAAATAATTGACCGAAAACAATAAAAACAACAATCATTATTACTCTGCTCTTATTACATAATATATGGCAATTCATTGCCCGTGGGGTAGAGATCCAATCTATCGCGTCCGTTGGGGCGGGGGCTCGCTTTTGCCAAGGTGTAGCCTGTTATTGTCCAGGCGGCTGTGCTGGCTTAGGCGTCGATTTGCTAGCAGGCACTGTTGGCGTCGCATGCGGATTATCTAGTTTGCTCTTTTCATCGGCAATCTTGCGTTGCAAAGCACTCAGGTAAGCTTGAGCACCATCTAGGTCGGTTTGGGTAATCGCATCTAGTTGTTTCGGCAGCTTCGAGACCTGATCAACCCATGACTCAAGTACATGCTGGATTGCCGCTAATGTAGCATTATCCTGGTAAATCCCAGCTAGCCAGCCACGACCAGTTTTTAATGCACTAAGCATGGCACTGAGGAAATCCTTGGTCAGTTGAGATCCAAATTGTACGATGGGCGAGATAAAAACGTCATAGGACACACGCGTTAATTTTGCCGCATCAATTGCACCTTGTAGCGTAAAACCTTCCAGAACATCTAGTGCTGAAACTAACTCTTTACGGACCGAGTCCCCTCCCTGTGCAACTCCTCGATTGAATGCATCCTGAATGTCATGCGAGATATGGTCTCCTTGCGGCACTGTCTTGGGCGCTAACTCGGAGCTTGCAACTATACTACCAAGTGCCAGGATACCTGCACCTATACCGACCCCTACTAGTAATCCTCTACGCGATGTCTTACGCTTTTCTACGACGCGCAGACCAGGAGGCAATTCTTCACCTTCCTCATATATATAGTTGGGATCATAGTCATCATAAGGTGGCAGATCTCGCTCAGGAAGACGTACGCTCCGTTTAGATACTCGAGGAGGTAAGGGGAGGTTTCGTTGGCGATGATGCATAGGAGCTCTCTCAGCATAATCTTCGACATATTTCCTATAGAAAGGTTCCCTTGTGTTGAGTGCAGCTAGATCGGGATCTTCATCTGTAGCCTCATACATTTCTTCAGCATCATGCCTTAAATTGCGTGTCACCGGAACGTGAGACTCACCTAGATGACCGGAACGAGAGGGAGAATGAGTACCAAACTGCCCCGATGGGTCTCTTCCCGTTTGTTCATCATATGGAAGATTTTGCATAGTGTGGCGTATTCGTCTCGTCGTTTTCGGATGCCCAGCCGAATGATGATTAAACCGCTTCGCTGGAACTCTTCCATCCTGTTCATCATATGAAAGGTCCTGCATAGTATGACGTATCCGTCTCGTCGTTTTCGGATGCCCAGCAGGATGATGATTAGGTCGCTTCGTTGAGCCTTCTCCCGCTTGCTCATCATACGGAAGACCCTGCGTAGTACGGCGTATTCGTCTCGTCGTTTTCGGACGTGCAGGAGAAATGGACGAAGGGGTATGCGGTACGTTTGTTTCTCGCTCACGATTCGTCACTGGCTCGGTATCTTCATTAGTAGAGCGTTTGCTGGCAATGATACTTTGGCGCAGGAATTGCCGCGTACGACGCGGATCAGGGCGCTGAACAAGTAGCGCATCAGGTTTGCTGGCAGTTGATCCACTTTGACTGCGTAGTGGATCATAATCATATCCATACTCTCGTCCGGGACTTTTACGATAGGATCTTCGTTCCAAAGGGTCCTTTGACATGCTTTCCTCAATTCCTCCTGCCTTGCAGCAAACTTGTAGGGGAGCATATGCGCATCAGCATTCGCTGTGCCATCGAGATACACGATAATGAAGTACAGTATACCTTTGCCTATTTTACACTACTTCTTACTTTTCCGTCTACGTTATGATTAACAAAGAGAGTTGTAGGCGAAACTTTGACAGCTACCAAATATTGAGTAGCCATCTGCAATACAAGCTATGCTATAATAGCTTGCAATAAAACCTTGCTAAGGACTTCGGAGGATCAGGGGCCATGACAGAAAACAAACAAGACCAAATCACGATGCCAATCGTCGCCTGTGTGACTGTGGGAGTATTTGAAGAGAACTGTTACTTGTATGCCTGTCCCAAGACACGAGAAGCGGTAATTATCGACCCCGGCGACGAGCCAGAACGTATTCTGGAGACGATCCAGGAGCACAAGCTCATACCTAAATATATTATTAATACTCATGGGCACATTGACCATATTTGCGCTATTGATGAGGTCAGCGAGGTCTATCCCGTTCCGCTTGCGATCCATCCCGCCGACCTTCCTATGTATACCGACGAGCACCAAGCTCAGATATACGGGCGTTCGGCACCACTTGTCAAAAGGAAACCAGATATTCTTTTGAAAGAGGGCGACCGCATTACTTTTGGTACTCTGACATTAGAGATCCTACATACGCCCGGTCATTCACTTGGAAGTATCTGTCTGGTCAGCCAGCCTCATTGCGTCTTCAGTGGAGATACACTCTTCCAACGCGGTATCGGACGAACCGACTTCCCTGGAGGAAACTATGCACAGATTGAGCAGTCAATCCGCAATAAATTGTATACGCTAGAAGACGATCTGGTCGTCTTTCCGGGTCATGGCCAACCAACCACTATTGCCGAAGAAAAGCATGAAAATCCATTTGTAGCTGCAGAGGAGTAATATTGTGTCTGTTATCTGTGTAATTGGCACAGGCTATGTGGGTCTGGTAACGGGCACCTGCCTTGCCGATATGGGCAATACCGTCACTTGTGTCGATATTGTTAAAGAGAAAATTGACCGCTTGAACCAGGGTATACTGCCGATTTATGAACCTGGCCTAGAAGAAATGGTGGAGCGCAATGTTCGGGCCGAGCGTTTACGCTTTACCACTAGCTACCAAGTAGGGCTGGAGAACAGCGAATTTATTTTTATTGCAGTCAATACACCGACAGGGAATAATCAGGGCGGTGCTGATATGCGCTATGTCGAGAGTGCAGCACGCAGCATCGCCGAGCATCTGGACCACTACGCCATCATTATCAACAAAAGTACAGTGCCAGTCGGCAGCGGTGATGTGGTCTCGCGTGTGACTCGTACCAATCTTAAGCGACCAAACGCTACTTTCTCCGTCGTCTCGAACCCAGAATTCCTACGTGAAGGAGCCGCACTGCAGGACTTCCAGCATCCTGACCGAGTGGTACTGGGCTCCTCTGAACCTGATGCAGCCCATAAGGTCGCACAGCTCTATCTCCCACTACGCGCTCCCATCGTGATCACTGATCTGTATACGGCAGAGATGATCAAATATGCCTCCAACGCCTTCCTGGCAACAAAAATCTCTTTTATCAATGAAATTGCCCAGATTTGCGAACGGCTGGGAGCTGATGTAAAAGAAGTTTCAGCAGGCATGGGTTATGATAAGCGTATTGGACATGCATTTCTTGATGCTGGGCTAGGTTACGGGGGGAGTTGTTTTCCCAAAGACGTACGCGCATTAGCACATATGGCAGATGAAGCTGGCTTACATCCACAATTACTGCATGCAGTGATGGAGATCAATCACGACCAGCGCCGCCTGATCGTGACCAAATTGACCAACATTCTTGGTTCTCTACGCGGTTGCACGATTGGTATCCTGGGTCTGGCCTTCAAACCGAATACCGACGATATGCGCGAAGCTCCATCGGTCGATATCATTCGCTGGGTAACCACACAGGGAGCAACCGTACGAGTCTATGATCCCGTTGCTACAGAGACTGGTCGAGAGGCCTTACAACGTGAACATGTACATATGGAATCAGTGACTTTCTGTGAGAACGCCTACGAGGTCGCGGACAAGGTTGATGCACTGGTAATCGTTACCGATTGGAATGAGTTCAAATCACTAAACATGTTAGATATCCGCAACAGTATGCATCGTCCAGTTCTGGTCGATGGCCGCAATATCTATGAGTCAACTGAGATGGAACGTCTGGGCTTCATCTATCGCGGGATGGGGCGAGGCGGTACACGAGCCCCTTCGGTCCTACCACCGGGAGATACCAGCGAAGCCAGCGAAGTGCAACCCGAGACAATTCCAGTGGGAAGGTTTATCAATGGAAAATGACCAGCCCCTGCTCTTTACTCCATTAGTGCATAGACCCGGAGAGCCTCCTCCCGATTGGCTCTTCGGGCCTGCAGGAGTAGCTGGTCTGC
>DASYAN010000201.1:0-7641 GCA_036501345.1 Ktedonobacteraceae bacterium
GTGTTTTGCATTGCATTCGTGATGATGCTCATCACTGTCATCGCAAATACTACGAGGCTAAACATCACCAGACTCAACCCCGTACGAAAACGCCGATGCAACGGATAGACGGATGCCAGTTTAGCCAATGTATAGAAAAGACCAGGCAACCGTGCACACAGGGCTAGTAACGGGTTGACAAACAAGCCTGCATTGCTCATCAATACCCAGGCAGCTCCCAACACCATCATCATCCCCGCAACAAAGAATACTTCAATCCCTGCTCGAAAACGCGGTAAACCAAGACGCTCTAGCACATCAAACGGTAAAGCCCAGTATGCAACAATGGCTGAACCTGCAAGCGCTGCAAATACGCTGCTCGCTACTTTATACCAATCCCATTTCCTATGACTTTGCTCTTTACTACGAAATCTCGTCATGAACATAACAATCTGGGTGCTCACAGCCTTGACCAACAATCCGCCGCCTAGTATGAGCAATGAGAGGCCCAGTGAAAATGGAATGATTTCCGCCTTTGTCAAGCCAAATTGCATGAGAACAGCCCCGACCAGTAGTGGGATTAAACCTAGCATGGTCAGTTCACGAATGATGCCTATTACTATATCTGGTATATGCGCCAGGAAGTGACGAGGTATGCGGTCCAACCATGATAGGTGAGAGTCAGAGTCCAGACTAGAAACTAATCGCTCTCTCACGGATGCAAACTTCCTTCTCAGTTCGCTAAAAGAGAATACAGAACGGTTCGGCTCCGGCAAATCGCGCATGGCCGCAACCACAGTCATTCTACTCACCAACCAGGAGGAGATTGCAACAGAACCGAAAGTGAAGATAACCCCCAGGCAATAGGCAATAATCAGGCTATGCGGCTGCAAGGCGAATTTGAGCGGAAAATTGAAACGCGCCAGTATTGGTTCAAGAAAGTGCACCAGGAGCACATCAATTCCCAAGCCAAATAGTAACCCCATCAAGGATGCGAAGAGATCGTAGACCGAGCCTTCGAAAAGATACATCAATACCAAGTGGTATCGCTGCACCCCAATCGCTCGCACCATGCCCATCTCACCCCGTCGTTCGGCAGCCAGCAGCACAAAGATCAAGAAGATCAGCAATAAGCCAATCGCTAGAGCAAAGAGCGAGAAGAGCGAGAAAATACGTGAGAAGATGTCTTGCGCCTTCAGTGAGTTCTGCACCCCTTGCGCTTTCACTTGAATGACTGGGATATGGTGATGGCGCGGCAACCACCGATGTAGCTGATTAGTCACCTGCTCAGACAGATTTACACTATTAACTCCACCACCACGATTGGCAACAAATATCCTGTTAATCTGGCCTGCAACATTTTCGATACTCTGAAAGGTCTGCAACTGGCTTATCACATAGGGATTATCGCCGACGAGTCCACCATTATCTATAATAGCAGCCACCCGCATCATATAGCGACGACCCGGCCAACGTTGGGAATATAGGTAAAGGATATCTCCAGGTTTAGCATTGAGTAATTGAGCTATGGTCTGATTGAGATATACCTGATCTGACTTGAGGCCCGCGATAGAAAGGTATTGCTTGGTACTTATATCCTGCATCCCGCCAAAACCTCGCTCACTATCAGGCAACACAGCCAGTGCTGTTACCGTTGAGCGTACCTGGCGCGAGGTTTGATCAGCGACCAGCAAATTATCCTCTTGCAAAGCAGCACCAACACTTGCGATATTGGAAACATTACGGCTCTGCTCGACAAGGTGATAGTAGATTTGTTCTGAATAGGTTCCAAGAGGACCGTACCCACCTCCAATCAACTCATCAATATTACCCCAGTTATAAATCGCCACACTTTGTACAGTAGCGGTCATGACATCTCCCACAGCGAGGACACAGGAGAGCAACATGGTAGAAAGCATTAAAGCGCAGGCAATCAGAGCCATCTGTGTACGTCGACGGAAGATATTGCGAACACCGATCTTAAAGAACAGCACGTTACTCACTGCTAGCAGCAGTATACCAGCAACAATGACTGCTGTAATCACTACCAGGATCCTGGTCAGTGCATCAAGCGGGATACCAAAAAACTGTATCATAGGCCTCTACAGTTTGTACTTCTGGAGTGTTGAGTAAAAGATCATCGCAAGTTGAGTATAGCCACGAGCATTTGGATGCAAGCCATCAGAACTGATATATTCGGGATGAGCAGTCAGTACTTGTGACTGCTGATAAAGATCGACAAGCGCTATATGATGACGACCTACAACTTCTGCAATTGCAGTATTATAAGAAGAAATTCTAGCCAGCAACGATTGAGTATCAGTTGCCTGAAAGCGTGGTAACAGTACAATATTCGGCACATTGGCAACAAGGATGAGAGCATGAGGAGCAGTAGCTTGCAAGTGACTCAACAGGAGATCCATATCCTGGGAGTACTGAGAGACAGGAACGTTACCAATAAGATCATCGACTGCTAACCAGATCGTCACCAGATCTGGATGAGCATCAATAGCGACTGGCAATTCCACATTAAGTGCGTCATGCACCTCGATGCCTGGAATACCAAGATTGACCAAGCGAATTCTTGAACCCAGCTTGCCTGTCAGGTCCACAGGCCAGTTCTGCTTGTCAGGATCACTAGTCCCAGTGCCATAGGTGTCAGACGCCCCTATAGCAACATAGGTTATGCGAGCCTTCGGGGCCTGCTGAACCTGCTGTTGACCATGTAGATCTGACTCTCCTGGCCAAAGAGAGCATCCACCCAAGCACAAAGTCAAAAAGAACAAACGTGCGTAGAGAAAGAGGCCGAATCTTACTCTGTTCTTTTGTCGGCTCGCCCCTAGTCTTTTGTTACTACTCATAGGTCTTAATGTACGGCATTCGCATGGTAACATGCAAGTCTCTGCCAACACAACCTAGAATAGCTTTTCAAGGGCAACTATAAACATGCAAAAATGCATCCAATTTTAGCTCAGGTTAAACTGTACTACAAATTGTGTATCTAAAGTTTGTCCTAGGGCTAAAAGCTTTTGAACACCCTCAGAAATATATTCTTCTGTTAAGGGATATAAATCACCTAGTTGTAGATCTTTCCTATTTGACTTTTCCAAGTAATTTCCATTAACATAGCCATTATTATAGAGTATAATATTTCTAGCCAAAAACATTTCAGATACATACAAACATTCCGCTGGATCGACTTTCAAATCCAATCCAATAGTCTCATGGAGATAGTTAAGCACACTTTCAAATCCCTGATAATCCAAAACACGCAATTTTTCATCTACTAACCATGCAATAAATGCTTCTGTATTATTAAACTGCAAATCACTTTCTATTTTGTTAAGTTTATCTTGCTCTAGCAATTCATGATGTTGATTGAAAACCTTTATAAGCATGTTTCTGATATAAAGATCAAAAGACTGCACACTCTGACATTGTATCATTCCAAGTGCTTGATGCTTGAAAGTTTCTGCCGCAATGGACTCTTCTAACCAAGAAGATAATGCGCCTGCATAATTCTCTTTTACGTCTATTATGTTCCTTACTTTATTCATATTATCGAACACGTCTATCAATGTTGATTTAATTAGCTGCATTCTATCTCGTGTTTCTATTATACCTACCCGTAAAACGTTAATAATCACACTATTTCGCAATAATCTTACGGTTAGTGCATTATATTCTTTTGACATTGTATGATTCTCCCTGAACTAAGGCGAAACTTTAAGGATATATAGAGTATACGATGTCACATCCAGTGACATTTTCTTCTGAGTTAACACCGACATATTGATAGCGGTTAGTCACAACAGGACTGAGAGCACATTGGTAATATCAAAAAATCTATCGATTATGCACAGAAAAATACTACTTAATCAACAAAAAACGGTTTTCCATTCCACATCCTCGATGAAAAAACCATGGATTCCAATATAAGCATCCAACAATAGATGTCAGATAGCCCTTACTCACAGAGGCTTTTGTGCATAATGCACAATTGTAGACAGGGCAGTTTCAGATAAACTGTCTGTAGTATCTACTTGCGCCAACGTCATATTATAGAGATATGCATTATATAACTCAGCGTTAGCTGAGAATGCAAAAAACTATCCAAAACAATCGCGAAAGTACACACTAAGGCAACGAATGCCATTCTTTCCTGCAATGACGCCGGGATCAAACGTTACTAAACAGGAGAAGACTAAAAAAATGACCACCCCAGAGGAAGTCCTAAAGTTAGCAAAAGCAAACGGCGTCAAAATTGTAGACTTCAAATTCGTAGACTTACCAGGAACCTGGCAACATTTTAGCGTTCCAGTACATATATTGACCGAAGAGCTATTTGAGAATGGCCTACCATTCGATGGCTCCAGCGTCCGTGGTTTCCAAACAATAGATGAAAGCGATATGCTGGTAATACCCGATGCAACTACTGCTTTTATCGACCCATTCACGTCTGCACCTACTCTGAGTCTCACCTGTAACATTGCTTATCCTACAAAGCAGCCATACACTCGCGATCCCCGTTACATTGCTCAGAAGGCAGAGGAATTCCTTCGCAGCACTGGCGTTGCCGACACCGCCTTCTTTGGACCAGAAGCAGAGTTTTACATTTTCGATGCTGTCCGCTATGCTTCTTCAGACAACATTCAATATGCCGAGGTTGACTCAGTTGAGGCCCACTGGAACAGTGCTGGTCACGATGATAAGCCCAACATGGGTCATCTGATGAACTTGAAGGGTGGCTATTTCCCTGTTGCTCCCAATGACACTTACCAGGATTTGCGCACAGAGATGGTTCTAACCCTCGAATCACTGGGTATCACTGTCGAGGCACATCACCATGAAGTAGGTGCCCCCGGTCAAGCCGAAATTGACTTTCGTTTCGGTTCACTCGTCAACACTGCCGATAGGCTACAACTCTTTAAATATGTGGTAAAAAATACCGCTCGTAAGCACGGCAAGACTGTCACATTCATGCCCAAACCGGTTTTCGGCGATAATGGTTCTGGTATGCACACTCATCAGAGCTTATGGAAGAATGAGAAGGCGCTATTCTATGATACCGATGGCTATGCTGGTATCTCTCAGCTTGCTCGCTTCTATATCGGTGGTATCTTGACTCACGCCCCGGCGATTATGGCTATTGCTGCGCCATCTACCAATAGCTATAAACGCCTAGTGCCGGGCTTTGAGGCTCCGGTCAACCTTGTCTTTTCAAAGGGCAACCGGAGTGCAGCAGTACGTATTCCCTTGACCGAGAATCCCAAGGCCAAGCGCGTCGAGTTCCGCCCTCCCGATCCAACGGCAAATCCTTACCTGCTCTTCTCTGCTCTCCTACTCGCAGGTCTGGACGGTATTCGCCGCGAGATCGAGCCCAGCCAGTATGGTTTTGGTCCAGTCGATCGCGACTTGTACAGCCTGCCAGCCGAGGAATTACGCGAGATTAGCTCCGTACCCGGCTCTCTGGACGAGTCCTTAAGGGCGCTTGAAAATGACCATAGCTTCCTCTTGGAGGGACAGGTCTTCACTACTGATCTACTTGAGAAGTACATTGAACTCAAACGCGAGCAGGCAGACAAAGTTCGCTTGCGCCCGGTGCCAATCGAATTCTCTCTGTACTATGACGCCTAATAAATACAGAAACCATTCGACCTTTCCAGCTTATTCATGTATATTACTTCCACATGGAGATATACTGGAGGTAGAGGCTTTGTACCCTTCCACAAAGCGGATTGTGGATACTACAAAGTAAGTAGTACAAAGTAGATAAACCTCTGAGGCACACACGAGACCATTTGGGCACCTAGCTAAAGGGTCTCGTCTCTACATCTTCTGTGTCCTGTGTAACAGGACGCAACTCTTGAGGTCACTATCAAGAGTGCTCTCCCCATTTCGCTTCTATGCATTTCAACGGAACTGAGTCCTGTTCCGTATTAAAATAGGGAGCATATACGTGTCTAGAAGGCTCTCTGCCCTTTTTGGGAAAACTCATGAAAAGCTCAAGCCGCCTTCTTTTATGAAGGCGAATGTTATGCCTTACTCATTTTCCCTCTAATAGATGGAGAGCCATATCCAAGTGATAGGATGTATGCTTCGCATGCATGGCTATATAATATCAACCAAATATAGAAAGCACTCCTGTCGTCTCAATTGGGCTGACATAACGCCAGATCAGGAGAATACTTCTTTATGCCCCCAAAGTCTAAAACACATCTTGATTCTTGTATAGAACGTATACTACCACAAACATTTGGAGGGATCTATGACCAAATAAAACATATTCATCACTAGGTACGAGCTTCGCGCTTTTCTTGTCATAAACCTGACAAGCCGTACATAAGTATGACATTACGTCAGGAGAGCATAATGTCCTGCACCAAAAAAGAGCAAGTCCCAACCAGAACACATGCAATTCTCCTCCTCATTTCTGAGGATGAAGAACAATGGATAGTCCATCTTATGTCACAACAGGCAGAGATACCTACATCGAAAAACCGCAATACTTTCGATAGTAGTTCTCCTCTTCCAAACAGAATGAATTGATTTGGACGGAACTATGAACATCCCATCTCAGAAGCAAGCCGACTCAAAGATCATGAAATCGGTCTTTCTTGGAATTATCACTTTTATTACACTAATTGCTATTACAGCTCCTACAATTCTATTTTTTTTCACTAGAGATATTTTAAACTTTGTCCCCATCGTTGGACTGTTCCCACTTAGCTTCATATGGATTACGCATTACTAAATGTCTATTTCCTCTCACACCTGAAGACTATCAAATCGAACGGGATAAAATACAAGCAAAATATAATTTGAAGAAGAAAAATCATCGATAATGAAAAAGAAAGCTACTCATACCATCTGTTGTTCTGACAAGCAATTCTCAAACGAAGAAAACAGGTCCAGAAAGTAGGGTGAGAATTTCACCACTGATTGCTAGCTGGTATCAGAGTTTCTTTTCTGACTAGGAAGTGTTTTGTCTTACCACCTTTATCAACAAAGGAATAAATCCAGATAACCATTTGACCTTTCCGGCTTATTCATGTATACTACTTCCACATGGAGATATACTGGAGGTAGAGGCTTTGTACCCTTTTACAATCCGATTTGCAGATACTACACAAGTAAGTAGTACAAAGTAGATAAACCTCAGAGGCACACACGAGACCCTTTGGGCACCTAGCTAAAGGGTCTCGTCTCTACATCTTCTGTGTCCTGTGTAACAGGACGCAACTGTCGAGAGTGCTCTCTCTCCATTTCGCTTCTATGCATCTCAACGGAATTGAGTCCTGTTCCGTATTAAAATAGGGAACATATACCTGTCCAGAAGGCTCTCTATCTTTTTTGGGAAAACTCATGAAAAGCTCATTAAGCCGCCTTCTTTTGAAGGCACAGGTTGTGCCTTACTCACTTTCCCTCTAATAGATGGAGCCCGTCCAGATAAGTAGCAGACAAAATTCTTTAGATATGCTATACTAATTGCACATAGAACATTGTCTAGTTTATCCACCAAGAGGCTACCTATGGAACCACTCGTAGATAGTTACGGTCGACGCATCAAAAGCATGCGTATCTCTATCACTGACAAATGCAACTTCCGCTGTACCTACTGTATGCCGGCAGAAGGGCTCTCCTGGCATAAAAAAGCGGAAA
>DASYAN010000202.1:0-9183 GCA_036501345.1 Ktedonobacteraceae bacterium
TTAGGAATTGACGCTGACCTCATTGAGGATCTCGACTTCCGCTTCGATTTCAACAGGAATAGCGAATGGGAGTGATGCCATGCCTACCGCGGAACGTGCATGTTGACCAATCTCCTGTCCGTACAGATCAAGAATCAAATCGGAGAAACCATTGATGACGGCTGGATGCTGTGTAAAATCAGGGGCAGCATTCACCATACCATGCACTCTGAGCCAGGCTGTGACACGATCCAGATCACCCAACTCCTGCTTTAAGCTGGCGAGGATGGCTAATCCAACCGTGCGTGCCGCTTGATAGCCTTCTTCTACTGAGAGATCTACCCCCAATTTCCCAAATGGTCCTGCAACCGAACCATCCGGGTTGACCGGGCTATGGCCAGAGATATACGCTCTATTAGCATGCACGCGTACAAATGCGAACGGCAGTCGTGCGCCAGTTGGGGCTTTGACTGGTTCCGGTAATGTGAGACCCAGAGTCTTTAGTTTCGCTTCAATGTGCATCCACTCGCTCCTTATAGCTTCATGTTTTTTTCGATACAGAAAGATTATATGTGTGGTGGTACCGTTTTTCTATCCTGGGCTTACCTCCATCAATGAGTACTCAGTGCCTGATCAAGATCGGCGAGAATATCTTCCACGTTCTCAATGCCTATGGAGAGTCGTATCAGACCGGGGGAAATCCCTGCGGCAAGACGTTCTTCATCGCTTTGATGAACATGGATCATAGAGGCTGGATGGGTGATCAACGTTTCGACCCCACCTAAGCTCGCTGCCAAAAGGCAGAGTTCGGTCTGTCTGATGACGTTGTAGGCCGCATCGTACCCCCCTTTCATCTCGAATGCCAGCATGCCTCCGAAGCCGCCGACCATTTGCTGGCGGGCAAGCTCATACTGCGGATGCGATGGTAAGCCTGGATAGTAGACTCGCTCGACTGCCGAGTGTTGTTCAAGAAAGTGTGCGACCTCCAGCGCATTCTGGTTCTGTGCTGCCATACGTAACCCGTAGGTTTGCAATCCACGCCGTAAGAGCCAAGCATCAAAAGGATGGAGGACCGGTCCATGCACACGCAGATATTCCCACGCCTGATCAATCAAAGACTTTGAACCCAGGAGAATCCCCGCTGTGACATCGGTATGCCCATTAAGGTATTTGGTCGCGCTATGAACCACCAGGTCATAACCAAGATCCAGAGGACGCTGGTTGTAGCAGGACGCGAACGTATTGTCTGTGATAGCTAAAGCTCCGATCGCGCGTGCAAGTTCTGCCGTCGCTCTCAGATCTGTCAGATCCATGGTCGGATTGGTCGGGGATTCTGTATAAATCACTTTGGTATTGGGCTGGACGGCTTGTGCGAAGGCCGACGTATCACGCTGATCAACCTGGGTCACGGCAATACCATATCGGGGAAGGGTATGAGTCAGCAGTGACATCGTCGCCGTATAGTGTGTCAGTTGAGCTATGACATGATCGCCAGCCTGAACATTGGCTAAAATAGCCGTCGTAATGGCTGCCATCCCAGAGCCAACAGCCAGTGCTGCTTCGCTCTCTTCAAGCTCAGCAAGGAGAACTTCCACTTGTTTGGTATTCGGTGAGCCATATCGTGTGTAGTACATGGTTGGTGCGATCTGCTCAGCGAGTTCCGCCCCTTCTTCTGGTGTTCGTAGTAGAAAGGTGCTGGTTTGAAAGATTGGTGGTGATACGGCAGTGGTATCGTTGGCGGCATGGGCACCATGGATTATACGGGTTTGCATGCCCTGTCTTTGCTCATCTGTATTCATCGAGTTGGCTCCTCGTTTTCTGTATGACTCTATAGGTTCTGCGTGTACGAAGATAGAGCCATGAGTGCTATACTGTCAAGTTTCCTTTGAGACCTCAACGCGCTGCCTGCGGCAGCTAAAGAGAGAAAACAACTGTCAGGGTGTGATGCTGAGCGAGCTCAGCATTGGGAGTTCGTCCGTGATCCCACGGAAGAACTCAGATGGTGATGTTGTCATAGCGCCATTATAGAGGGCGAGAAGGGGGATGTCTTGTCTAATATTGCTATTTTTTTCCAATGGCGCTGTAGAGTCCAGGTGGCACGCCAACAATCCGCTTAAAATGTTTGGTGAAGTGGCTCTGGTCCGCAAAACCGACGGCCAGTGCCGTCTCTATGCAGGGTAGCCCCAGACGCAACAGGTGCTTGGAATGCACGACGCGCGTTTGTATCTGATAGGCATGAGGGGGCAAGCCCATCTGATCGCGAAACGAGCGCAGCAGGTGAAATGGACTGAGATCAGCAATCGCGGCCAACTGTTCGAGCGAGATGTTCTCAGCGTAGTGTTCTTCGAGATAGCAGCGGACGCGCTGAAGGCCCAGATGCTCTTTGGCAAACCGACGAGGACGTGGATGATCGTCGGCATAGCGTACGATGAAGCGCGAGAGGGTCCACAAGAGCCGTGATTCCCGTTCGAGCGTGGAGGTTTGTTCTTCCAGCGCACGGTGGGTGAGAACAAATTCCCTCATCATGGCAAGATCATGAACCACAGGTTCAGCGAAGAAGGGAAGACCGCGAGACCTCCCGGTGAGATCAGTGGCAGCACGCTGTAAGAGTTCAGTTGATGGGTAGAGCGCTCTGTAGGTCCAAGCATGTTCAGTTGCCGATGAGCCGGTATGCATTTCTCCAGGATTGATCACGATAATACTCCCGACCGGCGCGGTGTGTTGGCTTCTCCGATAGGCAAACTGCTTTACTCCCTGTTCCATGACACCTATCATATAACCCTCATGGGTATGGGGAGCGAAGGTGTGCGTGACATAGGTCGCATGGAGCAGTTCAAGATCCCCCAAGGTGGCGTCATGCCAGAATTTGATATGTTCATGGGCACGCATGGCTCACACGTTTCTCCTTCCATCCGAGAACCAGGAATGGATCGATGATGCTCCCTCAGAGTATACGAGCCACGCATGAAAAGCGCAATGGTAATGAATCAGGGCCCTTTCCAAAATCCCCCACAAGGATGGAGCGCCGCAGTACCAGCATCCCCCTTCATTTCTTCTGTGACTAGCTATCCTCCAAGGCCATATTCGGAATCATTGTAGGTAGTGGTAAACTTGGGAATGGTGTGGTAGACTGGAGCAGAAATTCGTTGAAAGGTAAAAATTCATATGGTAACAATAACAGTGTATTGCCCATATCGTGGTAGTGACGAAATGATACGCAATGGTCATTCTCCCAACGGAAAGCAGAAATACCTGTGTCATAAGTGCAAGAGACAAAGTCGGGAAAATCCTACACCAAATGTTTACTCTGAAGAAAAGAAAGAAGAAATAGTGAGAGCCTATGAAGAGCGGAGTAGCTTACGAGGGCTGGAGAGGATATTCGGAGTTTCTCGCCCCACAGTGATCAAATGGCTAAAAAAAAAACGGAACACCTGCCCGAATTGAGCGAAATGTTGATCGAGCTCGACCCAAATGATGCAAGTGCCACAATATTAGAGTTAGATGAGTTATGGTCTAATGCGCGTAAAAAAGGTGAATACATCCTGGATTTGGATTGCTTTGTGTAGAAAAACACGACAAATCGTTTCCTATGCGATAGGAGATAGATCTAAGGAAACATGCCAAAAATTATGGGATAAAATTCCATTGGCGTATCGCAGTGGAAAATGCTTCACAGACTTTTATAGTGTCTACAAAAGTATCATACCTCAAGATCAACACTATCCGGTTGGGAAGGAAACAGGTGAGACAGCTCACGTAGAGCGCTGGAATAATACATTGCGGCAGCGCTTGGGCCGTTTTGTGAGAAAAACTCTCTCTTTTTCTAAGTCTGATGTAATGCATGAAATTTGTCTACACCTGTTTCTCCACCGTTATAACAAAGAAAAAGCTCTGGCCTTCATGTAACCCAGGTCACCATTCCTATATTTACCACTACCTGCAAATTCGTATCCGGTTAAAACCGGAAATAGTGGAGCATGTTGAGTCTGTTTTGGCCCTCAGTCGGGTAATTGAAATTGAACCTGAAGTATGTTAGTATGCTCATATGGAAAAGGTTTTCTATACGAGAGAAAGAGTGAGCCTTCCTGGTTTCTCTCTGCATCAGCTCAATTACTGGGCAAGAGAGTATCATTCGCCGCGAGGGAATACTGAAGAAGCCCAAACAGGAGGGTCCAAGCAATGCAACTAGCTGAGCTGCTCGATGCGTTGGACTATGCTGCATTTCCACAATATTATCTGAAAACAGATCGTGAGCATTCTCCTGATATAGCGCATCTCTTTCGATCTGCCAAAGACGCTGGAGTAGATGGCATCTACGTCGTTGAGTCAAGTCCTCAGAACAAGAATATCCTCCCAGTACGACCAGCAGTCTATGTTGCTGAAGCTCAAACGCCAGAGCAAGCGCGAGAAATCCATCGTGCTTTATGGAACCTTGGTCAAGCTCCATTCTTAATCGTTGTCCTGCCAAATCACATCAGAGTCTATACAGGATTCGACTACTCAAAAGAGTTGCAACAGGTGGGTTTACTGAAAGAGGATGTTCACCTAGATGAAAGCACCATACGTACTGAACTTGCTGAATTTTGTGCAAAGTCAATTAATGCAGGAATATTATGGGAAAAGAGAGCTAAAGACTTAAAATCAGATAAGCGTGTAGATAAAAAACTTCTTCGCAGCCTAAGTGATCTTAGCAAATACCTTCAAAAAGAAAAAAAACTGAATTCAGAGGTAGCGCATGCTCTAATTGGGAAATATATCTATATTCGCTATCTGCGTGATCGCAATATCTTATCAGATCAATGGCTTCAGCAAAAGAATATAGATATTGAGAGTGTTCTTGGCCAACATGCAACAATAGAGGGATTACGTACACTGATAGATTTTCTCGATGACCAACTCAATGGGAGTATTTTTCCTCTCGATTTTAACACAGCTGCCGGTTTAACCAACGAGGTGATTGCTCTTGTCGCTTCAATTTTCAAAGGAGACACACTGGTCAGCACATTGAAACAGCTCAGTCTCGATTTCAAAATATACGATTTTGAGTATATTCCAATAGAAACATTATCTTCTATCTATGAGTTATTTCTGCATGCTGAAGGAAAAGTAAAAACAGATGGCGCTATTTACACACCTGAATATCTTGCAGATTATTTGCTCGCTGAAATACATGCCGTCAAATCCCTCAAAAAGGGAATGAAGATTCTTGATCCATCCTGTGGATCAGGTGTCTTTCTTGTCCTGACCTATCGCCGATTGATTGAGATAGAGCTAGTAGGCTCATCAGAGAGGAAATTACCTGTAGCCAAACTTCTGGAACTACTCAGCCATTTGTATGGTGTTGAGCGTAAGCTAGATGCATGCTATGTGACTGAGTTTAGCCTCATTTTAACACTTCTCAACTACGCAAATATTACCGAACTACTCAGCGAGAAAAAACAGTTGCCGCTTCTTCACAACATCACCATTTTCCACTCTGATTTCTTCGATGATGGCTTGCCGCTTTATGAACGCCAGCTCCGTTTTGATTGGGTCATTGGTAACCCACCGTGGATTCAAGCTGACTTACAAAAAGATCACCTAGCTCTTGCATGGATGGAAGCACATAAGACAGAGCAACCAGTCAGCAAGACAAACGTTGCAGAGGCATTTACGTGGCGCGTTCTTGATCTGCTCAATCCTGACGGATGTATCGGACTTATTTTACCAGCAGCAAGCCTATATAATCTTGGATCGAGAAAGTATCGCCAGTCCTTTTTTCAAACCTGCGAAGTGATTCGCATCACCAATTTCTCGAACCTGAGACAGGTCCTTTTTGAAGGAAGAGCTACAGCCCCTGCGGTAACCGTTCTATACCGAAAGGCTTCAGTAGAAGCGGAGAAGCCTTTGATCAGTCACTATGGTCCATTCTCCATCAATCAGATCCCAAACGCCTGTGGGGATATGTGGACGATAACGCTCAACGAAAACGAGTTTCAGACGGTTTCACCAGATGAAGCAGAACGGGGTGATGCTTTCACATGGAAAATTGCCTTGTGGGGTACTCATCGAGATGAACGGGCTATTCATCGGCTGCGACGACTGTTTCCAAAAACCTTTGGTCAGCTTTGCCAAGAAAATGAGCACAATGGGTGGCACCTTCATCAAGGTTCGGACTTACGTAAAAGTGTTGATGAAAGCAAAGAAAAACTTGATTTCATTTCATCTCTTCAAGGCAAAAAACGACTGAATACTACTTCTATGAATAGGTCAGAACGCCTGTTCTCAGTCCCCTCATATGCTCTTGAAGACATTCTAAAGGAGGAATGTTTTATCCGGAAGGGAAGAACGAAGGGGCTCCTTGTATCAGAACCACCGCATCTCATCATGAATGCATCATGGAAGTATGTGATCTATAGTGATGACTATTTTGTGATCAGACCTCGTCAAATAGGACTCTCTGCTCCTCAAAAAGATGCAGATTACTTGCGTGCTTTATCTGTATTCTTAAGTTCTAGTATCACCAGGTATTATCTTTTCTTCCAAACTCCATCGTGGGGAGTAGAACGTGACCGTATTACGTTGGACGATGTCAAGAGTATTCCCATTCCACTTTTTACACCTGTTCAGATAGAGCAACTTGCCACAGTACAAAAAGAACTTGCTCAGATGGAGATTGAACGTGGTTCTTCGTCCACACAAGCATTTGTGGATGAGCAAATCGCCCATCTTTTTCAGCTCCCTGACAGCATGAGCATTTTGGCAACGGAGTTCAATCGTGTACGTTCAACATTAATTGGAGGGTATATTGGCGGCGCAGCAATGAAACCGCCAAAAGAAGATGACTTACAAGCGTATGCTCAAGAAATGGCCAACGAGCTTGATGCCTTTACCGCGCCAAGAAATACGCATCACAAAGTCACCATAACTCCTTCACAAAAAATGATCTGTTGTACAGTAGAACTTCTTAAATCTGATCATTCCTTGCCTATAGAAGTAGGCAAAGAGGGAGCTGATGATGCGCCACCTTTTGCCCACCTGCTCAGTGGATTCACCCAACAATTCAGTCAATGGGTCTATATTCAAAGGGGACTCAGAATTTTTGATGGTCCAAAGGTTCACATCTACAAGGTTCCTCGTCTGATAAACTGGACAAGGACACAAGCATTCAATGACACTGATGACCTTATTGCAGAAGTACTGGCCGCTGGAATGGGCAAGTGATGGGGAGCAAAACACATGATCCGGTGTGGTTTCAGGAATACTGGCCTCCTTTTAGACAACATGCCCATGAGTTATTGGCATGGGGATATGAAGATACAAAAAGCAGAATAATGCAAGATCATGAAGAAGAGGAGATCACAGGATTTATTACAGAGGCTATTCAGAATCGGCTGGTGGCTTCGGATTGTCCTCGTTGGTGTGAGCGATACGCACTCAAAGAAAATAATCCAGTTCCAGGGAAGGGTCTCACAGGCAAACGCAGGAAAGTGCCTGATTTTATCTTTGAACTGACAGTCCCACCACGGCCAGAGTACATTCTTGAAGCAAAACGTTTACGTACAGAGAGTAACTTTCGTGAAGGCTACTATTTTCAGAAAGGTCTGGCGCGTTTTCTCCGCGAAGAATATGCATTGCGATATCTTGAAGCTGGAATGATTGGGTATATGCAATGTGACACATCCGATGAATGGATCGAGAGGCTAAAATGCTATCTGCATCATGATGCAGAGCATGATTGCAAATTAAATTTAAAATTATCTCCACATGATGTACGAGTATTTCCTGCAATCCTCCAAGAATGGGTCAGCGAACACACTCGGCCAACAGGAAATGACATCGCCATCTACCATATCTTGCTCAATTGCCAGTCCAACTGACCTTGACCCGATTTTGGAGGGTCGGAGAAGAGAAATTTGTTCTACTAGCTAGCACCAGGAGAGTTCAGTGAGCAAATCTCAGCTGACCTATAGTAAATAATTCAATCAATAAGCAGTTTATTGCTTGAAAATTAGTAGAAGATCAAAATACAAACAGCAAAAGATTTAAGAATTCTGATAGTGCTTTAAGCAAAATGGTGTAAAGAATTTGGAGAACGAGGCAAGAGGCCGAACTGGCTTTTCTGGATGGTGCCTTTTGGCTTGCCGAGCGATATCCCTTGCGTGTGTTTGGCGGCGAGGGCTTCTTTGGTCCGCAGGCTGATGAAAGTGCCATGACCCATCTCAACACCCTTCTTGCTCCTCAAGATCTTTCGTTGCTGTCATAGTTGATGTCAAGTAAGAGAAAAGACTCTATTAAAAGAGTGAGGAAAATCACGTCAACGCGCGATTGAAGAGGCTTCAGAAAGCTCGTCAGCGATTTTGGAAGCCCCGATGACTATCAAATCCAATAAATAATTCGTTGACGAGGTCAGGGGGATAGGCTATAATCCCATTACTCAATTGTTAGAGGAGAACTAATGGTCTATGTTTTCATCCGAAGATTTTCCGGAATTACGTCCATATTTGCATAATGAGGTACTTCTTCAGGTGTTTCAAGAAAACACCTTGTATCAGCAGATATGGAGGGAAGCAAGTGTATTATTGGCGAAGGGAAGGTGGTATGACTTAGTTCATACTGCCATAGCTATAGGTCACCTTGGCAAGATTCTTCATCAAGAACGAACACAGGGGATTCTAAGAGATGAGTCAGAAGAACAGTATCAAGAGTACCGAGCAATTCTCATACCAGCAATTATGCTTCATGATGTAGGGTGGTCGGCAATTGGGGAAAACAAAAATACTCAGTGGAGCGATCAGAAATTGCGCAGAGGTCATATGGAAATTGGTGCTCAACTAGCTGAGCATGTGTTAAGCATGGTGACCTATTCACCAATTCTTACTCGGCGCATTGTCCACCTTGTTGCGCATCATGACGATCAATATTTGGGGAGGGATCCAGAAACACGAGAGGAAATCATACATCGAGATGCTGATGCATGTTTTATCTTCACTTTTCTCAGTTTTTGGAAAGATTTCACAGTGAGGGGAGGCGATTTATCTCCGGCTGATTTTTTAGAAATGAAAGAAAAAAAATGGGGGAAGAGATACACGCAAACTGCCCAGGTAATCACTAATAAAGAAATTGTAGCAAGGAAAGGTGAGGTAAATGAAGGAAAGGCTTTGTCACTAGAACGATACGAAGAATTAAAAAGAGTGACTGAAGCATTGAATAAACAAATAGCGG
>DASYAN010000203.1:0-10044 GCA_036501345.1 Ktedonobacteraceae bacterium
CTGCAGCGTTACTGATTATAACATTGCTGCTTGTTAATATCGGGGCTCGTAGCATCGGGCATGCCATTCAACGCAAAGTCATGTCTGCATAACACATAAGGAGAGATTATGGAACACCTTCTGGGCACTTCGAGCCCCCTCTATATTCCACTAGGAGCGGAAACTAGCTCTATAAAGACTAGTGAGACGGAACAGAAATCCGTAGTGGCAGTTGCTAAACAGGTTAGAGATCATACACTTCCAGCACAAACTCCTGATACCAACGCTAATATGAAGATTGATGTGCAGAATGCCACATTCTATTATGGTTCAAAGCAGGCGCTTTTTGATGTGACGCTACCAATCCGTGAAAAGCAGGTGACTGCACTAATTGGCCCTTCTGGCTGTGGCAAATCTACTTTCTTGCGAACATTGAATCGTATGAGCGATATTATTCCCGGCACGCGTATCGGAGGACAGGCTATACTTGACGGTTTCGATATCTATGATAAACGTACTGACGTGGTATTGCTGCGTCAGCGCATCGGCATGGTGTTTCAGCGTCCCAATCCTTTCCCCAAATCCATCTTTGAAAATGTGGCCTATGGTCTGAAGGTCCAGGGGAGACCAAAGAAATGTATTGCTGAGGTAGTCGAGCAGAGCTTGCGCGGTACAGCTCTCTGGGATGAGGTCAAGCATCGTCTCCACACTTCTGCACTGGGTCTCTCAGGTGGGCAGCAACAGCGTTTGTGCATTGCACGTGCATTGGCCGTCAAACCTGAAGTATTGCTGATGGATGAGCCCTGCTCTGCGCTTGATCCCATCGCGACATTGAAGATCGAAGAATTGATTACTGCACTGGTTAAAGAGTATACTATTATAATAGTGACGCACAATATGCAACAGGCAGGCCGTGTTTCACACTTCACAGGCTTTTTCCTGAATGGGAGTTTGGTTGAGTATGCACCCACAATACAGCTCTTTGAACATCCGAAGCAAAAAGAGACAGAAGACTATATTAGTGGTCGCTTCGGCTAGGAGGGCCTTTATAACCTTTTGGTAACTACTAGCTACTCTTCATTCAACGAACCGCGATTTATCGCCATCGGTAGGGGCCCAATTCCCGTGTGCCCTTTGGGTATTGCATCCGCCGTACCACCGCTGCAAGAGATAGGAGGTCCCAGTGGCGCGAAAAATACTAGTCGTTGACGACGAGGCTGTCCTGGCAGACACAATCGCTTATAACTTGGAGCAAGAGGGCTACCAAGTTATCACTGTAGCAGATGGCACCAGTGCTTTAAATGCAGTGCATAATGAGCATCCAGATCTTATTGTGCTAGATATCATGTTGCCAGGTGTAGACGGCTTGGAGGTCTGCCGCCAGTTGCGCCGTGAAGACAGTACGGCTACGGTACCGATTATTATGCTCACCGCCAAGAGCGATGAGATCGATAAGGTTGTGGGCCTAGAAGTTGGGGCCGATGATTATGTCACCAAGCCCTTTGGTCGCCGGGAACTGCTAGCTCGTGTGCGTGCCCTCTTGCGTCGAGCCGATTACCCTAGTACTACTGAAGAGCATCCATCTTCGCAAGAAAATGATGTGGAGTCGCAGCCTCTCAGTCGCAATAAGGAATTGGTAGCAGGACCACTACGGATCGATCTAGCCAGCAGATGGGTCAATTGCCGTGGGCAAGACTTGGAGTTACAGCCCAAACAGTTTGACCTGCTGACCTATCTGGTACGCAATCGTGGCACAGTATTGACACGCGACCAGCTATTACACAATGTGTGGGGATATGATTATGCGGGCGACACGCGAACGGTTGATGTGCATATTCGTTGGTTACGTGAGAAGTTGGAAGAAGATCCGGCGAACCCCAAGCTCATCCAGACAGTACGTGGTGTCGGGTATGTCTTTCGCTGGTAGGGCATGCGAATATAAAAAGACTTATGCGCTTTGTATTTCTTGTAACGCCCCTAGCAACTTTTGGTAGACGACATCTAGATGCTCCGGAATAACCTTAATATCGGCCAGTACCGGCATAAAGTTCGTGTCGCCATGCCAGCGCGGCACGATATGATAATGGATATGCTCAGCGAAACCAGCTCCCGCCACTTTACCTTGATTGATCCCCATATTAAATCCATCTGGGTTCATCACCGTGCGTAGTGCACGCAAGGCCAGTTGTGCCTGGGCCATCAGTTCTCCCAGAGTGGTAGCATCAAGCTGCTCAAGAGAGCCCACATGCTCATAGGGTGCAATCATCAGGTGACCATTATTATAGGGGTACAAATTGAGCATCATAAAACAATGCTCACCGCGATGGAGAATATGATGCTCTGAATCGCGATGTTCGGCAGGTTGGGTACAAAAAATGCAACCTAGCTTGGGCGGTGTTTTGGGTTCAATGAATGCCATGCGCCAGGGTGCCCATAAGTTTTCCATGCAGAATTTAAGCCTCTATCCGTCTTTTTCTTTGCACACTTCTATCGCAGCGGTTGAGGAAGAAGGTTCCACCCAGCGCTCTGCCCAGGTATGAATGGCATCAATGACTGGTTTGAGCGCATGCCCTTTCTCAGTCAACTGGTATTCGACACGAACAGGAATCTGTGGATATACGACGCGACTGATGATGCCTTCCATCTCCAGCTCACGTAAGCGATCACTGAGGACACGATCGGACAAGCGCTCAACTACCGCTGTTAACTCACAAAAGCGCCGTGGACCGCCCATCAGTGCATTGAGAAGGAGGCCAGTCCAACGTTTTCCAAGTATCTGAATTGCGTGTTCGTAACGAGGGCAGCACGTATGGCTTATGTCTGCTGATGCTATCTGTTCGGTTGGATTTGTAGTCATGGCTAATTGCCTGCCATTTCCTGTCCGTTCGTAGAAAGGCCAGAATTGGGTAAACTAGAATGAACACATGCTAATGTGTTATTTAGTATACCACGCTTTGCTTTCTAAGGCAACTTTGGCTACATGCAAAAAGTAAGTATGCCTTACCTGCTTTGCTTCCTCCAAAAGCTAGACATTTTTACACGCTTCCTTTACAATTAAAGAAATATGGCAAATTCTTTCATAAGCAAGGTCGTTATTAAAGGCTCCTTTAATAAGGCTTTTCGTTATTAAAGAAAATGGCTTTTTTCTTTAATAACGAAAAAATCAAAGCCAAAAAGAGTAATGCAGAGGATAAAAAATATCATGATCGAGAGAGCTTCTGGAATATAAATCTGAAATCTATGCTAGACCTATCCCTCGATACATACCTGAATACCTTCCATCTTGCACTCGATTTTCATGTAGACAAAGGCAAAACGACTGTGCTGCTAGGAGAGAGTGGCGCGGGCAAGACTACAGTTTTGCGGCTGCTGGCTGGCTTATTACATCCACAAAAAGGGCATATTACCCTTGATGAGCGCGTCTATTATGATAGCGAGCGACATATTGTCGTGCCTCCGCAGGAGCGGCCATTTGGCTATGTCTTCCAGGACTATATACTCTTTCCCCATCTCAGTGTGTTTGAAAACGTTGCTTTTGGATTGCGTGCACAGCATCTATCACGCCAGATCATTCGTCAGCGTGTTGGCGCGGTCCTGGAGCAGGTGCGCCTGGTAGGACTGGAGCAACGCCGTCCGGCCCAACTTTCCGGTGGACAGCAACAGCGCGTTGCCATTGCACGGGCCCTAGTATTACAGCCCCAACTTTTACTATTGGATGAGCCACTGGCAGCTCTCGACGTTCAAACGCGGCGTGAAGTACGCCAGGAGCTGCGTCGTATTCTCGAAGAGACAGGTATTACCACTATCATGGTTACCCACCAGTACCTGGAGGCGCTCCTCTTTGGACACCAGATCCTTGTACTAGATCATGGCAGCATGATCCAGCAAGGAGGACAGCACGAGCTACGTGCTACTCCTCGCTCTGCATATGTCGCTGAATTGGTAGGGACAAATTTCTTTCGTGGACGTATCGTTGGCTATGAAACAAATACAATGTGTATTATTCAATTGCCATCCACGTCCCATGGTGACGAAACAATTGAGATCGTTGCTAGTCTGAGAGAGCGCTCAGTGACCGAAACAGCTCCCGGCATTGGCGATGAGGCTTATGTCGTTATTGATCCACATAGCATTACCCTGCACCGTACACCTCCAGAGGGCTCAGCACGTAATATCTTTAGTGGCGAAATCATGCAGATAATGCGCTTGAGCACGGCTTCTGGAGACGAAGATGGGCGCATGCGTATCAGCATCCAGCTAAATAATGCTCCTTCTACAGCACCTTTAGTTGCTGAGATTACCCAGACCTCTGCTGCACGCATGGAATTATGTGAAGGGCAGCTGGTATATGCCACATTTAAAGCGACTGAGGCTAGCGCATATACATGAGCCCTATTCGTGTACTGTTTCGCTCTCCCATTTACAGGTCTCGGGAATAGCCTTTTTAAGCGTATCCGCCAGACCGTCCAGGTCGGTCACATCATCACGGTAGACGGCCCAGGCTTTGGCTTTCTGACCAGGAGCCGTGACTTTGCGGTAGACGATTACACTGATCCGTTTGCCATTGGGAAAGAATTCTTCCTTGATACGTGTCACATCTTCCCAGCACAGATCAATCGCATCTCCCTTACGGTTGCGTTTGAAAATCCCGTCAGGACCGACAGTAATCGTAAAAGGAACAGGAGCAATAAGGCCCAAATAGTAGACAAAACCGCCAATAAACAGCAGCGCTGCGATTGTACTCCCAATCACCGATGCATCATTGCGACTGCTCTGCTGGTAAACCGCAATCCAGAGCACAAGTGCAATAATGCATATTACGCCTAAGATAGTGACTATGCGCTTAAACAGGCTCAGTCCTGGCCCAATGAAGACCTGCTCATTTGTTACTGAAGACATATGATGCTCCGATAGCAAATTTTATCCGGACAAGAGAACAGGCAAAGAAAAACGAAGGTCCTCGCCTCTCCCAACGGACGCGATACCCAAAGGGTACACGGGAAATCGGGTCCGTTGTACTATCATGCCTCCTGCAACTTTGCTGGGTTACATATTTTTGCCGAGCGTGGCCAGGAACTCAACATTATTGTTTGTCTTCGCCATATGTTGCAGCAGAGCCTCGGTAGCTTCGAGTGTACCTTTGCCGCTCTGCTGATCCGCCAGCGTCGAGAACATACGACGCATCACAACGACGGCACGCAGCGTACGATCGTCGAGCAGCAGCTCTTCGCGCCGTGTGCTGGAGCGGGTAATATCGATAGCAGGGAAGATACGGCGTTCGGCCAATCTGCGTTCAAGCACAAGTTCCATATTACCGGTGCCTTTGAATTCTTCGTAGATCACCTCATCCATACGGCTGCCAGTCTCAACCAGTGCGGTAGCGATAATGGTCAAACTACCACCATCCTCGATATTACGTGCAGCACCAAAGAAGCGCTTGGGAGGAAGCAGAGCACTGGGATCTAGACCACCGGAGAGAGTACGACCGCTAGGTTGCACGGCCAGATTATAGGCACGACTCAGGCGGGTAATGCTATCCAGCAGAATCACTACATCTCGTCCACCTTCGACTAAGCGCTTGGCACGATCCAGCACCATCTCCGCAACACGTGTATGTGCCTCGGTAGGCTCATCAAAGGTCGAACTGATAACTTCGGCTTTGACGGAGCGTTTCATGTCAGTGACTTCTTCAGGTCGCTCACCGATGAGAGCGATCATCAAGTGAGCATCGCTGTAGTTTTCAGTGATGGAATTAGCAATGGATTTGAGGAGTATAGTTTTACCAGCTTTCGGGGGAGAAACGATCAGACCACGCTGTCCGCGTCCGATTGGAGCGACCAGATTGACCAAGCGTCCTGAAGTATTTGAGGGACTAGTCTCTAGATCGAACATCTCCTTTGGGAAGATCGGCGTTAGGTTATCGAAATGGGGACGGCGTTTAGCGATTTCCGGATCGACCCCATTGATAGCCTCAACGCGTAATAAGCCGTAGTACTTCTCATTATCTTTCGGTGGACGGACCTGTCCCGAGATCATGTCACCCGTACGTAACCCAAAACGACGAATTTGCGACTGCGAGACATATACATCCATATTCCCTGGCAAGAAGCGCTCTTGACGCAGGAAGCCGAAGCCATCCTCCACAATCTCCAGCACACCAGCGCTAAAGATATTGCCTTGCTGTTCTGTATTAGCTTGAAGGAGTCGAAAGACGAGGTCTTGTTTCTTGAGGGCGCTGTAGCCGGAGAGTTCGAGGTCACGAGCGATATCACGTAACTCCGTAATTGTTTTGGTTTCTAACTCAGCTATATTCACCATAATTGCGGCAGGATGCCCCAGAATTAAAGCCATGGGGTACGTCGCGATCGAGCGAACGCAATGCCGCCACTCCTTTCTGGTTTGGTTTGGTTTGGTTTCTAGCCCTTTTAGGAAGGCATTTTTGATTGGGAATGTCTAAACCCCACTGTTTTCCCAGGTAATGGGGCATTTGTGTTTTGAGCCTGGATAGTTTGGTGGGAAATCTACACATTGGGTGCTTTGGCAATGGCCTCTTTCGAATGACAGGTGATTTTGATGTGTGTCAACGAGGTGCAGTCAATGTACCAAAAACGTTCTACCCAGAAGCATTGTACAATAGACAAGTCAACATAAAATGGGAATCTGTAGGACTGCCGGGCGGTGTAGTACATACCATCGAAGCCAGTTAGGACTATACCACAAGCAGAAAGGTTTGTCAAGAGATTCTACTGCATGTTTATACCGTTATGTGGCACTCAACAAAAATATCCCCCCTCCTACTTATAGCCTCTAGATGTGGAATGGCCGATCCTAACAATACCTGCCCAGCCAGATGCACGCTGTATATCATAGAATGAATACCAGCACTTGTCAATCCACTCATGGCAACAACGCAATTGATCTCCTAATTCCCGCTGCTCCAATTCGCGATCTACAATGTTGTTAGCATGAGGATGTTTATAGTAGCGGGGCAACGGCGAGCCAAAACCATGGGCATAATGTACCAGCTCGTGAGCAATAGTAGTGACTAGGACCTGTTCGGGAACCTGCTGAAGCTGAAGTAGCGTATTAACGCCAATAAAGGATGTGCTCTGATCTTGCGAGAGACGAATAAGCCCCAATCGACTTTTCCATGGGTAACAATAATCTATGTAGATATCATTAACTCGTGGGATATCTGCGAAATAGTGTCGCCAGATTTGATTGAGATAGCTAGTCAGATCCCTCCTGTTGGCTGGCATGTTTGCCTGATCATGAACAGCACTAGTAAACGGTAGCATACAGGGACTCCTCAAAAAGTAGAGTATTTTGTGGTTGTGAGTTCAGTATACCAGGGGAGATAATAACTATCATGTGTTATGATGGTGACGGTATAGAGAAAGTTTTTTCTTCTTGGTCCGGTTGAGACCCAATTTGGCCATAGAAAACGTCTAAATACTAGAGAGGAGGATATGTGCAAAGTCGGCCACGACGACCAAACATTTCTTCACGTCCTGAGGGTAGTAATGTGAATGTTACCTCAGCCGTTGGTATGGAGGAGACTGTTGGGCACCAGCGTGCCAAACGAAATTCCCTCTTCACCCAGACGGTGATATGGATTAGTGGATTGGTCTGTAGCACTTTTTTACTAGGGACTTTTGCTCAAGCCTGCTCGAATAGCCAGTTGGTACAGCAAGTGCAAACTGCCCAACAGTCCTTGCAACAGGCACGTGCTAAGCATACACAGCTTGAACAGGCTGCAACTTATTACAAAGATCCCTCAGTTATTGAAAGCGAAGCTCGCCAGCAGCTAGGATATGTGCGTCCTGGTGAGCAGGCAGTGATGATTATTGGTACCAATAATGGGGGACAGCCGCAAACTCCGAAACAGAAGAGCAAACCCCAACAGCAGGGCAACTGGCAGGATTGGTGGCATATCTTTTTCAATGGCTGAGTTGATAGCCACATTATGTTCCGCTCACTATAAACTCTGCCTAAGAAAAAAGACCTAAAAGCTTGACTTTTTCAATAATCTGAGCAAATAATATATATCATCGATATACACAACAGAGGTCAGGAACCCCCTAGCTTTCGCTATGGGCTTGTAGCACAGTACAGCTCCAGTATTGGCTGGAGCTTCTTGCATTTCTATTGAGAAAAGCTTGTTTCGCCGAATATGTAGGCATTAGCTAGAGCGGAACCCATAGCTGGTGTTCTGCTTTTTTTATTCAGAGATAATCACTTAGAAGACTTCATTAACGAGTAGGAGTTAACGTCAAAAGCCCGATGCTCTTGAAGGGATCAGCTTAGACGATGGAGGTTGGCCGTTCCCACCAAAAACGGCTCCCCGCAAGGGGCTTTCTTTCCTCCCATTTCCTTGAGGAAATGGGACCCCAGAAAGGATTTTTATGGGTACACAATCAATGGCATCGAAGCAGCCTAAGGCTTCACCACAATTGTCTATACGGGATGTTGAGCAATATGTTCAGGATCATCTGCAGCGCTATCTCAAAGAGCTGAGCGATCTCTGCGCGATTGACTCAGGTACTTACGACAAAACGGGAGTAGATATACTTGCCCTTGCCCTGCAAGAGCGTATGTGTGGTTTGGGGATGGAAGTTTCACTTTATGAGCAGGAGAAATGGGGCAATGACCTGTATGGGATTCTGTACGGAAGTGGACAAGGGAAAGTGGCAATACTTGGTCATATCGATACCGTTTATCCTGTGGGCACTGCAGCAGCTCGTCCAGTACAGGTGCAAGGTAATAAAGTGCTCGGTCCCGGCGTTTATGATATGAAGGGGTGTATTCTCTCTGCTGTCTATGCTATTGAGGCTTTGCTAGCACAAGACTATCGTGATTTTGGGGAGATCCATTTTCTGTGTGTAACGGATGAAGAGATTAGCGAGCGCCATAGCAAAGGTCTGATTTGGCAGGCTTGCCAGGACAGCCAGCAAGTCCTGGTTTTGGAAGGTGCACGCGAGAACGGCGATTTGGTAAGTGCTCGCAAAGGCGGATCATGGTATAAGTTGAGTGCACATGGCCATTGCGCTCATGCTGGGGTAGAGCCAGAAAAAGGCTGCAACGCGATCGTTGAGCTCGCACACCAGATTATGCAGTTTCAAAGCCTTAACGGATGGCGCGAGGGCGTCACGATTAATGTGGGACGTATCTCCGGTGGAACCGCTCCCAATGTTGTTCCTGACTATGCGGAAGTGTCCCTTGATCTGCGTTTCTTGCGCAATGTGGATCGCTATGATACGGAGCAGCGTTGGCATGACATGATGGAGAACAAAAGTGTTCCCGGTGTCCAGTTGAAGCTGGAATGTGATCCCGGCAGTAGAGACCCCATGGAGTGTACGCCGCAGAGTTTGCGCCTAATACACAGTGCTCAACGCATTGCCCAGCAATTGGGTTTTGAGGTGAACTATGCTGCCACAGGTGGTATCTCGGATGCCAATTATGCCTCTGGCTTCGGCTTACCTACTCTCGATGGTCTGGGTCCTATTGGTGATCTTGATCATAGTCCAGATGAATATATCGAATTGGATAGTATCGCTCCACGTGCAGCCCTAGTGGCAGGATTGATTGCGACCATGGGAAAATAATCTGATAACTCCCCAAATGTAAATGCAAGGGGTTTTCAGGATATGAATATTCTGAAAACCCCTCTAAAAAAGAAGGAGAGGGCATCTGGCCAGATGCCCTCTTTCTTATCTGTTCACAGGTTATGCTCGGATATCATCCAGCATTGAGAGGTTAATGAACAAGTCACAGCCCTGTCTGAGCGTGGCGGACATTGCTTCGTCAAAGGCAGCGACTTCGACACGCACCCCATGGTCGGAGCAATAGTCAAGCATGGGCATGAAATCGCTATCGCCGCTGAGCAGGACAACACAGTCAACCGCTTTTCCATCGACCAAGCGCACCACATCCATACATAGATCTAGATCTAGATCGGCCTTTTTCGCACCACTGGAGAAGGTTTTGTAGTTTTTAGTGGTAATGCGATAGCCAAGACCTTTAACTGCTTGCAGGAACATCTGCTCATCCCCTGGTTGCGGACTA
>DASYAN010000204.1:0-3915 GCA_036501345.1 Ktedonobacteraceae bacterium
TGCTTTTTTCTGCTTCAGAATGCCTGTGAATTGTTCACCCGGCACAAGCGCACTATTCTCCCAAAACTGCAGCATCAGAAAGTAGTCGTTCTTTTCCTACTAGGTGCAGCACTCTTGATTGCGCTTGCCGTGTTTATTACACCACTGGGATCGCTCTTCTTTCTAGCTTGGGGAGCCCCCGGTGGGTTGCTTGGATGGTACCTACACAGCACTGCATCCTCAAAAGCTAATATCAACCAACAGACTTGGCAATCATTACAACAGGCAGCACAAAGATGGAATTGACTTTGCGTTTAGCTATCCAAAATACCTTTCGCTTCATTTCATTTCCAAGTCGTTGACATTGGGTGATCCAGGCAAAAGTGCATTCCGTTACCCATTTCCGCATAGATGCCCCATGCAATGTTCAAGAGTTGGCAGCTATGATAAAATAACCGACAGGTAGTTATTCGCAGCCCACATTCTGCAGTTTGAATTCAAGAATGGATTCCTGGGAGGCTTTACAATGCTGAGGTTATGATAATCTCTGCAATATAAATTGGCTTCGGGAGCGATCTCTCACAAATAAATAACTGTGGAATGTGGGTCGCAGAGGATGAATTGATAGTTTGGAAGAAGCCCACAACGCTTCCGGAAGTAGGAAGGAGTGATGTATGGATACAGCAACGCTTATCAAGAGCCAGCTTCTGACCACCAAATTCTTTGTACCCACGGCCCCGGGGCCCCTTGTCTCTCGTCCTCGCCTGATCGCATTACTTAACCAGAGCCATAAGTTTCCCCTCACCCTCGTTTCGGCTCCTGCAGGCTTCGGCAAGACAACCTTATTGGCTACCTGGGCACAATCCTTGTCTCTAAAGCATCTTCAGCCCTGCTGGCTATCACTAGATGAGGATGACAATGACCCTCGACTCTTCTGGACCTACATCCTTTCCGCACTGGATCAGCAACAACCAGAACGCTTTACTCCGCTCTTGATGGAGTTGCAGACCCAAAGCGTACCCTCCAATCATCTACTGACAGCCCTGATCAATCTGCTTGCAGAAAGCACAGAGCACTTCGTATTGATCCTGGATGACTATCAGGTCATCACCCAAGAACAGGTGCACACTACCCTACTGTATCTGCTGGCACATCTGCCTCCTCAATTGTGCATTGTCCTCTCCACACGAGCAGATCCTCCCTTGTCACTCTCAATGCTGCGAGCATACCAGCACCTGCAGGAAATCCGTACCGAGCAGTTGTGCTGTACCGCAGAGGAGACCAAGACCTTCTTTGATGAAGCAATGCACATCCACTTGCCCAATGAGACAGTCCAGGAGGTAACGGCTCGCACAGAGGGCTGGCTCGTGGGGATGCAATTGCTTGGTCTCTCTCTGCCAGGATATGCTGATCCTGCCACTTTGCTAGAGGAAATTAGTGGAGATCAACGCTACATTCTGGACTATTTGACTGAGGAGGTACTACGACGACAGCCCCAAGAGGTGCAGACATTTCTGCTATATACATCCATCCTCGGACAGCTCAGTGCTTCGCTCTGTGACGCAGTTATGGAACAGACTGGTAGCCAACAGATGCTCCATCGGCTTGAACGGTCCAATTTGTTTGTCGTCTCCCTCGATAACAAGCGAGAGTGGTATCGCTATCATGCCCTGTTTGCCGAAGCCTTGCGTTACAGGCTCGAACAGACGCAGGGTGATCTGATGCTTGCGTTCCACCATCGTGCTAGCCTCTGGTATGCCAAGCATGATCAGGCCACTCAGGCTATTCTGCATGCCCTCCGTGCGAAAGAGTGGCTATGGGCAGCTGATTTGATCGAGCGCAAGAGGCTCCCTCTGGTGGCACACACCTGGGGGGCGAGTCACCATGCACTAGCTCTACTTCAACACTGGATCAGTCAGTTGCCAACAGAGGTCATGCACGCCCGACCGCTGCTCTGTAACACTAGTGCAATGCTCCTGTTGGTGACTGCCCCTTTTTCCATGCTTGATAGTTGGCTCGACGTGGTTGAAGCTACGCTGACTGCTTTGCCCACAACGCAAATGCAGCAGGAACAAGCGGATCTGCTCGGGGCGGCAATTTGCACTCGTGCCTCCTTGCGTGGTGTTGAGGGAGATGGATGGACTACTCTCACACTCTGCAAGCAAGCCCTCTCTCTGGCCTCAGCAGACAATTTGCGTCTTCGTTCGCAAACCTTGTTAATCCAAGCACTGGCCTACTATGTTGCCAGTGTGAACGATGCGAAGGCTGGTATGCAGATTGCACTCCAAGCTGTTTCCCTTGCTCAGGAGGCAGGGCCGCCTGCTCTTACACTCAATGTAATGGGCTCAGCCGCTGTGTTCATGACAGTGGCTGGACAATTGCATGAAGCACAGCAATTGACCCAACAAGCGATGCTGCTAGGCCAGCAACCAGGGGGGCTCATATCACCTGAGATGGGCTATCCTTCTTCCTTACGTGCAGATATTCTCCGCGAGTGGAACAAGCTAGATGCAGCCCTCTCTCTGGTAGAAGAGGCTATCACCCTGTGCAAACAGACCACATCACTATCATCGCTCATATATGTCCTATATGGGTATAGTGTGCTACTGCGTGTTTACCTATCACGTGGGGAACTAGATGCTGCATGCTCTGCCCTCCAGCAGTTTGAAGCTAGTGGTATGAGCATGAATCAGCCTTTCTATAGCCTTACACATGCCCATTTCACTATAGTTGACCAAGTCAGGCTCTGGGTGGCCTGTGGAGAGTTGGATCGTGCCATACGCTGGGCCAAGAATCTAGATCTGAAAGGGCTACATAGTAATCCCTTTGTACGTGAGCGGGAAGAGGCGGCGCTCGTCCGTGTTCTCTTAGCTAGGCATCAGCCAAATCTTGCTCTAGAGCGACTGGAGCGAGTGCTCCAGAAGGCAACTACAGGTCAGCGCTGGAGGCATGTGATTGAGATGAGGCTCTTGCAAGCCCTAGCTCACCAAATGTGCCAAAAAGAGATGCAAGCACTTGATGCCCTGTCGGAAGCGCTTCGTCTGGCCGAGCCAGAGGGCTACATCCGCAGTTTTGTAGATGAAGGTGCTCCGATGGAATCTCTCCTCTATCGATTGCGAAGGCAGAACCGTAAGCACGGATTAACTCCCTATCTGGACACGCTGCTTGCTGCATTTCAGCCGGAGAGTAAGGCACAGGCAGAAGAGCCCGCTCAAGCCTATCAGCTGCCGGAGCCGTTGAGCAAGCGAGAACAAGAGGTTCTGCAATTGCTGGCTGATGGGGTATCAAACCAGGAAATTGCCCAAGAACTGGTCATTGCCATCGATACGGTCAAACGCCATGTCAGCCACATCTACTCCAAGTTGGGTGTGCATAATCGGGTACAAGCGGTACAGCAAGCACGAGCGCTTGGATTGTTTGACGAGAGTCCTGATATTAGAGAAGTTTGACAAAGGTTTACAATCCTGCACTTTAATGGACTCTCAAAGCAGCTCACCGAGCTCGGAACCCTGTGTATAGATCCCTATTCCATCCTGATGATATAATAGCCCAATAAAACAGAACCAGAACGTTTACTGTGTAGTATTTTCAGCCTGCTCTCAATGAGAGCATAGAGCTTGGATGGCAGAGTCTTAGTTAAAGAAAGGGGACTGTCGCACTACGACTATTGGTGCATATCTACTCAGGTTCGTCAATGCGATGCACTGGTTTGGCAATTTATACCCAAAGGGCACACGGTTGCCCGAGTGTAGGGGCCCAATTCATTGCGCCCGCCTGAGTTGAGCGGTTATATTAGTGCGGCGTATTTTTTATGAATATAGGGAAGGAGCCATCGGCACTCGGCTCACTTAGATTTCTTACCGGACCATTGGCCAGCAATACCTATCCAATTACCAAGGCAATCACTACCCTGGGGCGAGATCCATCAAACGATAT
>DASYAN010000205.1:0-4040 GCA_036501345.1 Ktedonobacteraceae bacterium
CTCTTTCGCAAGCTTTTTCCTCTCATGCCAGTTCCTTTCTCTTTTCACCCAAAGATGGGACTCCTGCCATCAAGAGCCACGATCTGCCCATCGTTTCCCTTTGGTCAACCTCTCCTGTTCTCGTGCCATGGCTCCCTCCGCCTCCTTTGCCTAGCCCAACTCGCCATTCTAGGGGACCAGAATAGTTACGAAAATTCTCTACTTATCGTATCATGAGACAGAATTCCATTGGGAAGTTCTAAGATATTCCCAAGCCAATCTTGTTTTTCCTTCCCAAATTGCTCAATCTCTTCCCATCCTTCTGCTCCACAAATCATAGCACAGATTGCTAGAATGATGATGTCTCCCAATTTGTGTAATTTCGTTCGGTCTATACGTGGATCTGATATTCCCTTAGAAATTTCTTCCAACGAAGGAATGTGATGGTTTTCCATTGACTCGTGCCTTGCTTTCTCTTTTCAACCTGGAATGCATCTGGTAATGGCACTATTTTACCATTCTCCCCTCTCTCTGTTCTCTTTTCTCCAAGGGAGAATTTCTCGGAGGATCTCTGACAAAAGACTTTACGCCCTGTTTCTAGAAAATAAACCGTAAGACTCTCTTAGCCCCTCTTCATAGTATATGCATTTTTAGATGCGGTTGCCCTGGGATTCCAAACCTCAGCGGACGCGATAAATCGGGTCCCTACACTCGGGCAATAAATTGCCATAGAAAGCTGGTATATCGGTTATTGGTTTCTGAACAATATAAATGCTATTTTTGTGCGATAAAATTGGTTGTATTTCTTGCTGTGCTCTTATTGTGTAATATATGGCAATTCATTGCCTGTCTGGTAGGGACCCGATTTATCGCGTCCGTGGCAGAGGCTAGGTGGCTCTGTAAGGAATCAATAAACCGCAACTTTTTTATCAGGCTAAAACTAATCTCAACGGCAGGGCCGATGCCAAAAGCAAAGATGAGTGTGCCTACGCCAACAGTCCCACCTAGCAGAAAGCCGATAATTAGCACAAAGCACTCAAGCGTCGCACGCACAATTGAGATGCGGACCTTTGTCAAAGCATGAAGCCGCAGCATCAAGCCATCGCGTGGGCCAGCTCCCATATGCGGGGCGATATACAAAGCGGTACCTAGCCCCATGAGCAAGACCCCTATCACATCCACCAGCAAACGTAAGAGCAGAGGCAATCCGCTGAGATCAGACAGCCAGTTGAGACGCAGTTGCCAATCTACAAATATGCCAATGAGTACCATGTTGAGAAGAGTACCAACACCAGGATAGACTTTCAGTAATAAGCTGAGAAGGACGATAATGACTCCTACGACGATGTTTGCTGTACCAAAGGAGAGTGGTGTGTGATAGCTGATGCCCTGGTGAAGTACATCCCAGGGGCCGAGTCCCAGGTCTGAATGCCAGTTGCAGCGAGGAACAAACCGCAGATCAGGATTATGAGCCGAGCAAGATATCTCCAGGACATGAAGATGCGGAAGAAGTTAAAATACATAGGAGAACCCTTTTGCTATGTTTCTACCAAAATAAAATGACAATCTCCTATAAATAAGTATATACAAATAACTCAATAGATGCAACAGTTAAATTGTCTATAAGTTGGGTAGCCAATTTGTAGGATGAGCGGTAAATTGCAACTGTTCAGTTTAATCCCAGAGGCATCAAGAAAAAATACTGATCGCGGCGAGAAAAAAAGATCTTTCATGCTTCTCTTGCCGCGATCAGTCAGATAGGCCTAGATGCGCTCAAGTGGTTCGAAGCCTAGTGTACGTAGCACGTTATTCATCGTCTGTGTCGTTGCCTGTACAAGTAGGGCACGAAATGCTTTGATCTGCTCATTGATCTCTTTGAGGATAGGCGTCGTATGCTCATAGAAGTCGCTAAAGTGTGCCGCTAGATCGTAGGCGTAGGCTGCGAGGAGCGGTGGTGCGAGTTGTTCACTTGCTTCGGCCAGACGACGTGGGTAGGCATCAATGTGGCGCAACAGATTCCATTCACTCTGCTCAAGCTGCTCCGGTAGCCGGTCCAATTGGCTAGATATCTCATAATTGGCATCATGTAGACGGCGCAGAATGCTATTGGCACGTGCATAAGCATACTGGATGTAAACTCCTGTATCACCATTCGGGCGCAGTACCTCATCCATATCGAGTGCGATGGTCTGTTGCAAATTGAAGCGGATCATAAAGTAACGGATCGCTGATGCAGCCAGGATTGTGGCTGTTTTGTCAGATAGTTCGGGTTTATTGTCTTGTCTGCGGACCTCACGCATACGTTCAATTGCCGCGTTGATCAAATCGTCGGCCTTGATTTCTATCCCCTTGCGTCCGGACATTGTGTAATGTTCGCGTCCGTCAGAGGTATCTATCCCTAGCTTTGCGGCAGTAGAAGCTGAAAGTGCTACTACTTCATAGGCCAGATGTGTTGAGTTGTCTGCCTGCTCGCTATAACCGAGGCGACGCAGACTTTCGTAAACGACCTGCTGGAGATACGACTGGCGTACATCGATGACATTAATGACGCGTTTCGCATGCCCAAAGCGGCTCTCGGAAGCTTCTTCCGTGATTTCGCTACTCTCTTTCAGATTCGGAGTGCGCATGGTCCAGAGCTTGCGCCCATCATGCTGGATACCCCAGGGTACAAAGCGGAACTCGACCCCGAAATTGTCTGTCAGACCAAACTTCCACAATTGATAGGCAATATCTTTGGCGGTATAGGTTGCCGTCCCATCGCTGCGTACCAGAATTTTGTCGCTTGAACGGTCTCCCTCTTGCGTCTGTACCTCACCGTCTCCAAAGGGCAGAATCCAGCAGCCAGCGGCATTCCCGCTTTCCGGCTTTTCCAGCAGATTGCGCTCTTTGAGCGTTTCAAAAGTGCGATTCCACAGCCCTGCCTTCAAGATCGCTGATTCCCATGGGAGTAGGTCATAGGAGATGTTAAGGCGTGCCATTGTCTTAAGGTGAGCCTGAACGATCTGCTGTGAGAGATCTGCAGCCATCGCTGGATAGTCTGGACCCGACTCCGGTGCCGTGCCATGTTCAATGGTGTGAAGCACCTCTTTACGCAATTGCAGCGCTTGCTGGCCCAGTTCTGAGTCTTTGTCGTCATAGATCTTGCTCACATTGGTATAAATGCGTGAGCAGTAGTAATCGAAAGGCTCGTCTGGAAGCTGCTCATTGCCCTCGGGAAGTTGGAGATGGCCCTGTTGCACCAGGGTAAAGCCAACGACAACATCGGCAACTTGGACGCCAGAATCGTCAATATAATTATCTGCTTCGACCTGATAGCCCTGTGAGCGTAGCATGCGTACAACCATATCGCCGACACATGCATTGCGCAGGTGTCCAACATGAGCAGCTTTATTACTATTGATATTGGTATGCTCAACGATCACTTTTGTGCCGACACCAACATCGTTCTGACCGAAGTCCGGTCCTGCATCTACCACTCGCTCAATAATCTCTCGGCCTACCTGCGGGCGGTTGAGACGAAAATTGAGATAGCCTGGTTTCGTGGTAGTAATCTCTTGAATAGTGGAAAGAGCCGTATCGCGCAGAATTGCAGCCAGTGCTTCAGCGATTTGTAGTGGAGGGCGTTTGAGTTTGTTTTTCCCTGCCCATGCCATCACAGGCATCGAGTAGTCACCAAAGCTGGTCTGGGCTGAGACACGAAGGTCTATTGGTAACTGTGCAGCATCAAACTTGATACGTTCTTGCTTGAAATATGTTATCACCGCTTGCTTTATGAGCCCGGTGAGGTAGTCATACATGTCTTTTGGCTGAGTTTCGGTCATGGGTTGCGCCTCGCTAAAAACTGTCATCAAAACCCTTCCCTTCAATCTGGAATATTGTATTCTACTATAACCTAGTAGAGCGCTACGGTCAAGCCACTAAAACTCAGGGTCTGTGAATGATTGAAGGCAAACCTCTATTGAGACGTATGCCCATGGAACCAATTTCTACATGAGAATCAAAGGCTCCAAAAACTGGTAAGATAGAACCCTTGTCATCAATCTTAGCAGAAAGGGAGTCTA
>DASYAN010000206.1:0-13079 GCA_036501345.1 Ktedonobacteraceae bacterium
AAATTCGCCGCTACTCCTTTATCAAGTTGTCCCTTTTTCCCCCTAGAAAAAGCCTCCCTTATTAGCTATGCTTCACACAGTAAATCCGTAGCTGAGATGAGAAATCAGTGTATCTGAGAGAAGGAGTATACATAAAATATGCTACGTAGCACTCGCGCACTTATTCTACTAGTCATTGTTTGCTTGCTCTTCACTGCTTGTGGCTCATCAAGTAGTAACACAACAAACAAGAAGAATCAAAATCCTACTCAAGATGTCTGCCCAAACCAAGCGAAAATGATTTCACCAGCCTGTGTCACACCACATGCTTTAAGCGTCGCCTACGGAATTGATCCGCTTATCCAAAAAGGTTTTACGGGCAAAGGACAAACCATCGTCGATATTACTTCCTTTGATAGTCCTAATCTCCAGAAAAACTTGAAAGTCTTTGATCAGACATTCAACTTACCCCCTATCGACGTGCAAGTTATTTCACCGCTCAATGAGCCCATGTCTGATCCTAATAAGGACCAGCAGACTTGGGCACAGGGAACTGAACGGGAAGTTGAGATTCTCCATGCTATCGCACCAGGGGCCAAAATTGTTGTCCTGGAAAGTCCCGTAGCAGAAACAGAAGGCACTTTTGGTCTACCAGAGTTCCGTAAACTGGTGCAATACGCCATTGACAAACAGCTCGGCAATGTCGTCTCTCTGAGATGGGATGTATCCGAACTAACATTGCAAGATGCAGCAGGGCAGCAAGAAGTGCAGCAATGGAATGACCTTCTTCAGAACGGCACAACAAACCACCATATCACCTACTTCGCCACTTCAGGTTCTAGCGGTGCTACTGACTATGTAGATAATACTCACATGGGGAACGTTCCCACGACTAGCTTTCCAGCGAATTCGCCATGGGTCACTAGTGTTGGAGGTACGAACTTAAACTTAACTAACACTAATTCAATCTTAGCTGAAACAGCATGGAGTGGTAGCGGAGGCGGCTTCACTCATCTTTTCCCAATGCCCTCCTATCAGAAATTGCTTCCAGCACAGGTACAGCAACAGTTTAATAACCAGCGTGGGGTTCCTGACGTTTCAATAGACGATGACCCTCTCACAGGACTAGCTGTTTATGTGGACGGTCAGTGGCAGCTTGCTGGAGGGAATACTAATGTGCCAGTCTGGACAGCACTTGGGGCCATTGCCGATCAGATAGCAGGACATCCCCTGGGCTTTATCAATCCTGCCCTCTATAAGCTGGGAACCTCTAATACCTACCACCAGGACTTCCATGACATTATTGAGGGGAACAATAACAACCAGCAGGCTAATGTACAGGGCTACTCCGCCGCTCCAGGCTGGGACGCAGTCACAGGTTTGGGTACGCCTAACGCACAAACTTTGATCCCTGATTTGATTAAAGCAACGTGATAAGAAATTGCTTGCTGCAAGAAAAGACCGAGCGCCTTTCGTGCGCTCGGTCTTTCTATTATAGCGCTATTAACCCTTTGCTAAGGCACAATTCTGCATTAAGTACAGAGCCACCAGCTGCACCACGAATGGTGTTATGTGCAAGCACAACAAACTTGTAGCTCAGGATAGGACAGCGGCGCAGACGGCCAATACTGGTAGTCATACCATCACCGGCATCGCGGTCATGTAATGTCTGGGGACGATCAATCTCTCTGCGGTAAACCAGGGCATGCGCTGGTGCACTGGGTAGGCCGAGTCGTTGGGATTCGGGAATATAGTTTTCCCAGGCCGCAACAATCTCTTCAGGACTAGCATCACGTTCTAGTTCGATGCTAGCGCATTCGAGATGTCCTTCACGTGTTGCCACACGATTACAGTGTGCGCTCACGATCATGGGTGCATAGACAAAGTCCTGCCCCTCTTTCCACGAACCCAGCATCTTGAGCGTTTCGCTCTCTAGCTTCTCCTCTTCACCACCTATATATGGAATCGCATTGTCAAGAATGTCAAACGATGATAGCCCCGGATAACCCGCACCCGAGATAGCCTGTAAGGTGGTGATCAGGACCTTACGCACTCCAAATGCCTGTTGTAAAGGCTTCAATGCCATCACAAGTGGTGTTGCAGAACAATTGGCATTGGTGACAATAAAGCCAGACCAGCCACGTTGTTTGCGCTGCTGCGCTATGGCAGCGATGTGATCGGCATTAACTTCTGGTATGAGCAATGGCACATCAGAATCCATACGGTGATTCTTGGCATTACTGAAAACAGCCACACCAGCATGCGCAAAAGCCTCTTCAATATCACCAGCGACCTCGCCAGGTAGGGCAGAAAAAGCGATCTTCACGCCAGCAGGCATAGCTTCCGGTCGACATGGAACTACCGACAATGAAGCAACATTGGCTGGCATCTCACTATTGGGAAGCCGCCAGCGGGTTACCTCCGCATATGTGCGACTACCATGTTTTTCCGATGCAGCTAGTGCAACTAGCTCAAACCAGGGATGCTCTTGCAGCAACTCTATAAAACGTTGCCCAACCATTCCCGTCGCCCCCAGGATAGCAACGGGAATTTTTGCTTGTATTTGTATTGTCATCAAACTCGACCTGCGGATACCCCTGCTTCAGCTATGGGGAGGAAACCACCTAAAGGTGGCACGGCAGGTCTTCCTTTCTTGGGGCTTGGGCACACAGGGGTAAACTGTGCCTAAACAACCTTTTAAGGAGAGACAGAAACCGTCTCTGCTTCTGGTTGAGCAAGAACCACTGCTGATCCTCTTTGGTAACTGTAACCATCAGACCGATGCAAGGCACGGCAATACTGGTACCCAATCCCTTGAGTGGTTCCACTCTTGGTTGTGATATTGAATGAGCCAGTTGCACGCGCCGCAACACGCCCGACATAAACACCAATGTGCTTGCCCTCTCTCACAATAGCTTTGACAATATCGCCCGTCTTGAAGCCTTTTTTGCGTCCAGCTTGTTTGGGATTACCATAGGTAAAACCATTTTCGTCAACGGAACACATTCTTCTACGTCCGTGTCCATTCGCTCTAATGAGGAGTGGTTGCACACCCGTTACTTTGATCTGTTTGGGAGTGGATCTGCCTACACAAGCCGCGTCTACCCAGTGGGACTTCGGAAGCTCATGCATGCTCCGGTTGTACTTGGTAAATCCTCCAGAACCACATTCAATTGGCAGCCCCAAGGACTCTAGTCTGTAGAACAACTCCCAACGAGTGGTGTTCACAGCAGCAGCATCCCTCAGTGGTGTTTTTGCTTGTGCTAAAATCTTCTTCAACAGCTCTGGTTTCTTCTTCAGGAACATGGCAAGATCTTTCGTTCCCTTTGTTTTGTTACACCTGTCGCATGCCAAACAGAGATTTGATATCCTGTTTAACCTGCAACCGTAGAGGTCGGGACTGGCCCACGCATCCCAACGTACCTATTTCGTTCCTAACGTAGCCCGTTACCGGACTGAGTCTGGTCAGGTGAAGCCGCACCAACCCTTACGGACTACTGCAAGCCCTTGGCTTTAGCCATAGGGTCCCTGACTTTCTATACATCACAATGAGTATTCCCCGCTTTTCCTCATGCAGCCAAGCTAAGCTGTATTTATGCTTCGCGCCTCTTCTCCTTTGTTGGTTTCACAGGTGCATGGCGCACCAGAGGAATAACAGGAGCAATCAAGTCGCGATGCAGGCAACGCAGAGCACGCTCACTATCCTTATCATCCACAATCAACGTAATGCCCAGTTCCGAGGCTCCCTGAGTGATTACAGGAATACGCTCACTTGCCAAGGCTGTAATAGCACGAGCAGGACTCATGGGATCTGCAATAAAGCCAGAGCCGATGCATGCACAGGCAGCCAGACCACGGCGATAGCGCACGCTCCACAAAGACTTATCCATATCGTGCTGTAAGAGCGAGACAACGGAAGCAGCCGCCTGTTCATCAACTACGAATGATAGATGGTGCCCAGATGATGAACAGATTGCTGCTGGAGCTGCACCTGCTCGAGCGGCCAGAGCAAAAACCTGCCCAGCGTTCTCGGGAGCACCGAACAGATCAATGCTCTCTACCGTAATCAAGGCCAGCTTTCGCCGTACCGAGATTGCACCTGCTCCACTGCCCTCGTCTGGCCCAATGAGCGTACCACGAATATGCGGACGAAAAGAATTACGAACACGCACTGGAATGTTGCGAGGTGCGATAGGAATCAGTGTACGCGGATGCAACACCTTTGCACCAAACCAGGAAAGACGTGCAGCCTCAGCATATGACAAAGCAGGAAGCAAACGAGTATTGGCAACCAAACGTGGATCAGCTGTCAGTACCCCATCCACATCCGTATAGATGGAAACCTCTGCACAGTCAAGTGCTGCACCAATCACAGTCGCCGAGTAGTCCGAACCATTACGACCCAATGTTGTCACAAACCCGGTGATCGTACGCCCTAGAAAACCTGCTGCAATCGGTACAATGCGCTGTTGTATCAAAGGATCGATTAGCGCATGCGCATTGTCACGTGTCTCTTCAGGTAGGGGATCAGCTCCAACGACAACCCCAAAAGGCTGCGACGGATCATGAGATGGATGGCTGGTAATAATAATTTCCTGTTTTACTGGTTTTGCCTGTACACCAATAGCACAAGCAGCAGCAGCCACTAGCAAAATGGAGAGACGTTCACCCCAGGATGCAACAGCTGCTGTGCGCAAATGCACCACCTGACCAGCTTTGGCCGCCTTACGTAAAGCTTCTACATCCTGTGCTAGATCGCCTAACGCAAGCTCAATATCTTGCAATAATTGCTCACGCTCAGAGCCTTCACGCGTGACTTGCTCAGCAGCCTCTAGATGTTTTTGGCGCAAAGAAACAAGTTCTTCCGCCCAGGTCTCATCCTCAGGAGAGCAAGCACTGCGAGCAATACGCAATAACTGATCGGTAATTCCCGACATTGCCGAAACAACGACAAGCGGGAAATGGGTTTCTGAATTTCGTACAGTATCAGCAATAATCGTAGCAACACGACGAATACGCTCTCCACTCCCCACGGATGTACCACCAAATTTCAAAACACTGACAAGCTGTTTTTGTTTCATATAAAATCACCAACATTCATCAAAATCTAATACAGCCCTTTGCCTAACATTACACGTTTACAGGTTGACCGACACTAGCAACCGCAGCCCGTAGAGCCTGATCAAGATCATCGATCAAATCCTCTACAGTCTCTAAGCCAATAGAGAGACGAATGAAGTCCGGCGTGACTCCCGTCTCAACCTGCTCATCAGAGGTCAACTGCGAGTGTGTCGTGCTGGCAGGATGGATAATTAACGACTTTGCATCACCAACATTGGCCAAGTGTGAGAATAATTCAATATGACGGATTAATTGCTTGCCAGCCTCCAAGCCTCCCTTAATACCGAAACCAAGAATCGCACCATAGCCATGGGTGAAGTATTTCTTGGCCAGTTCATATTCTGGATGCTCCTTCAGGCCTGGATAGCTTACCCAGCTAACGGCAGGGTGGCTCACGAGAAACTCTGCAATATGTAGCGCATTCTGGCTGTGACGCTCCATTCGCAATGGCAATGTCTCCAATCCCTGTAAGAAGAGCCAAGAGTTGAATGGTGTTGTAGCTGGTCCAAGGTCACGCAACAATTGTACACGAGCCTTGATGATATAAGCCAGTTGACCAAGTGCCTCGACATAGCGTAGTCCATGATACGAAGGATCGGGCTCAGTCAAACCCGGAAAACGCCCACTCGCGGCCCAGTCAAATTTGCCTCCATCAACGATAACCCCACCGATAGACGTGCCATGCCCACCAATAAATTTGGTTGCCGAATGGACTACGATATCAGCTCCATGCTTTAAGGGCTGCACCAGATAGGGAGTAGGAACAGTATTATCAATTATCAGCGGAAGACCATTCTCGTGCGCAATAGCAGCAACGGCACTGATATCTAGCGTATCCAGACGTGGATTGCCCAATGTCTCAGCAAAGATAGCTTTGGTACGGTCGTTAATTGCTGAGCGGAAGTTCTCCGGGTTGCGACCATCGACAAAATGGACTGTAATACCAAGTTTAGGGAGCGTGTAATGGAAAAGATTATACGTACCACCATAAAGGCTAGCAGAAGAGACAATTTCGTCGCCAGAGTTAGCAATATTTAAAATCGCCAGCGTTTCTGCAGCCTGACCCGAAGCAGTCGCCAGAGCGCCTATACCACCTTCGAGAGCTGCAATTCGACGTTCAAAGGCATCCTGGGTCGGGTTCATGATCCGACTATAGATATTGCCAAACTGCTTGAGTCCAAACAGATTTGCTGCATGCTCTGGACTATCAAAAACAAACGAACTTGTCTGGTAAATAGGAACAGCTCTTGCTCCTGTTGCACTATCTGCCGTCTCCTGTCCGGCATGTAAAGCTAGTGTTTCAAAACCATAGCTACGATTATTACTGAGTGCCATGAAATTAGTACCGCCTTTCAAAAACAGCTTGAAATGTCTTCAACAACCCTTAAATTTGATGCATAGCTTCAGCCATTTGACCCCATTCTTTGAGGAAGGCATCATGACCATGTGGAGAATCCAACTCCACATAGCTTGCGTCACCGCCATTGGCACGCACCTTATCGGCTAGCCAGCGTATATGCACCGCTGGGAAAAGTATATCAGAACGAACACCAATGAAAAGAGCTTTGCTGCGTATGCGATGCAGGGCAGCATTCAGCGATGAATAGCCCTCGCTTACATCATACAAATCCATTGCTCGGCTGATATAGAGATAACTATTAGCATCGAAGCGTTTGGCCAACTGTGTACCTTGATAGTAGAGATAATTCTCAACATCAAAGCGCATGCCTAGATCAGGAGAGAAAGTTGGCGAAGGACATGCGTCACGTTGAACGGAATTACGAGCGAAACGCAATTCCATTGCCTCCTCGCTCTGATACGTAATCATTGCCAGCATGCGAGCAATTGCCAAGCCAGTAGCAGGTCCCTGGCCTGGAAGATAGTCACCACACAGCCAGAGAGGATCAGCCATAATCGCCTGCCGCTGCACCTCACTGAAGGCCAGAGCCTGTGCACTCTGGGCTGCGGTTGCGGCCATTACTACCACCTTGCACACCAACTCAGGATAGGTCACAGCCCATTCTAACGCCTGTTGGCCGCCAATAGAACCTCCGACAACCATTGCTAACTCACGAACTTCCAGGTGTTCGATGAGTTTACGCTGTGCATGCACCATATCGCGAATAGCGATGATCGGAAAACGCATACCATAGGGGCGCCCCGTACGCGGATCAATTGAGGATGGACCAGTACTGCCATAACATCCACCGAGGACATTAGAGCAGATCACAAAGTAGCGCGACGTATCAAAGACGCGTCCAGGCCCGATGAGCAAGTTCCACCAAGCCGCCTTCGGATCATCGGGAAACTCAGGGTCATAGGCATGAGAACTGCCCGTCAGAGCATGAGTAATCAGAATAACATTGTCACGTCGCGCATTGAGTGTTCCCCAAGTCTCATATGCTAGCGTGACAGGGCCAAGCTGCCCTCCACGTTGTAATGATAATTGATCAAATGTATATGTATGTACTTGATTCTGCAAAATTGTACTCGTCACCTGGTTTCCCACCGCGCTAGAACATTCTAATTGCGCCACCATAAGCATACACTCCTTCCTGGAAATAGGGAACAAAAAAACCCTCACCCCACAGGGGCGAGGGGTAAACGTCTTCGCGGTACCACCCTGGTTTGTTAATGCCTCACGGCACCAACCTTTGTGAGTGTTGCTGAGGGTTACTGCTGCTTTTCGCCAACAGACCCACTTCATCAGATGACAACACTCCGGCTATAACGACACCAACGGCTTGGTCTCTTCTTTCAATCCCACCTGGGTCCCATACAGGGATTTCAACCTGCAGCTCAGAGGTCATTTTCAATACTGGAACATCGCTGACTTCTCATCATCGTCAACTCTCTGTAGACGCCCATAGCATTTACTCGTCTCTTCAACGCAATTAAAATTATTTAGTTCATTAAAGTGCTCAGGTGATTGGGGAAGTAGGTAACAAAAAAGCCCCTCTCTACCAGGGGCTTGCTCCATTGCATATTCCCCTCATCTTGCGGAAGCATAATCATATTCCGCCGGAATTGGCACCCTGCTTGCAACATTGCAAACGGGTTGCCGGGCTTCACAGGGCCGTTTCCCTCCACCTCTCTGGATGAGAGCAGTTACTACTGCGAGATTTTGTTGTTCAAGGTTCTTTCTACTTTGATAAGTAGTATACCTAAGCAACTAAATAATTGTCAAGGGCACAAGTTTCATTCTTAGATGTGCAAATTACACATTACCAGCAACCACAGCCATTTTATCTATGTTCTACTTGCTGCCAACATCCGCTTTTTTACAAGGCTCATCACTAGAGGATGGTAGACATACTCATAGCCACCCAGAAACTGTGTCAGGCGCCCACCCCAGCCACGCTTAAATCGGTAAACCCCCTCCATCGCTTCACCTGCGTCATCAGTATCAGGGATACCCCAGAAATCGTACAAGTGCGCACCATGCCGTTTAGCCCAGCGAATTGCCTCCCACTGCAACGCATAGTTGGGCATGCGTTGTCGCTCTTCGTTACTTGAAGCTCCATAGAGATAAATGGCCTGCCCGGCGAACAATGCTACGAAGATGCCTCCTAGCAGTTTGCCATCATGTTCAGCTAAAAGCAGCCGTAGTTCATCACAAGCAGCAAACAACTCCCAAACACGTAAATAATAGTCCAAGGTATGGATACCAAAATTATCACGTGCACCGGTCACCAGATATAACTTATACCACTCGCGCACTTCCTCAAGGGAGGTCGCGACCCGGACAGCTACACCTTTGCGTGCAGCTAGACCTATGTTATAGCGACACTTGGGCTTCATCTGAGATAGCAAGGTCTCCTCATCCGCAGACAGGTCCAGCACAATCGTACGCCTTGGCTGGATGCTACGCACCGGATGGAGATCCGACTGCGTTAGATACTGCATAACATAGCTATCATTGGGGGCTTCTTGCTCCAATCCCAGATCTATATGCAGCGTCAGAGCACCCTGCTTGCGCAAGTAAGCATGGAGCAAAGAAAAGAATGTCTCGACTAATGTTGCTTGTGACCAGTCAATTACTGGACCTTTGGGAATGTAAGCCATATGACCTAGCCGCAATGGCACATGTGACATAGTACGACGCAGCACCTGGGCTGCCGCAACCATACATTCCCCATCCCAGAGCCCAAGACGCAATGGCGACCAACCAGAAAATGCCTTCAGTTCACCCCAGTTCCAGCTTTGTAATAAGTGACCCTCGGAATGTTCTGCGACAAATTTATCCCACTGTGAGCGCTGCCGCTCAGGTACAACGCAAAGAGTTAGTTTATTCATTTACGAAAATACACCTTCGTAGATCAATGTAAGAGGAAGTTCAAGATTAAGCTGATCAAGCTTTGCTATCTGATCTGCTAAGAAGTGCTCCTGCCTCCAATTGTTGGCACGCCGATAGACTTCGACGTATGGTTCATCCTGGCTTACCAAGACATAAACCTCAAGTGTAGAGCAATATCGATAGCGTGCAAATTTCTCAGCACGATCATATTTTTCAGTGGAAGGCGACAAGACCTCAAAAACGATGCGAGGTGATCGTACCTTGAACGGCTTCAGTCGCTGCTTCTTGTCGCGGTCTGCAATATCACACGTCACTACTACATCTGGCACAACAGGAGCGTGGCCTGGAATAGCAACATATTGTTCCTGGTAGACACGACATGGACCACTTTTGCCTAACTGTTCTTTCAGCAAGGCAGCAATGTTGTACCCAATGTCGGCATGCTCTGGGCTTGAGCCAGTCATATCGTAGACAATCCCATCAACAAGCTCGTAGCGATAGGGACTCTCGGCGCTAATGAGACGCTCAAAGGCTTCCTCTGTCATGGGTATCCCATATGGATCGTCATACTGGGGATTAGCAGCCATTGCTCACTCCTTTCACGAATAACAGTCCTCTCTACAATGCTCCCTATTATAAACTCGCTTGATTAAATCTGCCTACTACCTGCTACTATGCAATTGGTTATAAATAGCACAAACAGCGAATTGATCGCAATACTCGACAATTATAACAGAGCCGTGAAGGTATCCACACTCTGTAGCAGAGTGAGATAACCGATGCCCTTGCTCTTTCTGCTCACGTATGCGAGAATGTTTGCATTAAACCACTTTATTACTGTGGCAAGCATGGTTTTTTAAACCAACAGGAGGCTTTCGTGAAAGTTGTCATCCTTGGCTGTGGCCGCGTTGGAGCAACTCTGGCCACACAATTGGATCAAGTTGGACATTCAGTCTCAATTATTGATAGTAGTAGTGACGCCTTTCAGCGTCTGAGCTCCAAGTTCAGAGGGAATAAGATTATCGGAAACGGTGCTCAGGAAGATGTCCTCCGACGAGCAGGCATCGAGACTGCGGATGCATTCGCTGCAGTTACCAACGGAGACAATCGCAACATTCTGGCCAGCCAGATAGCAAAAGAAATCTTCCACATCAAAAAAGTTGTTTGTCGTATTTATGATCCCCTCCGGCAGCGTACATTTGACGAACTCGGGCTAGAAGCCATCTGTCCTACAACCGTCGTTGCAGATATGTTGTTCGATTCCTTGAGTGGAATCAGATAGAAAAACGTAATACACGAATAGGGGCAGCTATATGTATATTATCATCGGAGGTGGAGGCGACGTCGGCTACTACCTCACCCGCAGTTTGCTACACCAGGGCCACGAGGTTCTCCTTCTAGAAAAAGGACACGAACGCTACCAATCATTAAGTGATGAACTAGGACAGTCCGTCTTAAAAGGAGATGCCTGTGAAGCAAGAATCATGGACGAGGCCGGAGCTCAACGTGCGGATGTAGTCATTGCGGTTACGGGTGAAGACGAAGACAATCTGGTGATTTGCCAGATGGCCAAGAAACGCTTCAAGGTCGCACGCACTATCGCACGCTTAAACAACCCTAAGCATGAGGCCCTGTTCCAGAAATTAGGCATTGACGTCACAGTTAGCCCAACGAAAGCCATTCTATCGTTGATCGAAACTGAACTTCCCGGTCCACGCTTTGTGCAGCTCATGACGCTCAAGAAAGCAGGACTGGAAATTCTAGAGATGAGTATTCCTTCACTCTCACCGGTCATAGGTAAAGAGCTCAACCAGATAAACCTACCGCGTCGCTGTAATCTGGTACTGATTCTTCGCGATAATGAACCAATCTTTCCTACCTCAGATACAACGCTGCAGGCCAATGATGATATTTACGCACTGGTCACCCGCGAGGCAGAGGAAGAACTACGTACCATATTTGGCACAGCATAGATCTTTCAAAGAGTCCTCCAAGTCGTGCGATCCGGTGGGCTCTTTATCCGCAACCAATCACTCATGATGAATGATAGGTTTGCTCTCCATCTAGCTCTAACTGACCCTCCACTTCCGACTGGCGGTCGTGCAAGGTCTTTTCTGCACTAGCACCTTTATCATGCAATCTACTGACTAAACTCCCGCTGGGACGCTGAAATGTCCATGGGGCGCGTTTGTGTGCCAGCATTTCATCAGCGCTCTCACCACGAGCAGAACGATAAATGCTAGCCAAAACCACCCACCCAGCCGCGACAAGAGGGGTTGCAATTAGCGCACCGAATACACCAAACAGTTTAGCCCCAACCAGTAGAGCCATAATTGCAGCTACAGGATGCAAACCAACGGCGTGCCCAACAATACGAGGTCCCAGAATATTACTTTCAATCGCTTGAAGTATGACAAAGCATAGAGCAATGACAAAGGTACGCGAGAAAGGATCGGGCAAAAGTAACGAGAGTAGCAGTGGCGTAATCGAGGCTAGGGCTGGCCCAACCATAGGAATTGTCTCAAAGAGGAAGGCAAGCACCCCACAGATCAAAGCATAACTTCCCAGGCCCGTCGCTACACAAATCATACTTGTACAAAGTCCAATAATCAGCGCCAGCGTCAACTGCCCACGTATATAGTTTCCCACCACCCGATTAAGTGCGTCTTCGAATAGGAGAGCATTCGGTAACCAGTGCCGTGGCACAATGTTTACGAAGCCCTCCCGAATGCGTTTGCCATCAAGGGTAAGATAAAAACTGAGCACAATCACCAGCACAATATTGAGCAGGGCATTGGTAACCATGAAAAATGCATTGAGGGTATTATAAGCCAGCGATCTGGCAAAATCAGTCGCTTGTACTTGGAATTGGCTAATAGCAGCATTAATGTTCTCGGCAGGAATACCACTATGCTTTTCGAGATACTGTATAGTCGCATGGAAGGTTTCTGGTAACGAACTAGCAAAGGTAATTACCGTATTGGAGAAAGTAAGCGATTGCTGAATGAGAGACAGCCCTAACTCATAAGCTAGCCAACTAATAAGACCCAGCACAACCACATAGGTAATCACAGCAGCCAGTGAGCGAGGAACACCATATTTCACCAGCAAGTTAACAAGCGGAGTGAGTAAAAAAGCCACAGCCATCGACAACAAGAGAATCACGATAGCTTCGACGAATTGACCTAGTACTGACCATAAAGCCCAGAAAATTACGCCAGCACAAATCACACAGATTAAAACATCGCGAGTCTGTCGCCAATCCCTTTGACCCATAACCCCTTCTCCTTTACACTTATGAAAATCCCTTTCCACATTTCTCCGATTCAGTCAAGCAGCATCCTCCTTTAGTCTATTTTGGCAGGTTTCTGTAAAAAGAACAAGCCACTATCCGTTGTCTAATAGTGTATAATTTATTTCAATCTTTGGATTAGCAAATTACCTTATAGAGCCTATCGAGAAGTTAAACATATCAGATATCCCTTGTGTAAATAGGATAATAAGGCTCTAAGCCCAAAAGGTTGATTTATGAGAAGGAGGCATATATTCATATACATAAATGAAACTTTATTTATGTCGATGTCGTCATTTGATTAAGTAGTACTTGACGAACCGTTGGCTCAAGGATATGTGAGCCAACAAGTATAACACACTATAGGATTTCTTATCATTTTCATCCCTG
>DASYAN010000207.1:0-6713 GCA_036501345.1 Ktedonobacteraceae bacterium
ATAGGAAGTTCTCTCTGAGTGTATAATCCAAATGTGACTCGATTTGAACACATTTTGAAAGGCAGGTGTAACACCAATGCCCATATTGCCTCCCATACGTACCATCACACTTGGTATTGCCGAACCTCACCCTATTCCAGCTCCCGTCATCGAGCGAGCAAAAACAACTTTGCAGCACGCACGTGTCCGGTACAGCGAAGCGGGCTACGAAGTGCAAAGCGTGCGCCTATCTACACAACCAATCTTTACCAATCTAACTGGTTGGTCTGTAAGTGCTATTCTTGCCTATGTCAAAGAACTGCAGTCTCTACTGGATGCTGCCGGGCTAGAATATTGTTCATTAGGTCCGGCGCAAGCCGCACAGCCTGGGTTTCCCCTGGATCGGTTACAACTCATCGTCGATATGCTGGCAAGAACGCGGGCATTCTCCGCTACAGTACAGCTGGCTACGGTGGAACATGGCCTGCGTCAGGAAGCTGCGATGCCAACCGCTCATATTATTCAGCGGCTGGCTCAGGAGACTCCAAGTGGAGATGGAAATTTTCGCTTTGCTATGCTGGCATGTGTAGCACCGGGGTGCCCATTTTTCCCAGCTGCCTATCATGCAGGCCCGGGAAGTCTCTCGATTGGCTTACAAGGGGCATCGATTATCAGAGAGGCACTACTAGGACATGAGGCCGAGATGACAATTGGTCTGGATATGAGATTAGTAACACAATGGGTGAGTGACTCTTTGAATGAACAAGCTACACCGATTGTCGCACTGGGACAACCACTAGCCCAAGAACACGGTCTCCTCTTTGGAGGTATTGACCTTTCACCAGCACCGATGGGAGAGGATAGCATTGTTCCTGCGCTTGAACTATGTGCTGGTGGTCCGCTGGGTACACCTGGGACAGTGGCCGCTGTAGCGGCTGTAACGGCTGCATTGAAAAGTACGACATTGCCGACGTGTGGCTATTGTGGGCTGATGCTGCCTGTGTTGGAGGATGCTATGTTGGGACAGCGTTGGGAAGAGGATTATGTCAATGTTCATCAACTGCTGTTCTATTCATCGGTATGTGGAACTGGACTAGATACCATCCCACTCGCAGGAAGTCACTCTGTCGGGGAAATAGCACATCTTCTACTGGATGTTGCTACACTCTCTCTCCGCCTACAAAAACCGCTCTCCGCTCGTCTCTTCCCAATAGTAGGGAGACAAACTGGAGAGCGTACAACATTTACATCACCTTACTTAACGAATACACGCATAAAATAGCGAAAAACAAGACCTATTAGCTAAGGGGTTTGCGTGCCCCAAAAAGCATTCATCACACCGTCATAGGTGCTTTTGATGCTCTCGTAGAGACGCGCATTTTCAATAGCAAGTGCAGCCAGACTGGCCAGTACCGAGAGAAATTGAATATCGTCCTGATGGAAGTCCGTGGGCTTATCTGTGTAGACACGCATAATCCCGATGGCCTCACCGTGAACTTCTAATGGAACACAAAGGATAGAGACCAGTCCTTCCTGACGGGCGGCTTCCTTGTACTGGAAACGAGCATCAGTGCTGGCATCCGCCACAAAGACGGGCGAACCTTGTAAAGCCTCACTATCGATAGGACTATCAGTAACCGAGACCGGGCCTTTCGCCAGATATTCACTGCTCAAGCCATAGACAGCACTCAAACGGAGCTGGCCAGTACTGGGATCAAGCAGGCGAAGCACACAAGCCTTGACTCGCATAGCCTCGGTACTACACGTAACTACACTTTGCAGAACCTGACTGAGTTCAAGGCTAGAAGAGATAGTCAGAGCAGCTTGATAGAGTGCTGTGTAGTAATCTCTATGTGGGGAAGGTGATGAACTGGCGGAATGAATGTCAGTTGTCATAACGGGATATCTGCCTTTCCAGACGCGTACAAGCATGTGCTCATAGTGAAAACCCCGCTTGTACCTGTGGCAAACAAATTTCAGATGTTAATATTTTACCATAATTACGCTAGGATACCCCTGACTTTTGTGTCATGGAGAGAAATTGTACATATTTTCGATAGTCTATTGAAGTGCTAGAATAGACGGATGTAAGCTATAGCTCATCAAACATGAAAAGACTACAAACCTCGTGCATTTACGCGCGAGGTTTTCTCGCCAAAAACAGTCATCTGGTGAGATGACAGACACAGTATTAATGAACTTTAGCCTCTTGCTGGATTGGAGGATCCTGCACAAGCCAGACACGACAGGGTGAGTTGGCCAGTACATAACTGACGGTCTTGTTCAGTTCACTCTGTACATGATTGCCGTGACGAACCATACCAATCAGCAACAAAGCACAATGGTGATCGCGTGCCTCGTCAACTATGGCCGATCCGGCATCACGTGCTTGCACAACCTCAGGGATAGCTTCACAGCCAACGCGGTGGGCTATTTCCATGGCTGAATTAAGCAGTTGATCGGCACGTTCAGATTCTTCTGTGAGAATTGCTTTCAGCGGCAGCGTACGAGGCACTTCGATGACATGCACGAAGTGAACCTTACGTCTGGCTCCTTTCGCCATCTGGCATCCAAGATAGACGAGATTGGAGTCAAGCTTCTCTCCGCCAATCACGATAGCAATGTCCCCGGTGGCACATTCGCCTAGGGCACATCTGCTCATCTCAGCATCTTCCTTAACTTTGGAACCCCATAAGTGAACCATGATTCTCCCCTCCTGATGGGAGTATGAGGACAGCGTGATAAAACAGCATCATCTGGACCTTCAGCGTCAGTATGCTTCAGTGAACGCCTACTTACTTGACTGACATACGACTATTACAAATTTTATTTCCTACAGAAGACCAAAGTCAATAGCACAAGTATATTAGTCCGGTTCGATCGTTGCTGTCAAATTATAACTCAGGAGTCGTTCTTGATAGTACTCAGCCGCTTCTTTGGGACAAACAATGACTACTGCTTTGCCAGTAAGATGGGCGGTAAGCATGATACGTTCCGCCTCCTGCACTGTTAATGTATTAACTGAATGCAAGAGTGCGAAAATTACGTAATTCATCTCATTATGATCGTCATTATGCACAATGACTTTGTATGGTGGAAGCAGCTTGGTACGATCAAGAACAACCTCATCTGGCTTGAGTTGGAAGTGTGATTGAGTTAGCTGATTCCTCGGCATTGTAAAATTCTCCGCTTTGTACATGTGACAACCGTTTTCTTCGGTAGAGGTATTCTACCACCATTGAATATAAAAGACAAGGAGGTCGTAGTCTCATGGAGATAATGGATAGCATTTTCGCAATGGATTCTCCAGAAAGTGAAAACCAAAAATAGCAGGAGAGAAAATTCACCTCGTCTCATGTGTATCTAAACTATCAGATGAGTCGTGTTCTACATAGGGGTATGTAGCACAACTGTTTCATCCCCCAACGGCTACTGGGAAGAATAGTTTGTAGGGAGTAGAGACAGGTAGCAATAAGGTATATCTGTACTCTCACCTCCAAAGGTAGTGATAAGAATGCTGACTAATTACAGCGCATTCGATCAAGGAGGAGAATAACTAATGCAAAGTCAAAAAGAGCGTGATCAAAAAGGGCGTGGTCGCGGTTTTGCTTCAATGAGTCCAGAGAAAAAGCGTGAAATTGCCAGTAAGGGTGGTAAAGCTGCTCATGCTCTGGGCACAGCTCACAAGTGGACTAGTGAAGAGGCCCAGGCTGCTGGCCGCAAAGGTGGTTCAATCAGCCGTCGTCGCTCAAAATATAATGTGCAGGCATAATTGATAACGTCCCGTATGTCAGTTATCTCCTGTCCTGGATGAGATAGATTGGAAGAATCCATATAAGGAGCAGGCCGAAATGTGTCTAGGTCTGCTCTTTGTAGGTCTGCTCTTCGGTTGCCATGAGCTTTCCCTTGCCCACGGACGTGGTAAATCGGTCCTACGTGTCTAGCGCTTTAGCACGTCCGTCCGCAGGATTCGTATGCCTACTTGTATGGTGATAAACAATTTTCTTTGCTATAATATGCCCTGGTAATCATAGGACCAGGAGTTATCAACGGTTATGCGACATCTTTCCTCTCCCCGAGTACGTATAGCACTCGGTGCAGCCATTGTTTTGCTTATAACCATACTAGCTGTGCTTTATGCCCCCCCGGAGGGTGAATCAAATAATGTCAGTGGCGATCTTCCACCGGGAACCCCAACGGTTGTTGTAACAAGCCAACTGGACTCAATACCCATCAATCGTGCTATAGAGTTCCAAGGGGTGAATCTTGCCATCAAAGACGCAAAATTAGCAACAAAGTTTTCCGATGATCACAAGCGCAATGGCACCTATACCTTGCGTGTAGAGGTTGATGCCATCAATAAAGGGAACTCTGTGCTTGGTGTGAATTATGCATCTTTGGTATATTTGGTAATGCCGGATGGAAAAAAGGTACCGACCAAACTGATCTCGATCCAGGCAGATGCTCTACCGGGTCAGTTGCAGAGTGGCTTTTTTGACTTTCCATTGTCAGCGCCAGTTTCTCTCTCAGACCTCAAGGTAATTTTCGAGGGCGGCCCGGTCGTGCCTTTGCACACGGCATAGTGCAGCATTGTATCGATGCTGATGCTGGTTATGCTTGACAGCGTTCGAGAAGTTCAATACGATTATCCCACGGATCGGTGATGTAGAAGCGAGACCATCCGGGTAATGGCTCATCTTCGATTACAGGAATATGATAGGCTTCCAAGCGTGCTCGCCAGGCTGAGAGATAGCGTACTTCAAGAGCTGGATGACCTTTGCGCCGTGGTTCAAAGTTGCTGACAACACCAATATGGATTTGCTGATGACCGCAGACAAACCATACACCGCCACGCAAACGCAAGTTTTCAGGCTTCTCAATCTCTTCAAGCCCCAGCATACCACCATAAAATGCCCGAGCTGCTTCTTCACACCGTGGAGGAGCTTCTATCTGGATGTGATTAATGCCAACAATTGTCGGATGCTCTTCAGACATACATATAGCTCTATTCGTCTTCCTCAGAAATACTCACTTGCTCAATGCGATGTTGAACATCAAAGAGCACTTGCAAGCGTAGAGAAGATTCACTCTCGCCAGCTTGCAAGCTGTTTTGCACTTGTTCTTCCAGCGTCAAATAATATTCGACCAGCAGGCGCTGTCCAACAGTTGTGTGGTCTACGCACTCTTCTAGCAATGTTTCAGCTTCCTCATACGTTACCAAGCGTTGCTGTGCCTGCCGAAACTTCTCTTGTAGCTGCTGCATTTGTTCCTGGCGGGCCTGCAGTTCGCGACGGCGTAATCTGGTTGTACCTGACTCGTCCTGCTGGAGTTGCTGAAGCTCCAGAGCTGCCTCGCCAATTTCGATACTTGTCATTTTCTGGCGGCGTCTAAGCCATGCACGGACCGCATGGAGACGCACAAGTGGGTTGGCTCCTTCAGGAAGATGGAGGTTGTCATCTGAGAGTAATTCGTCACTGCCAACCTCGGTCGCTTCTTCGGGGATATCATTATCAAAATCCATAAGTTCACATATTCCTTGCCTGTATGCTAAATCCAGAGTATCCAGTGCCATAGTAGCATAGTAATGCAAGGTGAGAAATGCGATAAAGGGTCTGTCCGTAGGCAGGCCCTTTATCGCACTCGTATAGAAGTTTTACAGGTGTGATGAGATGATGCCTATCCCAAGGCCTCAAGTCCCGTCTCAGACGGTCCTACTGTAACAAGTTCCTCTGCATAGTCGGATGCTTCAGTGCTGTCCTTACCGCGTTTGGCACCAATAAGTTCAAAGACAGGTGTGAGAATGATGGCTAGCACAAGGTTTAGAATCAGCACGGTGAAGGCTGTATACATGGGAATATTCAAAAGCGGAACCACGGCTGTGGGCTTGTTACCATTGGCATAGAACAACCAAGTGCCCGCGATCATTGCCACAGCCCAGCCAATCAGTAATGCCCAGCGGTTGAACCAGCGAGTATAGAGTCCCAGGAAGACTGAGGGCAGGGTCTGAAGAATCCAGATGCCTCCCAGTAACTGGAAGAATATGACCTGTGATGGCTGGATGTAAACAATGAAGAGCAAGGCCCCAAACTTGACCACGAGTGAGGCTATCTTGGCTACCTGTGACTCCTCGCGATCACTGGCATTCTTCTTGATATACTCTTTATAGATGTTCCTGGTGAAGAGATTCGCAGCAGCAATAGACATCACTGCCGCAGGAACCAGAGCACCAATGGCAATTGCAGCAAATGCGAAACCAGCAAACCAGGGCGCAAATGCCTGATTAATGAGAGCTGGTATGGCACTATTCGTATTAGTACTACTCCCAATCAGATGTACTTTGGCGGCAATTGCCATGTATCCGAGCAAGGCAAGGAAGCCTAGCACCAGCGAATAGAGAGGCAGAATGGCTGCATTGCGCTTGATCACCTTTTCACTATTGCTACTCAGTACACCAGTCAGAGAATGCGGATAAAGGAACGGCAAAAAATCCGCTGACTGCTCCTAGACCATACATGGCGGCAGGAACAGCGATGAATGTATAGGCGGTATAGAGATCACCACCAAGTAAGAACCAGGTGACGATTGTACCAAAACGCCTACCAGCTAAGCCCCATTCATGGAGTTGATCGAGGTCTCCCTTTCTCCAGCGTGCGGCGATAAAACCAAGGACGGTAACGACGAGAAAAAAGAGGATAAAAACTGTGATTGCGTCCCATCTCATTGATGCTTTCCTT
>DASYAN010000208.1:0-7979 GCA_036501345.1 Ktedonobacteraceae bacterium
TAGCCAAGAACATTCTGAATGCTGACGAGATATAGTCTCTACGAGGCTTTTCTGAAAGGAGCGATGAGCGATGGCAAAAGTCATTGGCATTGACCTGGGAACAACCAACTCGGTGATGGCAGTCATGGAAGCTGGAGAGCCCACCGTCCTGGAGAACGCTGAGGGGGCGCGGCTCACTCCCTCCGTCGTGGCGGTTACTAAGAGCGGTGAGCGGTTGGTCGGCCAAGTAGCGAAACGGCAAGCGGTGACTAACCCTGAAAATACAGTTTTTTCTATTAAACGTCTTATGGGGCGTAAATACGATGATTCCGAAGTCCAGCGCACGATCAAGAGTGTACCCTACAAGATCACGCGTGCCGCCAATGGTGACGTTCGTGTTGTACTGGGTGGACGCGAATATAGTCCACCAGAAATCTCGGCGATGATTCTGCAAAAGCTGAGAGTCGATGCCGAAGCTAAACTAGGTGAACGTGTCACTCAGGCCGTGATTACGGTACCTGCCTACTTCAATGATGCACAGCGTCAGGCGACCAAAGACGCAGGCACAATTGCAGGGCTTGAAGTCTTGCGCATCATCAATGAACCAACAGCGGCTTCACTGGCCTATGGGCTGGACAAGAAGCGTGATCAGATGATCGCTGTCTATGACCTGGGTGGGGGAACTTTCGATATCTCCATCTTGCAATTAGGTGAGGGTGTCTTTGAGGTCAAGGCCACTAATGGGGATACTCATCTGGGTGGAGATGACTTTGACCAGCGCATCGTTGACTGGTTAGCCGACGAGTACCGCAAGGACCAGGGGATTGACCTACGCAAGGATCGTACAGCACTCCAACGCCTCAAGGAAGCGGCAGAGCGAGCTAAGATCGAATTGTCCTCGGCGACACAGACCGAGATCAATCTGCCTTTCATCACCGCAGATTCCAGCGGACCCAAGCATCTGGTGATGACCCTGACGCGGGCCAAACTCGAGCAACTGGTCGGCGATCTCATCGAGCGCACACGTGAGCCAGTGATGAAGGCGTTGAAGGATTCAGGCATTCAGGCCAGTGATATCAATGAGGTCATTTTGGTTGGTGGGCAGACTCGCATGCCTGCTGTGGTTGAGTTGGTGCGCAAGATCTTTGGCAAGGAACCGCACAAGGGAGTGAACCCTGACGAGGTGGTGGCCATCGGTGCTGCTATCCAGGCCGGTGTGCTCAGAGGTGAGGTGAAGGATGTGCTCCTGCTTGATGTGACGCCACTTTCGCTAGGAGTAGAGACATTGGGTGGCGTGACGACCAAATTGATCGAGCGCAACACGACTATTCCAGCGCGTAAGGGTGAGACCTTCAGCACGGCAGAAGATAACCAGCCAGCAGTAGAGGTTCATGTGCTGCAAGGGGAGCGTGAACTGGCACGCGATAACAAGAGCCTGGGTCGCTTCCGACTCGAAGGCATTGCACCAGCTCCGCGTGGAATACCGCAGATTGAGGTGACCTTCGACATTGATGCCAATGGCATTCTCCATGTCACAGCCCGCGACAAAGCCACTGGTCGGGAGCAAAAGGTCACGATCACGGCCTCCAGTGGTCTCTCTAAGGACGAGGTCGAGCGTATGGTGAGGGAAGCAGAACAGCATGCGCAGGAAGATCGCCAGCACCGTGAAGAGATTGAGATGCGCAACCGTGCCGATAGCCTAGCCTACCAGGCCGAGCGGACGCTGCAAGATCTGGGAGACAAGGTCTCGGCTAGCTTGCGTAGTGACGTGGAGGATCGTATCAGGGCCGTACGCGATGCACTTGCAGGCAGCGACATCACGCGTATACGCAGTGCTGCTGATGATCTGGAGCGCACGATGCAGCGCATTGGTCAGGAGGTTTACAGCCAACCTGGAGCACCAGCAGGCGATGGGGCAGGAAGATCCGAGTCTACACCTGCTAGTGAACCTGGAACTGTGGAGGGAGAGTACCACGAAGTCTAAGCAGGGCGAAGTTCAAATTTTTGCGAGGTGTTATCAGCGGAGCTGAGCATCTGAGATGGAATGGAGGCCAACGAACGCAACGAAATTGCCGCCCCTACCGATGACGATAAATCGTATGACAATGGAATGGGCCCAGTGGATGCAAATCGGTAGGGGCGGCAATTCATAGCGCTCGATGGGTCCATTCTGAGGCGTCATGAGCAGGATACGGTTACTCTAGTCGGAGCAACCTTCTTTGGGGAGATTGGATGCATGGCCGTTGATTACAAGGACTATTACAAGATTCTGGGCGTCGACAAAAACGCGAGCCAGAAAGACATTCAAAAAGCTTATCGCAAGCTGGCACGGCAGTATCATCCAGACGTCAATCCGAATGATAAGACTGCCGAGGAAAAATTCAAGGAGATCAACGAAGCCAATGAAGTGCTGTCCGACCCTGAGAAGCGTAAGCGCTATGAAGAGCTAGGCGCGTATCGCCAGCAATATGGGCGATGGCCTGAGTCCTCTGGGCCTGTGGGTGCAACAGGGAGAGGTGCCAGAGCCGATGGGGGACGCACACGGTATCGCACCATGAATGAGGAAGATCTGGGTGACCTCTTTGGAGGAGCTTCTCCATTCTCAGACTTTTTCGAGACCTTCTTCGGCTCAGGCTTTTCGGGTGCAACAAGGGGACATACACGCCCGACAGGATATAGCCAGCGTGATGTATATACTCCTCCAGCACAAGATTCTGAAGCTGAACTGGATGTCACCCTCGCTGATGCATACCAGGGGGCGGCCCGTGTTTTGGAACTGACCCAGCCCGATGGTAGTACTCGTCGCGTGGAGGTGAAAATACCCGCAGGCATAGATGAAGGTAATCGTATACGCATGGCTGGTCTGGGTGGATCAGGGCGGGGAGATCTCTATCTACGTGTGCATGTGTTACCAGATCCTCGTTTCACACGAGAAGGAACAACGCTCCGCACACGTGTGGATGTTCCTCTGACAACGGCTGTACTTGGAGGGGATGTAGAGGTGCCAACTCCTGATGGACGCCGACTACGGTTGCATATTCCACCGGGAACCCCGAATGGCAGATCATTCCGACTACAAGGGCAGGGTATGCCTACTGCGGGACGACCAGACAAACGTGGTGATCTTTACACTGAAGTAAATGTGGTGATTCCAACACACCTGAATGCTGAACAACAGCGCCTCTTTGAAGCTTTTGCCCGTTCAATGGGCGAGGCTTCCCAGACGGCAAATGTAGCAGGGAGGAGCAACCATGGATGAGCAGCATGTAATACATATCGTGTGCCAGCAGTACCAATCTTCTCCATCGTATAGCGAGCGGGAGTCAGCGGCGGTGAGCCATCTGGGTATTGGAGCAATTCGCCATCTGCATACATTGGGTCTGATCGAGGGAGATGAGGCTGATGGGGAGCTACGCTATAGCGAGGAAGAGGTCTTACAACTACGGAGGATTCGTCGGTTGCAGCATGACCTGGGTGTCAATCTGGCAGGAGTCGAAGTGATTCTGCATTTGCTCAAGCGTCTAGAGGGCGTATGTCAAGAGTTGGAGCAGGAGAGAGACCATCATGAACATTGAGCAGTTTACTGACAAAGCACGCGAGGCTCTTCGTGTTGCAGCGGAGATAGCCACTGAGCAGCATCATAGTCAGATTGATGTCGAACATCTGCTAGCTGCTCTACTCAGACAGGAGAGAGGTGTTGTCCAGCAGATCATTGCGAAGGTAGGTGGAGATCTCAAAGCGGCACAACACATTATCAATGCAGAAATCGAGCGTATGCCGCACGTCTATGGCGGAAGTGAGCCGAGCATCTCGCCACGTTTACGAACATTGCTCGAAGCAGCTTGGCGCGCGATGAGCACCTTCCATGATGAGTATCTCAGCGTGGAGCATATGTTGCTGGCCATGTTTGATATCAGCGATGGAGCTGTGCAGCGTGCATTGAAAGCGGCAGGACTCACTCGTGAGAACGTGTTGCAGGCTCTCACATCTATTCGTGGTGCGCAGCGGGTGACTGACCCGAATCCGGAGGGCAAATATCAGGCACTCGAAAAATATGGGCGCAATCTCACACAGCTTGCAGCCCAGGGCAAGCTTGATCCGGTGATTGGACGCGATGAAGAGATTCGTCGAGTCATCCAAGTCTTGAGCCGTCGTACGAAGAATAATCCGGTCTTGATTGGCGAACCAGGCGTCGGAAAAACTGCCATTGTCGAGGGGCTGGCCGAGCGGATTGTGCGTGGTGATGTGCCCAAGAATCTGACCGACAAGCAGGTCATTGCACTTGACCTGAGTGCGCTAGTTGCAGGTGCCAAATATCGTGGCGAATTCGAGGAACGGCTGAAGGCTGTGTTGAAAGAGGTGACGAGCTCTGAGGGCAATATCATCCTCTTTATCGACGAATTGCACACACTGGTCGGTGCGGGCGCAGCGGAAGGGGCAATGGATGCCTCCAACATGCTCAAACCTATGCTAGCGCGTGGCGAACTGCACTGCATTGGCGCTACTACCTTGGATGAATATCGCAAACATATTGAGAAGGATGCCGCATTGGAGCGTCGCTTCCAACCGATCATGGTTGACCAGCCCTCAGTTGAGGACACGATCAGCATTTTGCGTGGCCTCAAGCAGCGCTATGAGGTCCATCATGGTGTGCGTATTACAGACAGCGCTCTCGTGGCTGCAGCAGTACTCTCCAACCGCTACATCACCGACCGTTACTTGCCAGACAAAGCAATCGATCTGGTAGACGAGGCTGCTAGTCGTCTGCGTGTAGAGCTCGATAGCACTCCTAGCGAGATTGACACGCTGGATCGGCGCATCCGGCGACTGCAGATCGAACTCGAGGCGCTCAAAAAGGAAACTGATCCAGCGAGCCAGGAACGACGAGCCAGGGTCGAGCAGGAGCTTGCCAATCTGCAAGAGCAACTGAACACTATGAGGCTGGCACTCGAGCGTGAACGCGAACTGGTTAAGGCTATGCAACTCGTGCAAAAAGAACTTGAGCAGGCACAGGTCGAACTAGAAAGAGCCGAACGCGAATACGACTTTGGCAAAGCTGCTGAACTGCGCCATGGCACGATCCCAAGGCTGGAGCAGCGACTTCGAGAAGTAGAAGCGGAATTCACGAGTATCCAGGGTGGGCGTATGCTCAAAGAAGAGGTCGATGCGGAGGATATTGCTGAAATCGTCTCCAAGTGGACACATATTCCAGTTTCAAAGCTCATGGAAGCTGAAATCCAGAAGCTGATCAGTATGGAGGACCGCCTGCGCCAGCGTGTCGTAGGGCAAGATCAGGCCTTGCAAGCGGTTTCTGACGCCATCCGTCGTGCGCGTGCAGGATTGCAGGACCCCAATCGTCCACTAGCCAGCTTCCTCTTCCTCGGTCCAACGGGCGTCGGAAAAACCGAGCTGGCACGAGCCCTTGCCGAATTTCTCTTTGACGATGAGCACGCTCTTATCCGTATTGACATGTCTGAATATATGGAGAAGCATAGCGTCTCACGTTTGATCGGTGCTCCTCCCGGCTATGTTGGCTACGAAGAAGGAGGCCAGTTGACGGAAGCCGTGCGTCGTCGTCCTTATAGCGTCGTGCTCTTCGATGAAATCGAGAAAGCTGCTCCAGAAGTCTTCAACGTCTTGCTACAGATGCTTGACGATGGCCGCTTGACGGACAGTCAAGGACGCACTGTCGATTTCAAAAATACTGTCATTATTATGACCAGCAATGTCGGAACGAGCTGGCTGCACGAGTTGGATGGCATGGATGAGGACGAGATCCAGCGTCAGGTGCGTCAACACTTGCGAGAAGAGGGTTTCCGTCCGGAGTTCATCAATCGTATCGATGAAATTATTGTCTTCCATCAACTCACGCGTGAGCAGATGAAGGACATCATCAATATCCAGATCGATCGTCTATGCCCGCGTCTAGCTGAACGCCACATTACGCTAGAACTCACCGGCGCGGCACGAGATTTGCTAGCAGAGATGGGCTATGACCCACAGTTTGGAGCCCGTCCCCTCAAACGTGTCATCCAGCGAGAGGTTGAGAACCCTATTGCCCGTGGTATTCTCAATGGCACCATTCGTGACGGCGATAGGATCAAGATCGATGCGAAGGATGGCAAACTTGTCATGGTGCCCATAAGAGTGCAGGCCCAGGAGGAAGTCCATGCAAGCTAATAAAGGAAGCCAACAGGGATAGAAGTGGACAGCGAGAAAGGCGATGTGCAAAATGCATCGCAAGAGGCAATCTTCGCTACACCTGTCCTAAAAAGTGCCATAGAGCAAGTCCATCAGGCATCCTGGCGTACTGAACCCGAGATTGATCTGGCACGCCAGGAAGAACTAGCCTGCTGCCTTGGGGCGTAACACTAGGAGATGCCTTCGCCCGATTAGCTGTCATGGAAGCGATGATCGGTCTACTGATCGAAGTTAGCTTTATTGCAACCTTCACCCTGCGCTTCTTCGAAAATAGATATAAGGAGTATATTCTTCTTTTCAAATATGATAGAAAAATTTGTATATTGGCACTTTTTATGCTATAATTTAAAATATCGAGTCAGAAAAGTTTCTGATCAGAATTGAAACCTTTCACTTTTGTTCCATATATACAATGTCTTCTTAGGCTTACTCCATCTTTCATGTATAATCTTATTTGGATAGAATAGTCTCTCTTCGCATGTGAGTGAGAACATTCTTCCCTTAGCATTTTTCCTTCATCTACCTATTTCTGTAAAAATGGGTAAATTCTACCATTTCTGCTTTCCATGAGTGAAAACAGAACAGGAATATATAGGGACGCGCTCATCTCATAGCTTCCCCGTGGAGAGTGTGAAAGGATGTGCTATGACCTCAACTTTGACGACTGCCTGGACACAACAGGCAGCCTTGGGTGCCTTAGATCGCTGCCAGTGGTCAGTTTTCCCCCTCAATGAAGACAAACGACTCCTGCTTCAAGAGAAACCGAATAGTTTCAAGTTTCGCTTTGGAGTTGAGTTGAAGAAGCATGTCAATGAATGCTTCGGTGAGAACATCTTCATTTGAGGCGGGGCAAGAGAGTTTATATGAGAGCTGTCTTATTGCAGGTTAGTTTGAAGGGTGCCGAGGGTGTTTCAGTCAATGTAGCAGTGAAAAAATTCCCATCAAATCAAAAGAGTGCCGAGGATGCCGAGGGTGTTTCAGTCAATCTGACAGTGAAAAAAGAAAGTCTCTTCAAAGAGAGTGTTCAAAAAAATGAATCTGAAATGGAGGGGCAGAACCCTCGGCACCCTCGGCATCACAAGGAGAAAGAACACTATAAATCGCCCTGAGAAGCTGGTTCAGCCCATTGAGAATAGTGCCAAAGGTCTAATTGAATCCTCGGCCTCACTTTAACCTGTTGTCCCGTCGTATGTATCCAATGATCAGACTGTTTAAGTACATAATAGCCGGAAAAAAGCATCTTCTGAAGTACTTGGCTCAGGGGGTGAGGAATGGAAGTAGTTTTACGATATGACAGCAGCACAAACGTTACTGAAAAATCTTCAAGGTCAAGAAGATCCAGATGAAGAGATGTCAAAAGAAGAATTAGAATGGCTAGGAGAATTAGATGAACTACTAGAAGATGATGACACGATACCTTATGATTGGGAGTTTTATGGGGAAGAAACCGATAATCCCTTCCCAGCTGAACTCTGGATTGGTACAACACTCTGTTGCGGACAACCATATTCAGAGCAATAGTTTGGTCTTTTCCCAGAGCCAGATCTAGGTGACCAGCTCTGGGATGTCTGTCTCCAATGTGGCAGGGTCTGTGAATGATCGCTGGGAGCAGAAGCTTAAGGGGAGAGAGAGAATTGCTCAGCGTGGCAGAGAGAAGGAGAAGGATGCGAAGATCAGGAAAAAAGCACAAGAAGATGTAAGAGAGCTGATGAATCAGTTCTCAAGCTGGTGATACGGCAACAATGAGCAAGGTTGTGGATCGGGTAGGTGTCCTCCTCGTCTCGTCTGTTGGAGTAAGG
>DASYAN010000209.1:0-5144 GCA_036501345.1 Ktedonobacteraceae bacterium
AAAGAGATAATAATGTGACTGATCAGAAGTTGCTCGAAAGATCACGCCGTAATAATCCCCTGCCAAAGGAGAGCTATGCATCTCCTCCATCGTTACTGTTAGACGAAAATTACCAAATAGGTGATTATAGTACAGAGCAAGTGCTCCCTCGTTGGCAGACTTATCCACAATATAATACTGCTGACTCTGCCCTTCAAAGAAAAAGGTACTGCTGGTCGGCCAGCTATTATTATCAGCAAGCAGATCTACTGCGGCTGTGCCAGGTGTTACTACGGCGGCAGGACTGCTACCTGCTATTTGGACCAAACCGCCTGTGATAGCCTCAAAAGTAAAGCCAACTGCTCCAGCGATTACCAAGCATGTAGCCAGCATAAATAGTAAGAGACGCCTATTTGCCTTATTTGTGAGTTTCACAGGCTTTACAAGTATCGTAGGCCTGTCTACAACAAAAACAGATTTTTCATCGCTCAATAGATTAAACTCGTAGTTAAGCGCATCTCCCGCATGTTCGCGACCAAATCTTCTAGACAGAGACTGTGCAGTACTCTCCAGGACAGCAGATGCAAAGGCTGTACTAAACTCACTGGCTGATTGAAAACGATTAGCAGGATCCTTCGCGAGTGCTTTGTGTACCACCTGATCGAGAGCAGGTGTAATATCGGCCCGCATTTCAGCTAACGAGGGTGGAGCTTCGTGCACATGCAATAAAGCAAGTGCAATTGGCGAATTGCCATTGAAAGGGAGCCGTTTTGTTAGCAAGAAGAAAATAGTAACCGCTAGTGAATAGATATCAGAGCGTCCATCGAGTGGACGGCCCAAAGCTTGTTCTGGTGAAATATAATCGGGAGTGCCCATCACCACCCTCGGCCCACTGGCGTCTGCTATCTCAGCACCTTCTTCAGTTCTGGTCAGTCGCGCAATACCGAAGTCAGAGAGCAAAACGTGACCTTCACTATCGAGGAGAATATTCGCAGGCTTGACATCGCAATGTACACAACCATGTTTATGAGCATATTCCAGAGCAGAGGCTAGTTGCTCAAGATACCACTGCACTTCTAGCCAAGAGAGAGGCCCACACCGGGCTATATGTTCTGAAAGCGTTCCACCTAGCATATAGGGCATGATGATATATGGAAGCCCATCTTCTTCACCATAGGAGTAGACAGGCAAGATATTAGGGTGATCCAGTTTGCTAGCCGCTTCTGCTTCTCGTAGGAACCGAAGGTAGAAATCGCGTTGCATCTGGCTATCCAGACCAGTCCGAGGCAAGAAGACCTTTACAGCCACCTTACGCTCAGGATCATCCTCCTGGGCAAGAAAGACCGCACTGGACCCTCCATACCCCAATAATCTTTCCAGTGTACAGGAACCGAGCCTTTTTCCGATCAGGTGTTGTCCTCTGGTTACGGCCACGTTCGAACTCCTCTCGAACTCTCCTATTTAGATGACGATATGCCATGCGTGGAAATTGCATGCATCGATCCATGAGGCACCCAGAACCCATCAGACCCCAAAATAATATCCCGTAGCCACTATTAAAGAGCGTTTATGCTGTTTTGTTGAATGAGCTAATGCACCGTAGAACGCTTTTGGATAGCGAGAACGGGGTTATCGGTCGAGATGATTTTCTATCCTATCAATAACATTACGACACCAATTCATTAAGTTGTCAAGAGGCAAAGGGCTCAAACCTGTCAGAAATTCTCAAATGACGAATGTGCCATCGCGCATAATGAGGCGACCATCCACCTCAATTGTGCAGCAGGTCGGAATAACATCCACATGAATGGATGCATCCCAATCAGCACCAGTAAATTGAGGATAGGGATTGCCAAAGGCAACGTGCAGACCAGGAAGTTTTTCGTCTTGCAAAAGATTGCCGACCAGTCTTTTCAAGCTCGTCAGCGTACCAATAGCGAATTCACCAGCGCGATTGCCATTAGGTACAGAAAATAGGTAATCGCGCACCTCCTGGGCTACAACCCCATTCTCTGAGGTGACGTCGGTCACATACCCATCCTTGACGGTAATCACAAGCGGGTGCTCCAGCACACCGTACTTCTCCGAGAAGTAATCTCCAAGCACATCGCAGACAAGCACTCCATCCACCGTTGCAGGAGCAGTAAAAACTTCACCTTCAGGCAGATTTCCCCAATTGCCCTGTTCATGATAACGTCCATGGCAGGGAACCCATTGCCAATCTCGATGAAACGTGGCTGTTACATCACTCCCTTTGGCAGAGCTCACATGAATTGTCTGGGCATGCTTAACAGCATCATAGATCTGGTGGGTCAGTGTATACACTTCATTATAATCGGCACACATGCCCTCGACCATCAACGTCTCATCTATGCCAATCATATGTCCATGGCGGACTTTCAGTTCATTAGCCAGGAAAGGCAGCAGAGGAATACGGAATGCAATTTCTCCTGGCTGAGCAGTGGCAATATAGTAGGTCACTGTGGGACGTGCCTGGATTAGAGCGTTGCGCAATTCATCGGAGAAGACGCTCAGTGGACGTGTACCATAATGTTCAAGGAAATGCACGGTGACATCCGCATGCTTTGCAAGAGCAGCATTGGCAACAAGGCAAGCAATGTTCTCACGATAGTAGTCAGTGAGGATAAAGACACGATCCTGAGAAGTTACGCCCATACAGCGTATGGCATTCTCAGCTCCGAGCAGCATGCGCTCTTCAAACGAGAGAGACTCCAAGTCACGTTTCTGTGTGATACTTTCCATGAGTATGTCCCCTTATTAAACATAAAAATAACAACCCGATCGCTTTGCGCATGATCGGGTATGATCCGGCCTCGTATGCACTATCCTGGGATCACCAGGGAAAAAGGGTTCTTCCTACTTCGAACCCTAACATCAAGAATGATCTCTAGCAAACAACCCTAGTTTCTTATATATACGCTGAACCCAGAGCAGGGTAACATCTGCAAAGGAACAGCTATGCTTTTGGGGCCTAGCCTAGCAGGATTGCACCTGTCGGAAAGATCGATCCCAACGAATAGTACATCGGGGGGATAAATTAGGAGGCTCTCAGCAACAAGAGGCAGACAGACTGGTCAGTATTATGGTATACTCAGTCCAAGGGGTACAAGGTTGTGTTATGTCCCCTGGTTTTTATTGTATAACCAACACGCAAGGAGAGTCCATGGCCAGTAGCTTTGGTATCACCGATATTGCGGACTTCCTCAAGAAAATGGGCATCAAGATCGCGCACCTCGACTATGAGCAGCATACGATCGAACTGTCATTCCATGGAGACCACGGACAATGGCGCATGGTCATAGGCATCCATCAGAGGGGAAATGCAAGCAAGCTGATGCTGATTGTACCACATGTTGGAACAGCAACATCTCGTAAGCGCCTAGAATGTCTGGAGGCGCTCATGGCTGTTAATTATCGTATTGCTATAGGAAAATTTGGCCTAGATTTAGAAGATGGCGAGGTACGCCTGGAAGAAACTATTCCTCTGGCCAATAACTCTATTTCTTTTGAACAGTTCCGCCTTGCCTTTAGTGCAATCATGCAAACGGCATCAATCTATCATAGCCTCCTGCCCCGCATCGTCTATGGAAACTGTTCCGTAGAGGAAGCTCTGCAAGCCTGTGAGCAAGAGTTTTTCCAGGAGACCATACCAAACGACGAGACAGACGAGACAGGCGATGCCACTCACACTGACCGTACGAGATATACAACTGAACCACGCACCGGAGCAAACACAGTAGATGAGTTACCAGAGCTAGATGTAGACGAAGTATTGGAAGAGGTTGCACGCTTACTCAAAGACCACAGAGAATAGCCGTCAAGGCAAAGGGGCCTTAGCAACCTCCCCTCTCTACACTCAAAGAATGCATCAACAGTTTAAGAGATGTTACACTTCCTCTTTTAACCCCGTCTGCCCAAAATAAGAATTTTAGAAACAGTAAATGTCAATCAAAGTGCCTTCCACTTCTCTATGAGAGCACGTGATGATAGTATATAGGGCTTTCTTTCTCTATTGTTTCTCAAACAGGAAAGAAAGCCCTATGCACGCTGTGCATTACTCATGCAAGATGCTAGATTGGTAAGCAATTTCAGATAGTTGTGATTGTCCCATCACCATTGACGCTGATCTTGACACTTGGCAAAGGTTTCGTCGCAGGTCCCTGCACAACAGCACCACCGTTGGCAGGATCAAAAATTGCACCATGAGCCGGACAGACCAGCTGTTTTGTTGCAGGATTATAGTTAACAGGAACCTGCTCATGAGTACATGCCCTCTCGTAGGCAACAAACTTGCTGTTTGGCAGATGAATAAGCAAGCCACCCTGACCGTCAGCCGGATTTTTGAAACTGTTGGCTGAATTAAGAGCCATAGTAGTCTGCCCAATGACCGTTCCCATATGCCCCTGAGTCTTGGTCTGCCCGGTGTGTGTCTGAGACTGTATTAGCTTTCCAGCAGTATCTGACTGGGTTTGTGCTTGGTTAGGAGCAATACCCAAGAGATGCTGCAACGTATCCAGGTTCAAAGCTGCAACACCCACAGCTATCGCAACACCGCCAGCAGCAAGCATAGCAACAGCTCTCCTGCGATTGACCTTACGCGAAGCTCCCTTAGAAGGTGCAGGAGATTTGGTAGATAAAGAATAAGGAATAGATGGATCATCTGCCCATTTAACCGTGTCAGGATCAGCCAGACGCAAAGATTCGCGAGGCACCTCTGGACGATCAAGCTGTGTTCGCTTGGTTTGCAGTTCGGGAGATGAAGCAATACCAGGCTGTGACCACCAAGAGTAGGCCTTGACAAGCGAGGAGAGATCTTCACCACTTGATTTAACCGTGTCAGATTGTGATCTAGATCCTACAGGAGGATGTTCTTTTGATATAGATACTGTTTTTTCTTCTTGTGGAGCAGTTGCTGAAACCGCTGGAACCTTACCACTCGGAGACTGTCCAGCTGCAGGAGGCTGCACTGCACGCCAAGGGCCCGTATTGACTGACTGCGTCGGCATTTCTGAAAGCACTTCTTGCTCTGGTACAAGAGATGCTTTTCCTTCTTGTGGAGCAGATGCTGAAACCAATGGAACTTTACCACTCGCCATTGCTGGAACCTGTCCGGTGATATTAAGTTGCACTGTACGCCAAGGGCC
>DASYAN010000210.1:0-8867 GCA_036501345.1 Ktedonobacteraceae bacterium
AGCTAGCGTTGCGCTGAATGCTACACCTCCGCCCCCTCCCTCAAGTATGCCGAACACTCCTGAGCCTGCTGTTGGAGCAGGACCAAGCATCATCGAATTGCCATCGTCATCAAAGGCCGTACCTAGTCGATCTACTGGCAAACTGCCTGCGATGGGTACAGCCGGAGCTGCTACCAGCACAGTACAGCCCTTGGCAATGCCTCTGTCTCACACACCTTCCCAGCAGGGCAACACCAGAAAAACTGCAGTAGTCACTGGCGCAATAGCAACTGCCTCCACAGTGCATGGATCTGGTGCAAGTCGCCCTCCTGTACGCAGCAGCAAACCGACACAGACAGGAGCTGGACGCAAGAAACACAGTTGGGGAGGTCTCATCGCGACAATTCTCATTGTTGCTCTCCTGTTACTCTGCGGTGGAGTAGCCAGCTCTGCATCTGGTTTGCAGCTGTTTCACTTCAGGCTGCCTATGAGTGACAATACAGCCCCAGCAACCATTACCATTACGCCAAATAGCAAGGTAGAGCAGGATAGCTACGTCATACAGGCCGTCACTAGCAACGCTGACTCTACCAGACGTCAGGTCTCATTGCGCCAATTGACGTTCTCACCACAGAAGCAGTCAAAATCAGTGACTGCTACAGGTGTTGGTCACATACCAGCAGAAGCTGCTACAGGTCAACTCACATTTTATAATGGCTCTAACCAAGCTTTTGTGGTAGGTTCTACGACAGCCATTCCCGGTCCAAACGGTGTATCCGTTGAGACCGATGGCCCGGCCAATATCCCTGGCGCTCATCTGCCAACTGTGGGCTCCATCACCGTAAATGCCCATGCTACCGCTGCTGGAGTAAACGGAAATATGGCTGCAAGTGCGATCAACGAAACCTGCTGCGCGTCAGGAGGCTTTATTACCGTAGTCAACTCTGCCTTCACAGGAGGACAAGATGAGAAAGACTACACTTTTCTTCAACAGAGCGACGTTGACGGCTTTGTCAACCAGCTCAAGCTCACACTGTCCCAACAAGCCCTCAACGGCTTAAAGGGCCAGATCAAGCCAAATGAGCAACTGGCTGGAGATCCACAATGTGCCACGCAGTCAAGTGAAGATCAACCCATAGGTGACCAGGGACATAATATTGCCTCTGCCAATGTCACAGTCAATGCAACCTGTACAGGCTTGGCCTATGATGCTAGTGGAGCACAAACCCTCGCACAGAATCTCCTCAAAAGTAAAGCGGTCAACAACTTGGGACAGGGCTATATGCTGGCAGGTCCGATTATTACAAAGCAGACGGTGACCGATGTGGACAATGGTGTGGTTACTTTGCAAGTTGCTGTGGCTGGCACTTGGTACTATCAGTTCAATGACCAGCAGAAGCAGACGCTTGCCAAACAACTGGTCAACAAGACTCGTACCATGGCTCAGCAGTTCCTTAACGGCTATAGAGGCATTGCCAATGCTAGAATCGATATTGCTAGCGGTGGCGATAGCTTGCCGAGCGATTCCCAACAGATCAACATTGTAGTATCAGCAGTCTCAGGAGCCTCACCGACAAACTTGCCTGCTTTGCCCACTGTGGAGTCAGCTCATCCATTGCCTGTGAGCAAAGGTAGAGGGTGATGGGAAAGGATAAACGTGTGCAATGCTATCTCTAGAAGGCAGGCAGCTTGGGAACTATGATGTTATAAAGCGCATTCGTGTGGGAGGAATGGGAGCTGTCTATGAAGGTCGTCAACGTACGGCCTTCGATCGCCGTGTCGCCATCAAAGTCATCCTGGGCGATCATGCTAACGATCGCGCTATGCAGCGACGTTTTGCCCGGGAGGCACAGACTATCGCAGGCTTACAGCATCCACATATCTTGCCGCTGATCGAGTTTGGTGAGGCACAAGGTATTCTATATCTAGTAATGCCTTTTGTCGATGGTGGCACGCTTACTAGCTATCTTCGCCGCAATCTGCTCGATCTAGAGGAAGTATCAACCATTTACCAGCAGTTGCTGGATGCCGTAGAGTATGCACACGACAAGGGTTTGATTCACCGCGACATCAAATCTTCAAACGTTCTGCTCGAGCTACGGCGCACCTTGTCTCCCCATCTCTATCTTGCCGACTTTGGGCTAGTACGTACTATCCGACAGAACAATACATTACAAGCTGGCAAGCCTATTCCTCTGGATCAGGTGCCAGGAACACCGCATTATATGGCCCCAGAGCAGACGCGCGGCATCGTGACGCCTTTAACTGATATCTATGCGCTTGGCGTGCTACTTTACCAAATGTTAACTGGAACCCTGCCCTATAATGATCCTGACGAGGTGTGTGTGATCCAGATGCACCTGCAAGCGCCAATCCCTCTACCCAGTACCGTTGATGCCTCTATTCCTCGTGAACTGGATACCGTAATAAGTACCGCTATGGCAAAGCATCCCGAAGATCGCTATTGTGACGTTGCCGAGCTACGTGCAGGCTTCCTAGCAGCCCTCCATGGCCCAAATGGAGTGGAAGCAGACAACGAACCGCTACTCACATCCCATCAATCTACTGCTTCAGCCCTATCCCAATCCCTGCAATTGCATACGCCACGGCGTGTATATTCTAGCTCATTGTCGGATCGCAAGTTGCCCGAGCCGATCATAATTGGGCATCGTCTGCACAATCAGAGCACGCTAGTGGCTGTTCGCGAGACTCGCAAGCGCCGAGAAAGGCAGGGTACAACTGATAGTATCAGAAGTAAAGCACGCGTTACGGAAGTGCCACGATTGCGACAAAGACAAAACCACCGCAGGCGGCTAACCGTTCCCATTCTGATCTTCGCACTAATTCTTGTCCTGCTGATAGCCCTGCTAGTATCACGTGGGCTGGGCATTAACCTCATTCCATCGTCCGAAATCTTCGGAACGACAACGGTTTATGTCACTGCACAGACAAAAATGGAGGAGAATAGCTACGTCCTGACAGCTTCTACACAGCAGACCACACCAGATCTGACTACACGTACTATTCCCGCTCACGTCTTACAAGCTACCCTCACTGACAACAAGACTGTATCTACTACCGGCGTCACAACAATTCCTGGTACCCAAGCACAGGGAATACTGGAATTTACTAATAGCAGCAAAAACAATATTCCAGTTAAAACCAATGAAAATGTCACCACGACCACAGGTGTATATTTGCACCTTACACAGAATATCCTGGTACCAGGGCGTCAGGATGGGGAGCAAGGTCTGATCGAAACACCAGCCATTGCTACTAACTCCGGAACAATAGGCAATATCCAGGCAGGTGCTATCAGCGGAATTTGCTGCAATTCTAAAGCTCTTAGAGTGAGCAATCCCGGTCCCTTCACTGGCGGAACAGACCCTCAGACGAGCCATTATGTTGCTCAGGCTGACCTCGATGGTGTGAATGCCTCGCTGCAACCAGCACTTGAACAACAAATAGCCCAGCAGTTCCAGAAACAACTCGCGACCAATGAAGTCATGGCCAGTAAACCGTCCTATAAAGAAGAGACCGACCCCAGCATCCCTGTGAACGGGCAGGCAGACCACGTCCAGGTGACCGTCAAGGTCCAGGGTAGCGTCATAGTCTACAATCGTGCTACCTTTGAGCAACTGGCTGCTCAGCTCCTGAGCCAGCATGTTACCAAAGAGCTGGGTAAAGCCTACAAACAACAAGGTCCAGTTTCTATTGTTGGGACTCCCGTGCAAAACGGTGGCAGTGACAACTTGATCTACCTGAGTATTACTGTACGCAGCATCTGGGTCTACACGCTTACCTCCGCTCAGACTAAGCAATGGCAACAAGCTATTAAGGGAGCGACCAGTGCAGTAGCCAGAGCTTACCTGCGTCGACAGCCCGGAGTAGCCTCGACCGATATTCACTTGCCCTTCAATACTAATTATCTGCCTACCTCAGCTGACCAGATCAAGATCGTTGCGCAGGCGGGAGTAGGGTAGGTGTTTCTTCTCACTTCCGACCATGTGCCACAAAAAGACCAAATTGTATCGTGACACAAAGGGCACCGTGCTGAGCCAGTTCCTGATCTATCTCTTCGCGCAAGTGCCGAAGTTTCTCCTCATCAATATCTGGTCCGCCTATGCCTGTACGGATCATTTGGATGAGCGGTTCGGTTTCTGTAACCATAAGCATATTCTCCAGACGATGAAGGTCTACATGTGTAAACCAGAAGGATAGCTGCTCACCACCATTCTCAAGGCTAAATCCTAGTGTTTCCCCCCATGGGACTAGATCGTTCTGTCTCATCAGCTTTCCCATCTCGGAGAAAGAGGCCTCTCCCACTGTGGATGCATAGAAATAGCCATCTGGCTTCAAAACACGGTGGATCTCCGAGAATGCCCGTTGTCGGTCTGGCACATGGTAGAGCATATTGTTTGCAATCACTGTATCAATGCGGGAACTTTCAAGAGGAATAGCTTGCGCATCGGTAACCTGGAAAGTGAAATTTCGGCCACTGTCACGCAAGTTGTGTTGAGCCTCTTGGAGCATCCCTGGCGAAAAATCGGATAGTGTGATAGTCCAATCTAGTGGAATACGATCCAGATTTTTCTGCCACAACGAGCCTGGTCCACATCCCAATTCAAGGATACGACTGCTCGGTCTCACATCGAAGTGATCAAAGATCCAACGATACTGATCTACCCCATTTGTGCTAAAACGCTGGAAGAACTGGAGCCGTGCGTTCAGATTAGAAGCATTCTTGTACTCTTTATTCAAAAGATACTGTTGGTCTACGAAATTTGACATCTTTGTCCCCTTCTTATCACTATTGCACAGAATCGAGCGCCCGAGAGCGAGATCTGGAAAGCTTATCCATGAGATGTTTGTTGCCCTCTTTTCTTAGCACGTGTATAGGCTTATAATGGTGACCGAGCAGTAAATTTATGGAAATAAAATGGTATTCATCTCGAGGAAGTACCTCAAGGAGACTTGTTATGCAAGATCAAGACCCACCGCGTATTCCGGGCCAATATGGGCTAGACGAAATCAATGCCAATCGTCTGGAACCCTGGCCTAATCCGCATCAGGACAGAGATTATATCGCACATTTTGAAATTCCCGAATTTACCTGTCTCTGCCCACGTTCCGGCTTTCCCGATTTTGCGACCATCGTCATTGACTATGTACCCGACAAGTTTGTTGTTGAACTCAAGAGCTTGAAGCTGTATATTAATGGTTATCGCGACCGTCAGATCAGCCATGAATCGGCGACCAACACCATCCTCGACGATCTAGTGGCACTTCTTGCTCCACGTTGGATCCGTGTGGTGGGTGACTTCACGGTTCGTGGCAATATCAAAACGATCATCTTTACTGAGCATACTCAGCCCGACTATAGCGGACCACGCTCAGAGTTTCGCCGATACTTACCATAGGGTAGCTAATCATAATGAAGCTTGTCTATTTTAGCCAGTTTCGTCTTCTGGCAGACAAAGCTTGTGCATTGTTATTAAAGAAGGGATATATGCCTACTATACTAGACAGACAAGCTGTTTTAATTGTTAGTGGCGGCATGGATAGTTGCGTACTAGCCCACTATTACGCCTCGGCAGGCTGGAATCTCCACCTGATCTCGTTCAACTATGGGCAAAAGCATGTCAAAGAACTAAGCTATGCTGAACGCTATGTCACTAATCTACATGAGCGTTATGGCCAAGGTCCCAATGCCATCAACATCGCATTCGATGTCATAGAACTTCCCATCGCACGCCTGTTGGCCGATTCGGACTCAGCACTCATCAACAAGAATCTCAAGATGCCACATGGCCACTACACCGATGATAGCATGAAGGCTACCGTTGTACCCTACCGCAATCCGAATATGTTGTTACAGGCCGCTACAGTTGCCTGGAATGAGCACGCCAGCATCGTTGCCTTTGCCGCTCATCATGGCGACTATAGTCAGTATCCTGACTGCCGCGCAGTGTTTGTCGATGCCTTCAATAATATGCTTGCTACCGCAATGATTGGGCAGGAGATTAAAGTTGAGGCCCCTTTCATGTACTTTAGTAAAGCCCAGATTACTCGTCTGGGAGCCAGCCTTAACGTGCCTTTTGAGTTAACCTGGAGCTGCTACGAAGGCGGAAACGAAGGCTATGGCGACAAACATTGCGGACTTTGTGGTACCTGTTGGGAAAGGCGCGAAAGCTTTCTACTCGCCGGAGTACCTGATCCCACGATCTATGCCAATGAAACACCATTTGACGAAGGAACGATGTAAGTATAATAGTGCGAGGAGGAAATCGATGACACGATGTGCTATCATCACACGAGAATTTACATTCGAAGCTGCCCACCATCTTCCAGGTCATCGGGGTAAATGTAGGCGTCCTCACGGTCACTCCTATCGTTTACAGATCTCCTTGCGTGGACCAATCATGGACGCTCCTGGGCAGTCCGATAATGGCATGGTGATGGATTTCGAGGATCTGAAACATATTGTTGACACGACAATCCTTGAACACCTTTCGGTCTCTGTTCCTAAGGGGAGTGCCGCTCAGCCTGTCGAAAGCGGCGGCATGGATCATAATGACTTAAATGCTCTTACGGGCATACGTACTACCGCCGAAAACCTTGTCCACTGGATCTGGGATGCACTGGTCGCAGGTGGAGTAGCTGATCAACTGCTCTATCGCATCAGATTATGGGAGACTGAGCATGGCTTCGTAGAAATTACGCATGCTGAACGGGAAGGAATATGATGGAAACAACAATAGGATCACATCCAGTCAGAGAAATGACAGGAACATCACATAGTATCATAATCTCAGAGATATTTGGTCCAACAATACAAGGAGAAGGCGCACTTATTGGCAAGCCGACAGTTTTTATCCGTACAGGCGGGTGTGATAGTAGATGCGCATGGTGTGATACACTCTATGCAGTGCTGCCAGAATACAAATCCGATTGGCATCCTATGACCACCGAAGAGGTATTTGCCAAAGTACAGCATCTCTCCGGCAATAAACCCATCCTGGTAACGCTTTCTGGTGGCAATCCTGCCATCCAACCACTAGGTGAACTGATCAACCTTGGCCACACACATGGCTACACATTCGCGATCGAAACTCAGGGCAGTGTTGCTCAGCCTTGGTTTGCCTATCTAGATTACCTCACACTCTCGCCTAAGCCACCCAGCAGCAAGCAAGTGACGAACTGGGACCGTCTCGATCGTTGTATTGCCTATGCAACCAGTGACCAGGATACGCGACAAGATCATCGCAGAATACATCTCAAAATCGTTGTTTTCGACGAAGAAGATTTTGCTTACGCTAGATACGTCACAGAGCGCTTCCCAGACATTCCTCTGTACTTACAAGTAGGAAACCATACACCTCCTCATATCGCGCAAGAGGTTGATATCTCTGGCATTATGCATAGGATGAACTGGCTCGTTGAGCGTGTGATGGCTGAAAAGTGGTATGATGTAACTGTCCTACCTCAACTCCACGTCTTGTTGTGGGGAAACAAGCGGGGGGTCTGACACAAGGCATTTAACTGGCTTCTCGTCTGTTCTCAATATAGTAAAAAAGTTCTATGAGGGGATCGACTGGAATAGGGAAACCGCAAAATAATGTTCTCTCATACAGGTGTGGTATGTCCTGAAATCATTATCTAAATCTCTAATATTCAGGATCAACTATCTTAAATCACGGCGAAGTGAGGAACACAAAGGATTATGGTAATGCACATGGATCAGGAAAAAGCGCATCTCAATGGGCACAGCAAGCCCGGAACCCAACAACAACCCGAAAAGAATTTTGATTATCCCAAGTTGCTAGAATTGGGACGGGAACTGCTCGTCGCTATCGGCGAAGATCCTGACCGTGAAGGACTGCTTGATACTCCACGCCGCTGGGCAGACTGGTGGCGAGAATTTATCGAATATGATCCTGGAACAACTGATACTGTCTTCTCATCCATCTCGACAGATCAGATGGTCTGTGTCTCCGGCCTGCGTGTCTTTTCACTCTGTGAGCATCATCTCTTACCTATGTGGTGCGATGTTGCTGTTGGGTATATCCCGACTGACAGAATACTCGGTCTTTCGAAATTTGCGAGGATCGCCCAGAAATTTGCCCATCAGCTCCAAGTCCAAGAACGGCTAGGAGAACAGATTGCCGATGAAATCAGTCGCCTCACCAGCAGCGAGAATGTTGCGGTCGTCCTCAAAGGCGAGCATCTGTGCATGTCTTCACGTGGCATTCGTACTCCCGGCATCATGACGACCTCGGTCATGCGCGGCGTATTCGGCGAGGAGTACGAAACACGTATGGAGTTTTTGCGCCTGATCCAAGCATCCCAGTGAAGTATCCCTACGCTTTGTTAGTGTTTCTCCATCGCATCAAGGCACATTAAGATTATCAGTACAATGAAGGCAAAAAAACCAAGAATATAGATAAGGTCCATGTCAACCTCCGGCTTTCCCATTCCGGGAATGTGTCAAAATACAGTGAGAGTATTTGCAAACTCCAAGTCCTCTCACAACTAGTCTCATGATTTAAAGATACCTCATGAGAGAGGTTTTTTCTAGAGCAAAAATGGGACAATTTGGGGAGAAAAAGGGACAATTGGCAATACCACATATGCAAATGGCGAGAGAGAGACAGCCCTAACCAGATTGACTTCGTTGGATGATTCTATCAACCAGTACTGCTTATCTCGCTCACCAAGTGTTGTGGGAGTGGTATGAGGCTGACACTGAAGAACCCGCCGCAAGCTATCGTGGCTTTAGCCCGTGTAGAGAGGCGGGTTTGTCCGTGGCTTTAGCCAGAGGTCTGTTCGCTCGTGGTACCTTCATAAGAAGTTTTATCCTGTTACGCAATCATTTGATGTTACATATT
>DASYAN010000211.1:0-5015 GCA_036501345.1 Ktedonobacteraceae bacterium
TCCCCGATTTTGTCTTCAGTCATCTCCTTTGGGCTATTCTTACCATACAATCTTTTTCTCCACTGAAAAAATGGAAACGGGCTGGCCACTTGTGCGAATGGTGAGATTTTATCTATTCTTATTGCGCTATTCGCGTTGCTATCCGGGACCGTTCTCAGCTTTGATCTGCTCTCAAGCCACAAGAATCCTAAGATAACCCACAGTCCTGCTCCAAAGGCAACAGCCACCAGCAGGACTGTAACCCCTTCAGCCAAACGCGGGATAAAAATGACTGTAACTGCGACATCCACACCATCTACACCTCTGCCAACGCCTACCCCTGTAGCATCGAATTATCCTCAGTTGGTTTCTGCTTATCAAGGCTCCATCGTTGACAAGTTTACGCAGCCTTCAACCAATTCAACCATGTCTCTCTCCCAGATCACGCAAAGTGAGGCAAATATCCAGGGCTATTTTGCAGTTGGAGCAGGATTGATAGGCAATGGCAACTTTACGGGTACTGTGTTTACGGACAACAAGATACAGTTTACTGTTCCGAGCTATGGTCAATTGCCGCTCTTCTTTCAAGGAGAGGCCCATGCTGATGGGAGCATCTCAGGTACCTATTGTAGTTATCAAAATAACAGCCAGTGCAATTATAGCGCTGGTGGCTATGGCGACTGGAATGTTGCCCCTTCATCTTTCTCTTCAAGCTAGTGAGCATGCCACCATACTTCTGTAAAGAGCTTTCACAATATTCCGAAAACACAGAAAAATCTTGACAAAAATCCATCGATTTGATACGGTTGCTCTTGCTGTACTGGTATGGCACTGGCATAGAAAAGTGGAGGGGCTTACTAAGGCGGGATGGCTAACAAGCTCATGGAGTAGTCATTGAAATTCTGTCCCCTTGCTAGCGAATGTATTAAGAATAGGTGCTGGTACATCTTTGATAATGCTACTAGCTATATCTACACCTTTTTGTAGAATTTTGTAATTAGCATCTTCTTGCTCCGATTTTTGTTTTTGGAGTAATTCAGTATACCTATCTAGCAGCTTTCGGAATTTACCCTTAATTTGAAGTTGGGTAGCAAACTTATCCATGATAAGGAGTGGATCAGCATCTCTCTTATCTACGATAGCTGTAGAGCAATAGCTATTATAATGAGGATCCTGTGTTATAGCGATGATTTGAGAAAGAAGAGTTGACTTACCAACGCCAGCAGGACCGTAAATAGAAACAATATTATGACTTGGAGATTCAGGTTCTAGAATGTTCTGTTTGAAAAACTGTATTTCTTCTGTTCTTCCAACAGACAGGCATAACACCCTTGGTCAGATTGTTGCTAAAATGTTGCACGGTTGCATTTCGTTGCGGTATACTGTGGGCATATCGCCGTAATAGAACAAAGTTAGGGAAGGATACACCAACTATGGCAACTGATCAACTCAACCATTTTATTGAAGAGCATGCAGAGCAACTCTCTGATGAAGATCTGCATGCAGCACATGAACGAATACTGGATATCCTTGATGATCGAAAGTGGGATGCACTTCTTGCTAGTCCAGAGGCTCAAGCCTATGCAGCAAAGGAGAGGCAAGAAGTGATTGCTGAGCATCTCGCAGGGAAAACAATCAAATATATTCCAGGGAAAAGCATTGCAGATCTTATTCAATAGTGCATTCTTGGATTTCTATTGCCAACTTTCTCTCCCTATACAAAATCAGGCTGATAAGGCTTTTGCGCATTTTATACTTGATGCAAAATACCCAATTTTAAAGTTTAAATGCGTAAGCAAGACTGAACAACAATATGCTATCCGTATTAACAGGGGGTACCGTGCACTAGGGTATATACATGAGGATACTATAATCTGGACCTGGATAGGCCCTCATGATGAATACGAGCGTAGGATAAGAAATAGATAGAATAATATCTAAGCACCTGATACAAGCAGTATCAGGTGCTTTCCTTTTTTCCAGCATCCTGATAGAATAATGATATGTGAAGGTTGCTCCTGCTGTACTAGTATGGTGCTGGCATAGAAAAGGGGTATGTTGCGCAAATGGCCCTCCTGAACGAACTTAAACCGGGTGCTCTGGTCAAAGGTCTGCTTCCAGATGGTATCGTCACGATTATCGATGTGAAGAACTATGGCGATATTAGCCTCGAGCTGATCTATAAAGATAGTAGTGGGCACCTTGGCACCGAACTACTCTACGGTGATAGCGTGGCACAGTTGGAAATTGTTTCCAATGATTTACCCTGGAGTTTTCAAGCTGACGGCACACTGTTTCGTCTGGTATCGGAGGCCTATCGTATCCGGCTGGCCTATTTATTTGATCCCCTGATCGCTGTGCATACCTCGCTCGTTGATCCCTTGCCACACCAGATTACTGCCGTCTATGAGACCATGCTCGCCAAGCAGCCACTACGCTTCCTACTGGCCGATGATCCTGGCGCTGGTAAAACCATCATGACTGGTCTGCTGATCAAAGAGCTGATCATTCGGGGTGACCTGCACCGCTGCCTGATCATTACGCCTGGCAATCTCGTTGAGCAGTGGCAGGATGAGCTGAGCCGACGCTTTCACATCACGTTTGAGATCCTGACCAATGATCGTATAGAAGCATCCTCGTCTGCCAATATATTTACTGAGATGCCCCTTTGTCTTGCCCGACTCGATAAATTGTCACGTAATGAGGCATTACAAGCGAAACTGGAGCAGAGTGAGTGGGACCTGATCGTGGTGGATGAAGCACATAAAATGTCAGCCACGTTCTTTGGCGGCGAAGTGAAATATACGAAACGCTACCAGCTTGGTCGCACGCTTGGTAAGCTGACACGCCACCTGCTCCTACTGACTGCGACCCCACATAATGGCAAGGAAGAGGATTTCCAGCTCTTTATGGGCCTACTCGACGAGGACCGTTTCGAAGGACGTTTCCGCGAAGGGGTGCGCAAGGTCGATGTCTCGGATATGATGCGCCATCTGGTCAAGGAGCAGTTGTATAAGTTCGATGGCACACTGCTCTTCCCCGAGCGACGAGCCTATCCCGTCAATTATCGGCTGTCAGCATTAGAAGAGCAACTCTATCAAGCAGTGACCAACTATGTGCGTCAGGAGTTTAATCGGGCCGATGCGCTGGGCAACAATGGGCGTAAGGGCACGGTTGGCTTTGCGCTGACGACACTCCAGAGACGGCTAGCCTCTTCGCCAGAAGCGATTTATCAATCACTGAAACGCCGCCGAGAGCGCCTGGAACGTCGCTTACAAGAGGCTCTGCAGACAAAGTCGGAGAGTGGCATCTCCCTCGAACTTCTGAGATACTTGCCTCAACTCTCCGCTGATGATCTGGAAGAGCTGGATGACGCGCCCGAGGCCGAAATTGAGGAACTGGAGAATCAGGTCGTTGATCAGGCTTCGGCTGCGCGTACGATCGCTGAACTGGAGGCCGAAATTGGCATTTTGACCCGGCTGGAAGATCTGGCACAGCGTGTGCATAGGAGCGGCACCGATTGCAAGTGGGAAGGCCTCACTGGTCTATTGCAGGACAATGCCGAGATGTTTGATACGCAGGGCCACCGCCGCAAGCTCGTGATCTTCACCGAGCATCGCGATACCCTGAACTATCTGCAAGAGCGTATCAAGACCATGCTGGGTTCTACAGATGCTGTGGTGGCTATTCACGGTGGATTGAACCGAGAAGCGCGTATGCGTGCCCAGGAAGCCTTTATGCAGGATAAGAATGTCCAGGTCCTTATTGCCACAGATGCGGCAGGTGAGGGCATCAACTTGCAGCGTGCCCACCTGATGGTCAACTACGATCTGCCGTGGAACCCCAACCGACTGGAACAGCGCTTCGGGCGTATCCACCGTATTGGGCAAACCGAAGTCTGCCATCTCTGGAATCTTGTGGCTCTTGAGACCCGGGAAGGTGAGGTCTTCGAGACACTACTCAAGAAACTGGAAGAGGAGCGTGGATCACTGGGCGGTCAGGTCTTCGATGTACTGGGCAAAATCTCGTTCGATAATCGTCCTTTGCGTGACTTGATTGTTGAGGCTATCCGCTATGGTGACCGACCCGATGTCAAAGAACGCTTGCATCGTGTCGTCAATGAGGCGTTTGACCGTTCGCACTTGCAGGAATTGTTGGATCAGCGTGCTCTGACACACGAGGTAATGGATGTTGCACGTGTGTACCAGATCCGTGAAGAAATGGAAAGAGCCGCCGCTCGCCGTTTGCAGCCTCATTTTATTGCGATGTTCTTTCTGGAAGCCTTTAAGCGTCTGGGAGGCAAATATTACGAGCGAGAGCCACATCGCTATGAAATTACATTTGTTCCCGCTATTATTCGCAATCGTGTGGCGCGAGGAAATACTAGAGTTGTTATTCAGCATCGTTATGAGCGTGTGGTTTTTGAAAAGGAGCAGATGGTTATTGCTGGCAAGCCTCTGGCAGTGTTGATCTGTCCTGGTCATCCCCTGCTCGATGCAACCATTGATCTGATGCTCGAACAGCACCGCGACTTGCTCAAGCAGGGCGCGATCCTGGTTGATCCACTCGATGCTGGCCAAGAGATCCGTCTGCTTTTCTATCTCGAACATACCATTCAGGATGCCAGTATCGACACAACGGGCAAGCGCCGTGAGATTTCGCGCCAGTTGCAATTTGTTGAGCTGGATGCTAGCGGCACAATTCGCCCAGCTGGCTATGCTCCTTTCCTCGATTATCGGCCTATCAAAGAGCAGGAGCAAGTGCTCATCGGTGACCAATGCACTCAACCCTGGTTGCAAGGCGATCTCGAAGAGCAGGCGCGATCCTATGCCATCATGCATCTCGTCCAGCAGCATCTTGAGGAGGTCCGTAAGCGGCGCGAGGCACAGATCGACAAAACGCAAGCCGCCGTCAACGAACGTCTGACCAACGAGATCAGCTACTGGGACAATCGGGCCGTCATTCTCAAAGAGCAGGAGACGGCAGGCAAAACTAACGCTCGCCTCAACTCCCAACTGGCCCGCCAACGTGCTGAT
>DASYAN010000212.1:0-6266 GCA_036501345.1 Ktedonobacteraceae bacterium
CGCTTTTTGTATGGCAGTCCGCGAAAACGGCGTTTGCAGTCTCATCAGGTCTGTGCTCTCTTGGACAAACTTGCTCCCACTTCCTCTGCTTGACATGCAAGCCCTTTTTTCCGCTAGCGCAGGTTTAAGTTCGCGCCTATGGGGGCTCCTCCTGCCAGGATAAAGGCCATCTTCTCTTGCTCAGTAAGGTTTCCATAGGCCTTACACAGTGCCTCAGAGGCGTTTCGTGTCTCATCGGGTGTCTTGAGGATGTCTTGTTGGAGAGAGTTGACCTTCTTAATGGCAAAGACTTCTTGAAACCAATCATTGACGAGGTATCCTGAATTTTTCATACTTTTCTACTCCTTATTCCTAGAATATTTTAAGAGTGATCTTAAAAACGAAACGTGCTAATGGCAAGGGCAACACTCTCATAAGAGGGGCCATTTCCTAACTGGAACGTCCTTGCGCAAGTGCTTCCTGTGCCAAGGATACCTGATAAGAAAGTCTTTTTCTAGAGACAAAGAGGACATCTGGAGAGGGCAAAGAGGGCATTTTTGAGCGGACATCTGGAGAGGACAGAGCAACCCATGTGTACCACGTGGTAGCACTAGGATCTTTTTTGTTGGCTTGTGCTATATTGTCCTAAGACATTAGTGGACAGGAGTGGACAATGCATTACCACAATGGGATTGACGCAGCCAAGCGCATAGGGATCAGCTACAAGACTCTGCTCAGATGGATTGAAAAGGATAAGATCCGACCAGAGGAAGCGAAGACACCTACTGGCCAACTGGTCATCTCTGGGGATCAAGTAGAAGCTGCGAGAAAGGAAGTGCTCAAAGAGCGTTCATTGTTCATAGAATATGAGATAGCAATAGACACCAGTGGACAGCCTCAGACAGAAGTAGACATGCCAGAGGACCTGGCAGTCAAGGTGAAGGCCTTAGAGTTGCAGGTAGCCGCGCTAACAGCCCGTGTCGAGCTTCTGGAGAGCAAGAAGCCAGTACAGCGCCACCGACAGAGCTAAAACTACCAGAGGACCATGTGTCGTTTGTAGAATAATTTTTCCCTCTTGACCCATAATCTTTCAACGGTATATGCGGATTCAACTTGATGTCCTTTTACCACAGGTTCTGCAGATTGGTGAGATACTAGTTTTGCAGAGATCTATAGCGGATTGAGCTTGGTGAGTTAGGAGATTTGTTCGTTTTTTTGCTGGTATGTGATGATCTGTCTCATGACGGAAGCATAGTTTTGCAGAAAACCTCAAGCTGTGATAATGCTTCTTCGTTTCTACAAGAAACTGTCCCTGGATTCGACTAGACAGGATGAGACAGGTTGGATACTATTGAGAGTGGTACTCGTTTTGTGCCATTTATGAGTATCAGAAATACCATAACCTGATTCTTAACACAAGTTTGCTGATTCCCAACAATGAGATTTGTTCTATAAGGCATGCGTCAAATCGACTTGACAGTTTTGTGTTTGTACAAGGTCGACACCGTCAAGCCGAATCGCCCACTTTTGACGCATGCCTTTATAAAAAAGGAGTATTACTATGGCAGACAGTGGACAACACAGCAGAAGCCAATTACCCTCGGACAGACAACGTCAAATCGAAGGACAGAGAACGGAGGGTCAGGGAAGTCCACGACACGGCTCTTCCGCCAATCGAGGGGGTCGAGTAGATGACTTTGCGACTTTTACGGGTAATTACCAAGAAAAACAGCGAATAGAAAAAGAAGCCAATTTCGTGGATAAAAAAACTAGAATATCTCAGGTGCCTATACAAGAATTAGAAGGTGCATTAGGTGAATTAACTGGCGGTGATTATGAATCAGATCGTGAGGCGCTTCGTGCTGAAATTAAAGCTAGACGAGCTAGAAAGGCTAAAAGTCAAGAAAAAAATCTTCCACATATACAAGAATTAGAAGGTGCATTAGGTGAATTAACTGGCGGTGATTACGAATCAGATCGTGAGGCGCTTCGTGCTGAAATTAAAGCTAGACGAGCTGAAAAGGCTGCTGAAAAGTCTAGAGGACATTATCCAACCATACAAGAATTAGAAGGTGCATTAGGTGAATTAACTGGCAGCGATTACGAATCAGATCGTGAGGCGCTTCGTGCTGAAATTAAAGCTAGACGAGCTGAAAAGGCTGCTGAAAAGTCTAGAGGACATTATCCAACCATACAAGAATTAGAATCTGAGCGAAATAAACACCCTAAAAACAGTAAAGAGTTTATGGAGCTTGATGCTCAAATCAAAGATGTACGAGATAAAAATGCTAGAATTCGTATATCCATACAACAATTAAAAGAACAACGAGATGCATTTCCTAAAGACAGCCCAGAGTATCGGGAGCGTGATGCTCAAATCAATGCTATACAAGCTGAAAATTTTAGACAGTATGGAAATAAAAAGGTAAAAAAACTGGAAGCTGAACGAGATGCATTTCCTAAAGACAGCCCAGAGTATCGGGAGCGTGATGCTGATATCCAAGCTATACGAGTTGAAAATGATAGACAGTATGAAATTAAAAAGGAAGGAGGAAATCGTGCTAGTACATCACAGCAAGGATGAGCGAGTTTTGACACGAAGAATGAGCGTTGATACGAAGAATGAGCGATAGTCGTTGTTTTCCGAGAGCCTTTTTCAGAACACTTCTGGCTTTTCCTACTCATTTGGCTGCATAAGTACAATGAAGAGAGACGATCATGTATGTATTGATCTCGTTTTCCATTGTCCATGAGGAGCCGAAATGCCATGGAAAGAAAGCCTATGCCCTCAGACACTCGTTTTGAGTGAGTTATGAAACATGTTCTAAACGCTTTATAAAACAAGAACTATAAAAGGAGAATTTTCAATGCCAAGAAGAATAGAAAAAAGAGAGCAAAAAGCAAGAGATGTGAGAGAAGGACCGAGCACCGGATTTGATCTTGCCAAAAGTAGTCAACCTAGCCACACTCCAGGCATGTCTTATCCGCCTGCAGAATTTCCACCTCCCCAGGAGCGTACTCCGGGTATGCACAGAGATAATTTTATAGCTACTTGTATAAGAAACAATCTTCTATGCTGTATCACAGAACGATCTAGGCCCTCCCCAGAAGCAACACAGCTTAGTACACGGTCACAGCAGGAAACAAGGGAAGGACCTTCTCAACAATCCACGGCTGATGTACTGGCACGTGCACAACAACGGGGTCGGCCATCACCTCAAGAGGCACGAGCAATGCGAGAGCAAGCAAGACGACAAGGTATAACTCTTTTTACGGAAACACCAGCTTCACAAGACGTACCAGCGAGGCAAATGACGCCAGTACAAATTGCTTCATTTGAGGATCTAAGGATCGAAACTATTCGTGCAGCTCAGCATGATCTTGAGGATAGAATGAGAATGAATCCAATACCAACATTTGAAGAATACAAGATGGGTACGTTCATTGAACGAATAGAACCGCAAGTTCGAGATGCTGTTTTAGAACTTAATAGAAAAGGATATTCAACTGAAACATCCGGATTCGATGGCGGAGGGGATACCAGCTATCAATCAATAGGAGGATGGTTTACTTTAGACAAAGACACCATAAGAAGATTAGAAAACGCAGATGTACGAGTAATATAAAATAAGGTATGGCCTGAAAACATAGTTGAATTAGCAAATAGTGGTCGTCTTGATTCAATTAGTGATATGATGGGAACCACATTGATATTCTTTAAAACGGATGAGCTTGACTTGGGATCAATACAAAGACAGTGGGCAAGGGTCACAGCACTCATTCCTGATAGAGGCGAACCAGCACCACCATCCCAGATACTGGGCGCAATTGGGTTTCGTCAGGAATATCAGGTGCACTTCCAGAGCAATCCGCAAGGCATTGATCCCTTAAAAGACCCATCGCTATATAAGCTGCCACTAGGGACAGGGTAAAATGCATCAAGAGCTATTTATGCAATTCATGCATGCACTTGTCACAAGTTCCGCCTTCTACTCAGCCTATTGAGTTTCACTTGCAATCTTAGAGCTTATTCGGAAACCCTGAATAGACCTTGGATTAGAGGGGTTTGAGCATTGTTTCCGAATAAGTTCTTAGGGGGATTTTTGGGGGAAAAAATGTCGGGATCTCTCCACAAGAATGAAAATTTTATCTTTTCAGTAAAATAGAAGTTGGAAGAAGATTCACCGAAGAGAGCTTGTGTGATGCAGGATCTTGCATTTTCTTTATGGTGTGATCGCCTAGAATTCTCTGAGGCAACACGAAAGGTCACACAACAGATTCGATCATCTGAACCAGTGAGGAGTAGGCAGAGCCGTGTGGGAAACTGGACGGGTCGATATCCCAGTAGCAAAATGGGAAGAACCATTCAGTTTGAGAGCCGGACAGAAGAGTTTGCGGCCATTACGACTCATGAATATGATGATAGCGTGTTAGAGTATTATGATCAGCCATCGAAGATAGAAATGCGATATGTCTCGAAAAGCGGCCGTCCTGTTGTGTTCTGGAACACACCTGATTTCTTTGTCTTACGAACAGATCGTGCAGGGTGGGAAGAGTGGAAGCCAGAGGAGACATTAGTCGAACTGGCTAAAACGATGCCGAACAGGTATCAACGTGATGCGCAAGGACGATGGCAGTGCCCTCCGGGAGAGGTGTATGCGGCTCGTTACGGCTTAACATATGAAGTATGCACATCTCAGAGTCTTAACCCAATATATGTCCGTAACCTCCGCTTTCTTGAAGGCTACCTCCGTGATCCATATTTGCAAGTTGAGGCATCTGCCCTGAAAATCGTGCAGGAACTCTTTGCGGAAGAGCCAGTCATGACGTTGGAAACACTCTTAGAATACGTTGATGCCCAACATATCTACAGCGCATTACTCCTTCAACATTTTGCTGTCGATCTCTCGGTGGCTCCTCTGGCAGAGAGTGCATCTGTGCATATCTTTCGTGATAAGGATGTTGCGCGTGCGTACCTCATTCTTGCTGGATCTCCTTACGAGAAGTCGAACGCGCCTTTTGTGGAAGTAGGCGTCGGACGAGGAGTGGTCTGGGATGGGCAAGCCTGGACGATGTACAACCATGGAGAAACCTCCATAGCTTTGCGGAACGCGCGTGGTGATTGGGTCGAGATCAGATCCGAGGAATTTCATGCATTGATTTCTCAAGGAGTGATGACGCAACCAGTTCAAGCAGATCCTGTGCATCGATACCATGTAAGTAATGCAGAAATAGCGATTCTGGCGAAAGCAAAAAAACAAGACTATCAGGCGGCAAATCGCAGATATCAGCTCCTCCAGAGATATCTGTCAGGGGAGACGCCAGAGCAACTTGGTGTGCCGTATCGCACGCTTCGTGATTGGGAAGTGAAGTGGGACGCCGCCGAGCAGAAGTACGGTCATGGATATATTGGATTAATCTCGAAGTATCAACGGAGTGGAAATACCAAGCGAGTCCTCCCCGAAGAGGCTCTCAAGGCCATGTTGGAGTTCATCCAGAATGATTATGAAACAGATCGGCAGAAGCCGAAAATCCATTCCTGGGGCCAAATGGCTCGCTATTGCGAGGCTCATGGGATTCACCCTCCAAGCTACAAAACCTATTGCAAAGAAATTAACAAACGGAAAGGGTATGAACAAACATTGAAGCGCAAAGGGCGTCGTGCCGCTTACCAGGAACAGGTTCCCTATCTGGTGCTTGATCACAGTACCCCTCGCCACGGGGATTTTCCCTGGCAAATTGTGCATCTTGATCACGATCTCCTGGATATTCAACTCTGCTGTTCACGGACAGGCAAGGTTCTTGGCAAACCGTGGGCAACGGTGATGACCGATGCGTATTCGCGACGCGTCTTTGCCCTGTATTTATCCTACGATGCCCCTTCTCACCGCTCAGATATGATGGTGCTACGAGAATGTGTCCGACGCCACGGGCGATTACCTCAAACATTGGTAGTAGATCGTGGTGCTGATTTTAATAGCACCTACTTCGAGTCATTGCTGGCATTTTACACGATCACCAAATTGGAGCGTCCGACTGCTGAGCCTCGTGCAGGTTCCATCATTGAGCGCTTGTTTGGCACCACGAATACGAGTTTTCTGAACAACGTTCTGGGAAATACGCAAGCCAGCAAAAAGCCACGTGAAACCACGCCGTCAGTTGATCCGAAGCGAAAGGCCATCTGGACGTTAGCAGCGTTGTATCGAAAACTCTGCCAGTGGTGTTACGACATCTATGATACGCGGTATCACTCGACCCTTGAACGGACACCACGGGAGGAATTTGAA
>DASYAN010000213.1:0-12092 GCA_036501345.1 Ktedonobacteraceae bacterium
TCTGCCGATTCTCCCCCGTTCGCACGTGATGCGAGGTCGAAGCACGTGTGGGTTTGGGAATGCTCTTCGCGACCTCAGGGATGTCTGCTTGCTGACACCGTGCCGGTTGTAATCGCACCAGCACGCTCGTAATTCACGATAATGACGCCATTTGGGGAGACTTTGCTCTCCGTCACCTTGAACGCCGCTGGGATTGTGCCATCGGCAAACAACCGTTTTCCACCGCCCAACGTCAGCGGAAATATCTTTAGCCAGAACGCATCGACCAAATCATGCTTGATGAGCGTCTGAACGAGATTTCCACTTCCGTAAACGTGCAAATCCGGCCCCTGCTGTTGCTTGATTTTGATGACTTTTTCCGCAATGTCTCCGCCTAAAAACACGGAGGGCTGCCATTCGTGAGAAGTCATGGTATTCGAGGCGACGTACTTGGTCGCTGCATTGACGCCCGGCCATTTGTCCGCACGTTGCGGCCAGTACGGTGCCCAAATTTCAAAGGTTTTGCGCCCTAACAACAGATCAAACGGCATGTTCATCTGCCTATTTATGACTGTTCCAATAACATCGTCAGAATATGGAGCCGTCCACCCGCCATACGCGAAGCCACCACTGGTATCTTCCTCTGGCCCGCCTGGGGATTGTATGACACCATCAAGGGAGACGAAGGAGAGTACAATAACTTTTCTCATGACCGAGTTCCTCCAACATCTGGCAACCTTTGGTGCTGATCACGTGTGTTCATACGTGGTTCCTTTCTTTTCTCTCCCTCTTGCATTTGGCATGACTGATGGAGAGCGGAGATTTTCTTGCAATGTGCACGTATATCTATTCTACGAGACGAGAAAGAAAACGGTTATTTGGATGTTACTTCCATCCTCGGCCCGGCTTTCGTGTGGGAAAGATCAGCCAATGTGCCTGACCTGGTCTGATGAAAGCCTAGCATGGGTGTTGCGAAAGTCTCTCTTCTAGGAATGTACAACATCTGCTATCCTTCTGCTTGCTTGATCGCAGATGTTCTCAGCTCATCCCATTCCGATAAACTCGTCTCTAAGGGGTTACGAAAGATGAGCACTGAAAGTTGGAGAGAACGAAGGACGGTCTAGAGCCACTTCATCTGATAGGGCATCTCGTTGCGCAACCCATGGTAACGGGGGTGATAAAAGATAGTTATGCGCTGTGACAATCCTTGTATGGTCTCTTCAAGAGGTTTTAACTCATCAATGTGATTAAGATGACTATTGCAGATAAGTAGTGTAATATATGAAGAGGGTAAACGATAGTGTGAGAATGAGATGAGTCGTGATGGCTCTCTATAGAATGGAGGTTGATTAGATGACATTTGATATTCAGCAGCGTGTGTTTGATGAAGATGGCGAGTATCTTGAGGAGGCAGCTTTCCGGTACCGAGACGAACTGATGGATTTGTTTGAGGCCTCAGATGAGGGAAAGACGCTTGAGAGTGAGGGCCTCGAACCTGGATGGGCTGATACGATGATGGATCTTGGGATGGGCTATCAGGCAGTCACTCCGGCGCAGATGTCCGAGACAGATTTGCGCACAATCCTGTTCAGTCTTATCCCTCGCAAGATATCAGCGCCAGCTAGTCAGGCTCGTGAGGTCATTCGCGAATTGCAGCTCTTCTGGACCTTTCTGCAGCGTGAGTTTCATTTGGAGAATGCAGCGGCCTGTTTGAAAGTCCTCAATGAGAGGGGCGCAGTTCGCCGTATGCAAAGGGAAATGGACGATCCGGCGAACTTCGGTATGGCCAAGACCTTGGTAATGACAGGTATGGAACGCGGCTTCGACATGACCACCCAGGAGGGATTAGATGCGTGGGTAGCAACCTATAATGCTGAACTAGCGGCTGGAAAAGGAGCACCTCTTCCTTTGCCTGGAATGTTTGGCATGCTAGGAATGCCTGACCCACCCCAACAACCCAATAAAACCAGCAGGAAAACTCAAGCAAGCAAGACAAAACGTAAGACATCACAAAGCAGTCGAAAGCAGAACCGTACGAAGAAATAGCTACTCAGAGTAGCTACCACCCTGGACAGTACTCAATTTGGAGAATGTTTCACGTGAAACGTTGCCCAAATTGAGTACTGTCTCCTCAATCCAAGACATATATCGGGTGCAGTTCGTTTTTTTGCACGGAGCAATTTATTGCGCGAGTGTAGGGGTCCAATTCCATTGCGCCCTTTTGGGGAGGATAGAGGCCCAATTCCATTGCGCCCTTTTGGGAAGGATGGGAGCGTTGCAAAAAAGACGTGCGCCTCCTATGTCCCTATGTCTATGCTCTTTCCATTGAATAATGTCTATGTTATACTATGTAACGTATTTATAAGATCAGACAACCTACTTCTTCTCACTTGCTATTTCGATAGAAGGTATAGCATGGCACTTGCAGGGCAACAGCTGGGACATTATCATCTTGTTCGTTTGATCGGACGAGGCGGTATGGGTGAGGTCTACTTGGCTGAAGATACCCGTATTTCACGTCAGGTTGCGGTCAAAGTCGTACAGACCGAGCACGAGTTCTTTCCCAACGCCGAAATGGTGGAGCAAAAGGAGGAGCTTTTTCAACGTGAAATGAAGGCTATCTCTCGGCTTGATCATCCCTCTATTCTCAGCTTCTATGATTTTGGCAAAGAGGCAACCATAAATGGATCCACCATTTATATGGTGATGCCCTATCGTTCAGAAGGGTCCCTTACGGATTGGCTGCTTCAACATAGCTTTGACCTACTTCCCCCACAGGATATTGGGCATATGATTATACAAGCAGCCTCAGCTCTCCAACATGCCCATGATCATAACATCATCCATCGAGACGTGAAACCTTCCAACTTTCTAGTCCGGTCCAATCCAGACCATCCTACGCGTCCCGACCTATTTCTAGTTGATTTTGGACTTGCCAGATTCATCTCAGCGAGCTCGCTGGGCAGCAATAGTATACGTGGTACTTATTCCTGCATGGCACCAGAGCAGTGGGCTGGCGAAGCGTTTCCTGCTACCGATCAGTATGCTCTAGCTATCATGGCCTACTTACTACTAACGGGTCAACTTCCTTTTCAGGGACAGCTCGAACATGTGATGTTTCAGCACCTGACAGCTTCACCAAAGCCACCTAGCGAACTCAATTCGTCTCTCTCATCCGCCATCGATGAGGTCATCCAGCGTGCATTAGCAAAAAAGAGTGATGCACGCTTTCCCACAGTCACAGCCTTCGCCATTGCCCTACAACAAGCACTCGATTATGCCGACCAGCATATCACACTTGCGATTAGCCAAGCGGATGTGCAGCAATGGGGAAATCGAGCAGTCACTCTACCTGATGGGCGTCAAGTAACAGTGACTATTCCTCTCGATGCTCAACACGAGCAGGTATTGGATCTGCCAAACCAGGGTGCTCCTTACTATGAGGGCGGCCCACATGGTCCCTTACTGCTCACACTCTGCATCGATCAAGACGAAGCTATGCCCTCCTCCGGCAATGATAAGTCTGCATCAGTCTCGTCAACTGCCTTAGCCCTGCTGTCATCATCGGAAGCCACGTCGCTAGTCAGTCAGACCGACAGCAGGAACAAACCATCGAAGCGGCATACTATTCCTCTCATTGCATTAGCCCTGGTACTGATCGTGAGTAGTGTGCTAGCGGCCGTATTGGTCAATAATACCATCGTGACCAGCAACAACCACAGGACAGCAACCGCTTTGAGCATCACTCACACCAATGCAACAAGAACATCTATTGCACAGACAGCTATACAAGCAAATAATGCTACCGCAACAGCTATTACAGCCAATCTCAATCTCGACCCTTATCAATCATTGAGCACATTGGCACTTACGGACCCACTCAGCCAACCTCAAGCATGGAAGGAACTCTCAAATACAAGCTGGGGAGGGCAGTGCCAGTTTGCTAATGGCACATATCAGATCAGTCAATCACAGCTACATGAGAATTTTATATGTAGCGAGGATACTTCTCAGTATAGCAACTTCGCTGCTGAAGTGAAGATGATGATCAACCAGGGAGATTGTGGTGGCTTGACGATACGGGGCAACAGTGATCACACGACTATGTACTTCTTCCGAGTATGCCAGAATGGTTCCTACAGCTTTGCTAAATATGTGTCAAATAGTGCTAGTAATGCAATAATGCTAAAGAGTGGCAGCTCTGCGGTAATCAAACAGGGAACAGGTCAGTTGAATGTGATTGCAATTGTCGCTAATGGCAGCAACTTTGATCTGTATGTCAACCACCAGAAAATCGACAGTGCCAGCGATAGCACCTATAGTCGGGGAGGAATTGGTCTGTTTGCCGATGCTCCGGACAATGCAACGATGGTCACCTATCAGGACGTGCGGGTGTGGACAATTGGATGAGCGTGCTTCACGTGAAACGTCAGCTCTATGCATGTTATACTATCAGTATAAACTGAGCGGGAGATAGCGGACGCAATACCCAAATACCCAAAGGGCACACGGGGGCACACGGTGAATTGGGCCCCTACGATTGGCGATAAATCGCGTTGAAGCAGCCTGATCGGTACTTGAGCAACTACAATCGAAGGTGATAGTATGACACTCGCAGGGCAGCAACTGGGACATTATCGTCTTACTCGTCTGATCAAACAAGGCGGCATGGGTGAGGTCTATTTGGCTGAAGATATCCGTATGCCACGCCAAGTCGCGATCAAAGTTGTACGCAACGAACACAATTCCTATCCTGACTCCAAAGCATTGCAGCAAGCGGAGCGGCTCTTTCAACGTGAGATGAAGGCTATCTCTCAGCTCGATCATCCCCATATTCTCAGCTTCTATGACTTCGGCGAAGAACCATCGACAAACGGGTCCATCATTTATATGGTGATGCCTTATCGTCCAGAGGGATCCCTCCTCACTTGGCTCGTTCGACGTGGTGATCACCAGCTTCCCCTGCAGGATGCTGGGCATATGATTGCTCAAGCTGCTTCAGCCTTGCAGCATGCCCACGAACATAATATTATCCACCAGGACGTGAAACCTTCCAACTTCCTGGTCCGTACCAATCCAGACCATCCCACACGTCCCGATCTATTTCTGGTCGACTTTGGCATTGCTAGAGTCATGTCAGCAACCTCGACGACGACCAATAGCATACGTGGCACAACTTCCTATATGGCACCAGAGCAGTGGAGCGGAGATGCAACTCCAGCCAGCGATCAATATGCCTTGGCTGTCATGAGCTACCTCCTGCTAACAAGTCAACTCCCCTTCAAGGGACGACCCGAACAGATGATGTTTCGGCACCTAACAGAGCCTCCAAAACCGCCCAGTCAACTCAACCCGCTCCTCTCGCCAGCTATCGATGCCGTCATCCTGCGTGCATTAGCCAAAGAAAGTGACGAGCGCTTTCCCACTATCAAAGCCTTTGCCATTGCTCTACAACAGGCACTCGATTATACAGACCAAAGCGTTATGCTGACGATTAGCAGGACGGAAGCATTGCGAGGAGGAAGACGAACGGTCACACTGTCAGACGGACGTGAAGTTACAGCAACGATTCCCCCTGATGCTCAGCATGGACAGGTATTGCATCTGCCAGACCAGGGCTTTCCCTACTATGACAGCGGTCCTCGGGGTCCCTTATTGCTGACTCTGAGCACCGATCAGAACAATGCTACATCTTTGCTTATTAGTGCAGACGAGAACGATATACCAACCGAACCAGCCATTGCCAAGAAACGATCATTTTCAACCCCTCCTATCAATAAGCCCGTACCACACATTAATCAATCGGTATTCTCCTCCCAAACGCTCTTCGATCCAGCACTATCACCGTCAGGAACTACTCCACGACCAAACAACCTTGCTCTGGCTTCACCACGGTCGGGAGTAATACTGCGAAGCAATTTGGCAGACAATAGAAACGTACCATCCAAGCAGCGTACCATCCTTTTCATCACAGTGGCTCTACTACTACTGATGATCGGCAGCGTACTAGCAGTTGCGTCGATCAACAACACCATCGCAACCAATAATGCCAATGCAACGGCCACCACCCAGAGCATTATCCGTGCCAATGCAACAGCCACAGCTCTGAGCATTATCCGTGCCAATGCAACAGCGACCGCGCAAGCTATTGCCAACAGTACCGCGACAGCTATTGCGGCCAATCCCGATCCCTATCAACCACCAAATGGCACACTAGCCCTTCAAGACCCGCTCAACCAACCTAACGTATGGAGACAAGCTTCAGACACGAACTCAGGGAGCCAATGCCAGTTTGCTAATGCTGGATATCAGGTCAGTCAACCACAGCCAAATAAGCTCTATCAATGTTACGAGGGCAATCAGTACAGTAACTTCGCATTTGAGGTGCAGATGACGATCAACAAGGGAGATTGTGGTGGCTTGGCGATACGAAGTCAGAGTAACTACGCGAATCTATATCTCTTCCAAGTATGCCAGGATGGCAGCTACAATTTTTATAAATATACCTTGAACAGCACCAGTAGCCCGACAACGTTAACACGCGGCAACCCTCTAGCAATCAAAGAGGGAGTAGGCCAGTCAAATACCATTGCAGTCATTGCCAATGGCAGCAACATTGATCTGTACATCAACGGCCAGAAAGTCGGCAGTGCCAGTGATAGCGCCTATAGTCAGGGAAGTATTGGTCTGGTTGCCAGTGCTTACAACAATGCGACAACGGTCACCTATCAGAATGCACGGGTATGGACCATTAAGTAAGTATTCATTTTTGCACCGTTTCACGTGAAACCTCCAAGCCCAAGCAGCAGAAACCGATTGGTTGTGTTATACTATCAGTATATTTATAAATCAGGCAACAACCTCAGTTACTATTTTAAGGGTGGATAGTATGACACTCGCAGGACAACAGCTGGGGCATTATCGTCTTATTCGTTTGATCGGACAAGGCGGCATGGGCGAGGTCTATCTGGCAGAAGATACCCGTATCTCACGGCAAGTTGCTGTCAAAATCGTACGGACCGAGCCAAAACCCCATCCCAGCACGGAAGCATTGCGGGAAGCTGAACGACTCTTTCAACGTGAAATGAAGGCAATCTCTTTGCTTGACCATCCCCGCATCCTCGACTTCCATGATTTCGGTGAAGAGCTGGTCATAACTGGCTCCGTTATTTATATGGTGATGCCTTATCGTCCAGAGGGATCTCTTATTGATTGGCTTGCTCGACGAGGCTCCAACCAGCTTCCTCCGCAGGATGCTAGACACATAATTGCGCAGGCCGCCTCGGCTTTGCAGCATGCCCATGACCATAATGTCATTCACCAGGACGTGAAGCCCTCCAACTTTCTGGTACGCGTCAATACCGACCGTCACACGCGTCCAGACCTGTTTCTGGTTGACTTTGGCATTGCTAGAGTCATGTCGGCAACCTCGTCGGCGAGCAACAGTATACGTGGTACCAGCGCCTATATGGCACCGGAGCAGTGGAGCGGCGATGCAGTACCCGCTAGCGATCAGTATGCTCTGGCCGTCATGAGCTACCAACTACTAGTGGGTCAGCTCCCCTTCCAGGGACGATCCGAACGGATAATGTTTCAGCACCTGACAGTATCGCCAAAACCGCCGAGCGAACTCAACGCGAGCCTCTCGCCCGCCATTGATGCCGTCATCCTGCGTGGACTTGCCAAGAAAAGCGACGAGCGTTTTCCCAGCATCAAGAGCTTTGCCATGGCTCTGCAGCAGGCACTCGATTATACCGATCAGCGTACTATGCTTGCAATTAGCAAAGCTGAGGTGTTGCAAGGTGGATATCGAGCAATCACCCTATCTGACGGACGCCAGGTAACAGTGACAATTCCTTTTGGTGCTCAACATAGACAGATATTGCATCTGCCAGACCTGGGTGCTCTTTACTACAATGGTGGCCCACGTGGTCCCTTGCTGATAACCCTCAGCGTAGATCAAGATAAAGCCATGCCCTTCCCTATCAATGCTGGCAAGAACGATTTACCAACTATAGCAGCTAGCGACAGTTTAATCAGGCAACCACCTTCAACCTCCTATACTGATGAAGCTTTGCCTTACATTGATAAGCACGAATCCATCTCGCCAATAGTCTTAGCTCGAGAAGCTACTCTGCCTGCATCAGCATTACCTATTACACCACCGCCGGAGAGTGCCATTCCAGCTTCTCGGTTGTTACCAAACACAGATGCGATCCCAACACCGCTAGACTATACAACTGGTAGCAGAAACAAGCCACTAAAGCAGCGTACCTTTCTTTTCATCGCCATGGGCCTGCTAGTGCTAATTGTGAGCAGTGCAGTAGTGGTTGCATCGGTCAGTAACACCATCACGACTAATAACGCTAACGCAACAGCGACGGCCCAAAGCATCAACGATGATAATGCAACGGCTCAGAGTATTGATGACGACAATGCAACAGCCGCTGCACAAGCCCAGGCAACTAGCGATGCGGCCACTGCACAGGCAAACAGCACAGCCACAGTCATTGCTGACAACCCAGACCCCTATCAGCCAGCGGGTCCGCTGGCCTTTGTGGACCCGCTCAGCCAGCCTAACATATGGGAGAATAATTCAAATACAAATTGGGGAGGCCAGTGCCAATTTGTTAATGGCACGTATCAGATCAGTCAAGCACCGTCAAACAAGATCTTTCTATGCAACGAGGGCAATCAATACAGTAACTTTGCATTTGAGGTGCAGATGACGATCAACCAAGGAGATTGTGGTGGCATGATAATACGCAATGATGGTAGTAATGCAATGGATTATAGCTTCCAAGTCTGCCAAGATGGCAGCTATGGCTTTTATAAATATACATCGAACAGTACTAGCAGTACATTAACAAGTGGCAACTCATCCGCAATCAACCAGGGAACAGGCCAGTCGAATACGATCGCTATTGTTGCTAATGGCAGCAACTTTGACCTGGGTGTCAACAGCCAGAAAATTGATAGTGCCAGTGATGGTGCCTATAGCACAGGCTACATCGGTCTCATTGCTGAGGCGAACAACGACGCAACCACAGTCACCTATCAGGATGCACGAGCATGGACGATTGGATGAGTGTATACCCATAGCAGTGTTTCACGTGAAACGTTGCTATGGGATAGGAATCACACCAACCGAAAAGCGAATATAGTCGTCACTGTAGCCAAACCCTGAACCAGGGACACCTGCGATACCGATTTGCTCAAACACAGAGAGGGCATCTTCGCCTGCCTGCAGCTTGCTCCAATTATAGACAGTGGCATCATCGTCAATGTAAATCTCAGCAAAGAGATGAGTTGTCTCGTTGAGCTGGCGCAATTGTTCAATCAGTCGTGTACGGCGGAAACGATAAAAGGCACGCATCTTTTCAGCCAGCCATGGACGTTCTTGCAACAAGCGATAGTAAGCCATAAAACGTAGTTGCCACTCACCGGGGAGAGAAGCCATGCTATTGGCCCAGCATACAGCAATCTCGGAGGCAATATGAGGATCGCCACAGGTAACCCAGCCAAAACGTTCGCCCGTCAGAGAGTGAGTTTTGGAGAAACTGCAGACAAAAATTGTCTGTTGCACAATGTCCGGCGGTGTAAAGGTCGCCATGCGGGCACGGTCCTCTTCCGGCTTGCCAGTACCTATGTAAGCAAGGTCCGCCAGGGTGTGGATGGTACGCCCACTGGAACGATATTTCTCCAGGACGGCATGGATGGCATTCAATTCATCGGGAGTGTAGGCAAACGTGGTTGGATTGTTTGTAACCATGAGATAGATGATGCGGATATCAGGATTCGCTTGCAGAATCTGATCGAGTTGTTCTCCAGTCAATTTAAAACGGTGCTCGGGCAATGTCGGGTAACTGTGTATACGATAGCCGTAGGATCTGGCCTGCCATTCCGGCACAAGAAAGCCTGGTTCGGGGAAGAGTACAGCTACGTCAGCGATACCCTGTGCACGATAGATATGCATCAGGCCGCGTAGAACCTTATCAATACTATCCATGGCTCCCAGGCCCAGGTATACCTGTTCAACCTGCACACTAATGCCCCATTGTTGCATCTCACAGGCCAGCCATGAACGCAGGAGTGGATTACCAGTACCATAAATGTCATACATGCGAGGATCGTAGCGGTTCGCTAGTAACAGACGCTCGCATTCCATCATCTGCGCACGCAGCCAGAGGTAGGTCTCCCCGGTTGCAATATAATTGCATAGTTGCTCATTGGGAAGGGCAACTCCCATTTCATCCGCAAGGCGGCGGTAATCACCTGGGCCGCCCATCTCTCCCTCGTACTCGGTGACCAGTCGCAAGTTCACATCACCAATAGTACGATTCATAATCTCCGAACGAATAACCTCTTCCTCTATATTGCGCTTGCGGCACTCCTGTTCTAGTTCGGACACAATGCGAGCCATGACACGAATAGGACCAGCACCCTCTTGAAGATGAGGGCGATAGCGTTGTAGGATAGCACTACGAAGTTGGCGGAGCATTGCACGCTGAGTATCTAACAAGGTTGTGGGTGCGGGGGAAGAATCCCCAAAAGTGTTGTGGTACATTCTTCATTGAACTCCCTAGTACATAGTAGAGAAAAAAGCGGCACTGCCTTCTCTGTCAAGCCTGATAGTAACAGTGTAACATACAACTGAAGAGCTCACAAGAAAACAGATTGTGAGGGTTAGCCAAGCTCATGTATGTATGATGTTTCACGTGAAACATTCAGGAAGGAGAGCCATTCCCATGTTCCAGGGGAAAACAGTCGTCGTCACCGGAGCAGGTCGTGGTATTGGACGTACACTCGCATTGGGCTTTGCCGCTCAAGGTGCAACGGTCCTGGTCCACTACGCGCACTCGAGCCAAGGTGCCGAAGAAGTTATTGCGCAAATCAAGGCTCAAGGAGGAAATGCCTTTCTCGTACAGGCAGATCTCCGCAAGCCTGAAGAGGTTGCACGTCTGGTCGCAGAAGCTCATGCGGTGCTAGGTCTGATCGATGTCTGGATTAACAATGCCGGGGCTAGTGCGAATAGTGCAGAAACAAAAGGGATGAGTGAAATAGAGGTCTTTGAACGAATGGTGGGAGTCGATATCATGGGTACCTGGCGCTGTTGTCGCGAAGTGGAACCATATATGCGAGCAGGCGGTTGTATTCTGACAACTGGCTGGGATCGTGCCGTGGATGGAGCACCAGGCCTACCTAATCAGATGTATGCCATTAGTAAAGGAGCAATCATGTCCCTTACACGCTGTCTGGCCTGCGAGTTTGCTCCGTGTATACGGGTGAACTGTATTGCTCCTGGTCGCATCGAGAACGAATGGTCACAGGGCTTGTCAGAAACGACACATCAGAAAGTCATACAAGAAATCCCTATGCAACGCTGGGGAACTGCTGAAGACATTCTGAATACGGCGCTCTTTCTGGCTTCGCCGACAGCATCTTTCATTACTGGTCAAACTATCCTGGTCAACGGTGGAGAGATTATGCGCTGATCTAGGTTAGATCTAAACAGAGGAATCAGTTTCATTTGTCGGCGAACTGTTTCCTCATCATAGGTCATCGTGTCGCGCAACGAACAGAAAAAGTGCTCACAGCGGGAATAGCAGGCTTTTGGATGAGTACAGTTGACAGTATCATCACTGCCATTGTTATCCTGGCCCATATCACATTCTTTACAAGATCTCAGATGCCTAAAGTAGAATCTTCAGCTCTGAGCATAATGATCTTGCTAACAGTGGCACTCTTTACCATTCTCACAACTATACTTCTGTTCCTCGTTTTGGTCGCCATCAAGATGAAGGCTGAAATTGGCACACTTGAAGGACTGGTTAATGAGACCCAATGAGGGACCCATTGCTTACCAAGGTACACTCCAATGGTAGAGAAGGAACTCGTGGCTTCCTCATATTAAGAATGCGCAATTGAAGAAGGATCAAGTAGGAATAGTTGCGAACATTGCTTCCTTGACCGCTTTGGTCAGGATTGCAATGTCCCCTGCCAGTACACGATCTTGATTGAGCATGGGAACATGGGCACGCACGAGTTCATAGGCCTTCTGTACACCGATACCGGGTCGAAGTGGCTTGCGAAATTCCAGCATCTGGGCAGCA
>DASYAN010000214.1:0-7224 GCA_036501345.1 Ktedonobacteraceae bacterium
CATAGCAGCAACCTCAACATCATTACCAACCATGACTGGTCTGTTAAATTGTTTGCCGAGAAGCTGTCCCAAAGGCAGATCACGCAATGGCATATTAGGAGAATGGAGCAAAACACCGGCTTTACGATCTATCTGCCCCGCTGCCCCCACACCTACGGCCACTATATCGTCATCTGCCAATTTCGCAGCACTAACCGCCGCAGTTGCCAATTCGAGAATTCTTCGAGAAACGAAATCCTGACCCCGCTCAGCCCGCGTACGTTTACGCACCGAAGCAACTACTTCTCCAGATACGATATCAACCACAGCAGCAAGAGTTTTGGTACCTCCCAGGTCGATTCCTAGAGCATATGTTTTCTGCTTTGACATATCTTCCTCATCTCTTGAAGGGCAAACTTAATCCAGGTTGAACGTCTAGATCGAGCCCATGTTGCTCGCCAAGACATAGATGGAAAAAGGCTGCACTGCCAATCATTGCCGCATTATCAGTACAAAACTCAATTGGTGGATAGCTTAGATGCACACCCAACGGTTGCAATTCTTGGAGCATACGTTGACGTAAACTAGTATTAGCCGCTACCCCTCCAGCTAGGATGACCTGCTTCACCCCGTATTCCTGAGCTGCAAGGCGGGTTTTTACAGCTAGAACATCTACCACGGCCTCCTGGAAACTGGCAGCAAGCCAGGCAACATCAGGTACTCCCTGTTGAGCAGCTCGCTCTCCCATACGAGTATAGCGGGTAGGGTGGCTAGATGGCTTACTATCATTTTCAGCACCAGCGGTTTGCTGATTGGAGGCAATACCTTCAGCGAGATGAAGCATCGCCGTTTTCAGTCCACTGAAACTGAAATCATATGTACTACGCAACCAAGCACGCGGTAGCTGATATGCCTTGCGGGCCAGAGTTATAGGCTTTTGCTGTTGCATCAACACTTCTTCAGCCTGCTGAGCAATCTTCTGAATGGCAGGACCGCCAGGATAGTCGAGTCCAAGAATACGCGCTACTTTATCAAAAGCCTCACCAGCAGCATCATCGCGTGTACGACCAAGCAGTTCATAGTGTCCATGATCATGCACAAGGACAAGCTCACTGTGGGCTCCTGAAATGACCAAACAGATTAAGGGGAAAAGAGGATCGCCGTCTTGATACTTCCAGTGGGCTAGCGCGTCCTGCGGTGGAACAACCCCTTTACGCAACCAATTGGCATAGATATGCGCCTCTAGATGATTCACACCCAAGAAAGGACGATCGCAAGCAAGTGCTAAGGTCTTGCCCACTGTGAGGCCAACCAACAATGAGCCTGCAAGCCCCGGACCATAGGTAGCAGCAATAGCATCAATATCATTCCATGAACAGGAAGCCTGTTCCATCGCCATTTCAATTACAGGCAAGATAGCAGCAAGTTGCTGGCGTGATGCCACCTCCGGTACCACACCACCATAACGATTATGGATTTCAATCTGCGAAGCCACAACGTTCGAGAGCAAGTAACGACCGTCCTTGACGATCGATGCCCCTGTCTCATCGCATGAACTTTCGATACCAAGTATAAGCATAATATCGCTTTCTGGTTGAACTACTCATACCACCCATACCACCCCTCTCCCACGGACGCGATACCCAAAGGGCACACGGTAAATTGGGTCTCTACATTTCAGGCAACTGTGGCCCTTTGGGTATAAATTGCCTAGATACATGATAAAGATTATAAGGTTTCGAGTTTTTCTAGCAATGTGGCTTTCAATCCCAGGTACATTTGCCTATAGTTGGGGGAATTGATCTCATCAGTCCACATAATCAGTGCATCCTCTTGGTTATCACTATAGTAACGGCGGCGTACACCAGCCTCGCGGAAACCATACTTGTGATAGAGATTCTGCGCAGTAGAGTTGGATACCCGAACTTCGAGTGTCACCCACTTGGCACTGATCGAGTAAGCGATATCCATCAAACTCATCAGCAAAAACTCCCCCAAACCACGACGGCGATGGTCAGGATGCATGGCAATTGTCGTGATGTGAGCTTCATCAACCATCAGCCATAGACCAGCAAAGCCGATTATTGAAGTAACATCCTGCGATGGAATTGTCACTCCAGAACGGCTTGGCAGGAGTGACAGCGGAAAGAGGCGATTTCTTCGCGGCTTCTCTGGCTCCTGTTGTGGCTCCTGCGCCATAACTGCATGTTCTTCCAAGAGATGTCTATCACGTAAAACGATGTAGTGCGCCCAGCGGTTATCTTGGAGTTCCTTACGATAGGCACTAGCAGGCCATGTCGATGGGTAAGCCAAGCGCTCGATCTCGATTACGCGAGGCACGTCCGGCATTGTCATACTCTCAATGACGTAGCGCACCTTCTTCCCTTTCTGTCATATACTAACCGATAAGATTACTGAGTAGCACCAAGAAGCGGCTGCTTCCGTGTGCTCTTCGTAATTGATGGACGTCGTAAATAGAGTGGTTCGAGTACAAGGGGATCATCTACCTGATTATCTCGCAAGCGTTGCAAAGCCAGTGAAGCCAGTGCAGAAGCACGCCGTGGGGCTTCTAATTTCCCAATAAAGAGACAATGATCCGGCAAGCAGGAAGACAGAGCCTGACATGAAGCCGCACTTATCTCGCCACAAATTAGCAACGGTGGATATCCCTCCTCACCAAGTACTGTTAACCAGCTCCCCCTATGCTCTTGTAAATAAGCGGCTAAGCGTTGGGGAGAACCTAAAGTATAGTCGCCAAGCCGTCTCATACGATAGACTCTATCACTATCTGCATTAGCTGGCTCTTCGAATACATAACAGGCCGCATAAAGTTCAGAACGGCCAGCTTCCAATACAGCACAAACAGGACCATGTATGTGCTGCTGCTGAACCGCAATAATATCCAGAGTACTCACACCCACGAGGGATTTTTGCAAAGCAAATGCCAATGTTTTTGCGGTAGCCAGAGCAACACGTACGCCATTAAAAGAGCCTGGGCCAGTTGCCACAGCGATAGCATCCAGTTGATGCGACGTCATCTGACAGTCGGTTAACAAGCGTCGAGTATACTCCAGTAATTCCACGCTGTGGTTATTTGCACTGGACCAAGTATATTCACCATATACCTCGTCTTCTGAGCACAGAGCAATACTAGAATAACGAGTAGAAGTATCAAGTGCTAATAATCGCATCATATGTTTTCTTCTGAGAGCTGCCGCAGTAATTCACAATAGTGTCCACCCGTTGCCACCAATAACAGACTGCGTTTTTCTTCATCCAGCGCATCCAAACCAATAGAGAGCCGTTCAGCAGGCCAGAGCGTATCAGCTCTGTCTGCCCATTCAACGACACAGACACCAGAACCTGGATTAGGATTACAAAAATAATCCTCAAATCCCAGATCAACAATCTCATCAGGATCATCTAGTCGGTACAGATCAAAATGATAGAGAGCACGCACTTCGGATTGTGCACAGCTTGGTCGCATAGCAACGATCTCAGCCGTATTAGTCTCATTAGAAACAGGCTGGGATTGACTTCTGTACTCTTTGAGGAGCGTAAACGTCGGGCTACTGACTACATCTGTAATACGCAAGCCTTTTGCCAACCCCTGAGTAAAGGTAGTCTTACCTGAACCAAGCTGACCATTGAGCAGTATCAACTCACCGCCACTCAGCAGTTCACCCAGGCGTATACCTAAACGCTGCGTCTGGTCAGAGCTATAACTGATAATATCCAGAGTACAGGTTGATTCTTCTTGTAAGTACCTAGCCACTATATTACTTTCTAGTACCGTTGTGTTCCTGATATTTCTCAGGAGACTTCATTTCCTGTCCCCGCTAAAAATGTGACAAAAGCAAGATCTCTATGGCACATCCACCAGAGCCAATAATTAGGCGATACCCATTATAGCATATCTGTAGCCAATTCTCTCTAACGAAGTTTCGCACCACAGCTTCGGCAATAGAGAGCATTGGATCGAAGAGGATTGCCACATTGTGGGCACTTCTGTGTTGCCGACCCCTGTGCTCCACTTTGCGAATTATCCTGCGAAGTAGGTGGAGACGACGGAGAAACGGGAGGAGGAGCATAGTTTGTTATCGGCGACGGAGCCATTTGGCTCATCGGATAAGGCTCATTTTTGATCTCTTGCAATTGAGTTTCACGCGTCTTTAGATCGTGATCCAGTTCAAAAATGCTTGCACACACGCGCGAGAGTTGCGGATCGGAGAGTGTGCCTTGTCGATAGAGGGTCATTGCCACCTGGCTCAAGTCCCCTAATAACTGTTGTCGCTGCTCCAAGAGTTTATCAACTTCACTCTGCTTATTGCGAACACGCAATTGCTTCTGAGCCTCCCAGCCTGTGCGACTCACGGCTGAGTTCACAAAGTTCTTTGCAGATTCTAAAAACTCGCTCATACTTTCTGCCTCCCAATTTTTATGTGGTGCCTAAAAAACACCTGCTCTCAGCCGAGAGATATACCAAAATGCTCGGATATTATTCTTCGGTAATAGCGTGCTGATAGATACGGATCTCCTGCAACTTCCCGCTAGTACTCAACTGTACCGCGACAACATCAATACGCCATGATCGGTCAGCGCAACCATGAAGATCAAGATAGAAAGCGGCCGTCTGGACCAATTTGTGCTGCTTGCGCACTGTCACCGCCTCTTCGGGCAAACCATAGGCATCCCCACGGCGGGTTTTGACTTCCACAAAAACCAGATCGTCCTTGTCTTCAGCAATAAGATCGATCTCCCCGTAACGACAGAAAAAATTGCGCTCCAGGATGCGATAACCACCCCGAATTAGCTCTTCAGCAGCCAAGCGTTCACCAGTTCGGCCAAGTCCATGACCAGCCACCTTTTTTGGCGGCTTTGTCTTCCTCTCCTCGATACGCCACCTCTTCCTAACAGAAGCGATATAATAACTACGTTATACACGCCGCTATGTTGTACACTACGAGCAAGCATAGCGTACACGTCGGATGATTGCAAGAGGCTATCACTGCATTTCAGAGAAAAGTGTGAGAAGACAAGCAGAGACCATCTCGACGCTTTCCATCTGTTCGTGTTAAAATAGGCTCGACAATGACTTTCAGAGAATAAATGTCAACGTATGCCATATTTCTATAGACCTGTTAGCAAAGACTAGGAGAGTACAAATATGTCAGGACATTCAAAGTGGGCACAGATTCGCCGATCAAAGGGTGTCAATGATGCACGCCGAGGACAACTTTTCACCCAACTTGGCCGCGAAATCGTGGTCGCTGTACGCGAAGGTGGCAGCGGAGATCCCAACACAAACTTTCGCTTGCGCATGGCAGTACAACGCGCACGTGATGCCAATATGCCTTTAGAAAACATCGAGCGCACCATCAAGCGCACGCTAGGGGGTGCAGAAGGCAACAACCTGGAAGAGATTACCTACGAAGGTTATGGTCCAGGTGGCACTGCGATTCTCGTTCAGACACTGACAGAGAATCGTAACCGCACTGTTGCAGAAGTTCGCAACGCATTTAACCGTAATGCTGGAAACATGGGAGAAACGGGTTGCGTCAACTGGCTCTTTGAAGCCAAGGGTATTATTGAAGTCGAACTGCAAAAACATGATCCCGATGAACTTTCTTTGGAAGTCATTGATTTTGGAGCCGATGATGTCGAACCAGCAAACCCCGGCGACGAGATATTGACGGTATATACTGACCCAGCAGATGTGGAAAAAGTACGCAAGGCATTAGAAGCCAAGAAATATAACGTGTTGAAGTCGGAAAGCATTATGGCCCCCAAGACCAAAGTTGAGTTGGCTGATGAAAAAGTAGCACACCAGGCCATTCGCCTAATCGAAAAACTCGAGGACCTGGACGACGTCCAGAATGTGTATACCAATGCCGACTTCCCAGAAGAATTTGCAGCATCTTATAATGCATAAGTTTCGGGTGCCAGGGAGGTGGAGCTTATGAATCGCAACAGTAAAATCCCAACTCCTCCTGGCACCCGCGTTGCCTTAGGGATTGATCCAGGCACAGCAATTGTTGGCTATGCCATAGTAATGGCACAAGGAAGTGAGCTGAGTTTGTTGGCATGCGACGTGATCCGCACTCCTGCCAAGATGCCACTCGCAGAACGCTTGGTGCGTATCTATAAAGAGCTAACCACGATCATTGCTAGACACAAGCCACAGGAAGCAGCCATGGAAGAGTTGTTTTTCGCCAAAAATGCACGGACAGCCATGACAGTTGGACAGGCTCGAGGCGTTGCTATGCTTGCATTGGCAAGCAACGGTCTCTCAATAGGCGAGTACACACCCAAGCAAGTCAAGCAAGCAGTAACTGGCTACGGAGGAGCTGATAAAAATCAAGTAGGGGAGATGGTGCGTATTTTGCTCAAGCTTTCAGCAATTCCACAACCTGATGATGCAGCCGATGCAGCCGCTATAGCCATCTGCCATTTGCATACGGCCTCCTATGCACAGGACCTTCTACCATACAATTGAATTGAAAGCCGATTGACACTGAAAGCAAACCAATTTCCACTTATCCTATTTAAAAGGTAAAGAGTTACCTGCGTGTCAGAGCAGTCGTTACTGCAAATAGTAACTAGAAGAGGTATGGTCCGTGGCTGATGATTACAAGCATTCATGGGATACTTGAGGCTAGCCGAGTCGATCACGCAATTATTCGAGTCGGAGGTTTTGGTATACAAGTCTTCGCTCCATCTTCGACTCTGAATCGATTAACCGAACCCGGCATACAGGTTTCGCTCTATACTCATTTTCATATGCGCGAGGATGGGATAGCACTCTATGGCTTCTGGACAGAGGCAGACCGCGATGCATTCGAACAGTTGATTGCCATCAGCGGAGTTGGCCCCAAAGTAGCATTGTCATTACTGTCTGTGATGGATGCAGTAGCACTCTATAAAGCTGTTGCAGATGAAGACCAGCAACGTCTGGGATTAGCTCGAGGCGTTGGCAAGAAACTTGCCGCTCATCTTATCTTAGAGTTAAAAGGGAAGCTGCCCTCGCTGGCGGCCATCAGTGGTGCACCCGGCGCGTCTCCAACAGGCAAAATACAGGCAGAAGTGCTAGAGGCTTTGATAGGACTGGGATTTTCTACCGCTGAAGCACAAGCCGCACTTGCCAAGATCCCACAAGATCAATCTATGACATTAGAGCAACAAGTAACCTATGCCCTCCGCACCTTTTCGCGCCAGTAAAGTGCTCGTCGTCAAACCTAGATAGCA
>DASYAN010000215.1:0-3421 GCA_036501345.1 Ktedonobacteraceae bacterium
TCGGACTTGGCTACTTTGGCATCAAAATCCTCATCACCAACGTGAAACAAATTGGCGTGTTGTGTATTCATTATCTTTTAACTCACTTTCCAATGAAAATGGCTTTGTATCTTTCCTACAAAGAAGGCCGATACGAAATAGACCTTACTAGTGATCAAAACAAGGCATTAGACTGCTTTATTCCGCACTGTACTCACCAAACAGTATGATGCTATCCAATTCACCGAAAAGCGGCCCTCTCCCTGCTATCTGCGACGACCACCACCACCTTGCAGAATCGTTAGCAGTTCCAGGATAAACATGAACAGATTTAGCACGTCTAAGAAGAGAGAAACCGTTAATCCAATGGCATTGGGCAGAGTATTAGCCAGATATTTTGCCTTCTGTACGTCATAGAGAATCAAGCCACAGAAAATGCCTATACCGGCCACGCAGATCACCAGTTGCAGGATTCCGCTAGCGAAAATGATGTTAATCAAGCTAGCAACAATTATCAGGATCAGCCCGACAAAGAGAAAATCTCGCATGTGTGAGAAGTCGGTCTTTGCTACCCAAGCATACAGCCCTAGCACTAGCGAAGTTACAGTAGTGATCAAAAAAGCCTCTGTCACGATTGACCCTAACCCAGCATAAAAGTAGAGGCCGAGAAGTGGGCCAATGGCCATACCCTCTATGAATGTAAATAGATAGAGCAAGAATAGGTTAATTCCCGGCTTCCGAATTAGTGCTTGCAGGGCAAACAGGACAATGATACCAACGATGAACAGAATCCATGTCCCTCCCAATGTTAATGGTAGCAGAGCAGAACCTACGAAGGCTCCGAGCGTCGCAAAAAGGAAAGAGAAGGACAACAAGCCCATTACCTTGCTAACAAGCCCACTAGCCTGCTTGGCATCATAACTGGATGCAGCCTGGAATTGATATTGAGACCGGGAACCCCTTCTACCAAAGGCGCTAGTATTTCTCGGACTGTACATAGTGAACCTCACGGTCGTAGAATCAGTAATAGTACGCAATTCTTTTCTTGCACTAGCAAGAGCAGTTTTATCCACATAATATACGCAAAATGGTAGGAACTGGTTACAATACTGGAAAGCAACGGCAAAAATGCGTTGAGGTGAGGCGCATAGACAACTCTTCATACAAAGGACCCGGTTGCGCTAGTGCTTCGTCAACGCTATTTTGACAGATGATTTGCTTTCGTAAGAACCTGATTTCCTTGTCAATTTTATGCTGTCAGAGCACTAGCTCGAACGGTTACTCCTACCCTTGCGGGATTCGGTTTCATGGCTGGCACTAGCAGACACCAAATTTTCAGAGCTGTCTGCCTCAGCAATGTTGGTAATATTGCAGGGAGGATGATTATTCTCCGCGTGCCAGTAAAAAGTGCTGCCTGCAGGCTTAAACATGGGACTCCCACAGCGAGGACAGTTAAAAGGGGTAGATTGAGCTTGGCCTAGTGTCATGCCAGATCCTCCTCACTATACCATAGAGCACGGGAGATTCGCATCATGTAACCTACTGATCAGATCACATGACACTCCATACACCACAAATCTCACAAAATGCGATACCGACTTCGTTAAAGGCCTTGCTACGAATGTCCCAGCGGTCATACACAATACCAAGGGAGCCACAACTCCAACAGCGAGCTCGTCCACCTGCTTTACTTTCCCGCTCTAAGTGTTCAAGTAAGGCTGTACGTGCCTCATCAGAACCAGTATATCCAGGATTGTAGGCAAGATGAAGCAGATTGCCTAGAGGCAAACTAATCTCACGCACAGGTGCCTGCAATGAAGCCGATCCTACAGATGCTGCCACAGGTTGCGCTACAGGTTGCTGCGGCGGACGACGGAAAAGTTCTCCACGAGCCGTACGACGCCCACCCTCAAGGCCTGATATAGATGCAGCTGCGGATGTATAATCTTGCCCTTGCCGCTCTATCCGATCCCCATTCACCACAGGAGTTTGAGGTATCTGATTTACCGATGGCCCCTGAGATACTGGCGAGAATGGGGGCACCTGAGATGACTGAGAACCAGGTATTGTGGATGATGCTGGCGACGACTGGCCGGGAGCAAAGGAATGGAAAGAAGCTTGCGGTGTAACACCAGGAGTAGGCTGACCAGATTGATTTTGTACAACCTGATGCTGCCCTTGCTTCTCGGCACCTTGAGAGGACTCAGCAGGTTGCTCGGTGCTAAATGCTTCCGTAGCGTTTTCTAGCTGATCAGCCTGATGGTTGTTATTTTCTGGCTGTTCAGGTGGGTTAGCACGTCTTCGTCGGGATATTGGCATAGAGGTACGCTCCATTAGATTAGAAAAGAAGTACAGCACCACATATGTAGCACATATATTCTATCACAGTACAAGGAGAAACAAAAATCTTCTGGTATTATTTGGGGCAAGTCTATATCTTTCCAGTATATATGCTTACCCCTGCAAGACCAACAAGATATCTTCAGCCTGAAATGTTTGTCCAGTGCACGTACGATTACTATCTAAAAAAATCGGCGTTGATTTTAATAAAACTCTTCCACTCGTCGGGCACTGCTGACTCTTCAAAGATAGCAGTTACGGGACAGGCAGGCTCACAAGCCCCACAATCAATACACTCATCGGGATTGATATAGAGCTGTTCAGCATCTTCAAATCCATCCTCATTGGCCGAGGGATGAATGCAATCAACGGGACAAACATCTACACAAGATGCATCTTTAACGCCGATACAAGGCTGGGTAATTACATAGGTCATCAATCATTCGTGGCGTGCACACCCATCCCATTAACGGGATTGGGAGAAGCGCCATGCCTCCTCTGTTTCCTGTTCTTAGTTACCACATGGGGTAGAGCCACATTAAATGGTGGTCGGCTCACTTGATCGTTTTTGTTGCTATCACTACCATTCGAGCCTCCTCATTCTCCTGCTTTGAGAAGTATATTCCTATCTCAAATGAGCTGTCAAGAGGCTCTTTTTCTGCTTTTCTACTGCGCAAGGCTGAGGGTTTTCTGTAGTGAGCAAAAGCTATGGGGTTCCTGATAGCGACCTTTCGGGTTGCTGCAAGTTCTTACCCGAAAGCAGAGGGTCCACATCATTATACACATACAGCCGTGAGAAAGCAACTTCAGCCCCTTGATCCTCCACATACAAACCAATTAGGCCGGAAGAGAGAGATAATTTTGCAGGGTCAGAGATAGGCTGCGCAATAGATTTGCCGTTGACCTCAAATGAAAAGGTATTCCCATGCGCCTCAATGGTCACTACATTTTTTTTCTTCAACCCAGCCACAAGAGAGGACGCAGTACCATCTGCAATTATGGTCCACTGTTGATCGTAGCGCAAAAAGGCGTAGTGATCATGATCTCCAGGAGCAACCTCAAAGAGATAATAATGTGACTGATCAGAAGTTGCTCGAAAGAT
>DASYAN010000216.1:0-10031 GCA_036501345.1 Ktedonobacteraceae bacterium
CTAGGAAGTAGGAATAGTTATGCTCAATGCGCTTTCGCTGAAAGCGGTCAATAGCGCAAAGTTCTCCCAGCGCTTTGTCAAGCCCTGTTACGACTCATATTGCTTCTCTAATCTCCCTTCAACTATTGAATTCCTCCTGACCGGGCAAGAAGGTCGTATGCTCCCAGGCGATGTCTTTGGCAGTTTGCCTACTAGATATGATAAGGTCATCTTTTGCTTTGTCGATGCCTTCGGCTGGCGCTTCTTGGAACGCTATGCGGAAAGATGTAGCTTTCTCAAGACCATCAATACAGAGGGCATAGTCTCTAAGTTGACTTCACAGTTTCCCTCAACAACTGCCGCGCATGTTACTTGTATGCACACAGGGCTGGATGTTGGGCAGAGTGGTGTCTACGAGTGGAATTATTATGAGCCGCTGGTCGATGAGATTATTTCGCCGCTACTCTTCTCATACGCAGGCGATAAGATGGCTCGTGATACCATCAAACGTTCTGCCATTGCATCAGAGCAATTCTTTCCCAGCCAGACGTTTTACCAAGCATTACAGGTTCAAGGAGCCAGCTCGCATATTCTCCAATATAATGCCTATACCCCTTCCACCTACTCCGACATCGTCTTTCGCGGGGCCAGCGTCCATCCCTACAAGACATTGCAGGATGCTCTCACCCAGCTGGCTGAATTAGTCACGACCAGAACAACCTCGCCGACCTACTACTTTCTGTACTTTGATCGCTTTGATACTGCTTGTCATAACCATGGCCCTTCTTCGCGGCAGTCCCAGGAAGCCATTGAGATTTTCTTCACTCTGTTAGAACAAGTTTTTTATCAGAGTGTACGAGGAAAAACAGCAAAGACACTGTTGATGATCACCGCTGATCATGGCCAGATCGAAGTAGATGCACGTAATACCTATTATCTCAATAAGAAGATGCCGAAGATCGCCCAGTATCTGAAAACAAATAAGCGAGGTGGTCCACTTGTGCCAGCTGGTTCGCCACGCGATATGTTTTTGCATGTTGCTGAAGAGCACACAGATATGCTAGTGGCCGAGCTGCGAGAGCGTTTGGCAGACAGGGCAGAGGTCTACCTGACCCGCGATCTGCTGGCACAACAGTTTTTTGGCCTGCAAGAGCCATCACCTACCTTCCTGCAGCGTGTGGGCAATGTAGTGATCCTCCCCTACAAGCATGAGACGGTATGGTGGTATGAAGAAGGGAAGTTTTCCATGCACTTCCTTGGTCATCACGGCGGACTAACCCCTGAAGAAATGGAAATTCCTCTCCTTTTGCTTGCTATATAATGGAGCATAATGAGTCGGGCCCATCCAGCAATTCATTGCCCGAGTGTAGGGACCCGATTTACCGTGTGCCCTTTGGGTATCGCGTCCGTTGGTATTCACCCGTCAGCTCGCTCCTACTCGTAACGCAGCACCTCCAGTGGGCGTACACGTACAGCTTGCCAGGCTACCAGTGCAGCGGTAAGCATTGCCAGTAGTATAGCGCCAACAACCATCGCAATAGCAGTAGAAGGAGCCACGGCAAGGCTCACAGCTTTAAAGACAAACCTGCCGAGCAAGAAAATCACCAATGATACCAGCAGCATGGCCATCATTGCACCAGTACCACCGACCAGACCGTTCTCTAGCAAGACTTCACCAAGAATATTTTGGCTCGTATACCCGACCGATTTGAGAATACCCAGTTCGCGACGGCGTTCCAGCATTGCCAGAGCTACAGCGTTAGCAATAATAATCACACCAGCTATCAGCGAGAGTGAGGCAATCGTTGTCAGTGTCAATAGGATATCGTTAAGCATTTGATCGATGATGTCACTGATATTCGCCAGATTCAGGGTAAAGGCATTCGGCACTATTCGACCAAGCGTATCCACTGCACTGCTGAGTTTGTCCGGTGAGATCTTCATATAGAAGACGGCCTGATTGACATCTGCGGGAGCTAAGGCTGTGGCTGTATTGCTTGTTCCCAGCACCGGATACAGGCCGCTGCCAAATCCTATCAAGCTGTAGATACCAACGATATGGACAAGCCTCGTATTTGCACTGTCGATACTACTAAGCATCACCATATCTCCTACCTTGAGGTGGAGGGGACCCATGTCAGCAAGCTGATTGGCGATCAGCACATTATCTGTGCCAGCATCAGTGGATTGCAGGTTGCGACCTTTGACAATGCTCAGTGTATCGCTGGTCGGCAACTGTTTTTTCCCAACATCGTATCCTTCAATCCCGCTCAGGAAATACAGTGCCCCACCACGGCCCAGCGACCCGGGCGATGGTTGTGCATTGTCGCCTGTGGGCAGGAGATCCTGAATGGGCTTATCATTGATAGCGACCGGAGCCGTTGAAGCCAGAGTGTGACGCTGATAAGCCTGCAAACCGGGGACCGATTTGATCTTATTTTGCAGCTTTGTTGTATCATCATTCGAGGTAACTGTGAAAGCGTTATAGCTTAGCATATTGGCAATTGCGCTATTGACCTGCTCATGCAAGTTCTGGCCCAGAATCAATATCAAGCCAATCGTGAAAATACCTACGAATAGTGCTAGCAGCGTCGTCGTTGTTCGTGCACGCTGGCGATTCAGGTTGCGTAGCGCCATCTTCGCATTAGCCTTCCACGTTCGTGGTGCTAACATAACTATAATGCCTAACAATGGGAAGATTAACAGTAGCATGCCGAAAGCGGGCAGAACTCGCATGATCAGCAGTGACACCGCTACCATTACCAGCACAAGGACTATGGAGCCAATTGTGAGATGTTCAGGAACTGGTAGTTTACTCATAAGGAATATAACCAGTCCAAAGAAGAGGCTCAATAGGCCCAAGAAAATGAAGGTGCTATAGACAGAGGTCACTCCTAGCACAATATCGTTGTTGAGGATAACAATCGCCAGCGTACAGAACAGTACAGTGAGTAACAACAGCAGGCCTAGTGTCAGAAATATACTACCAGCTCCCCAACGTTCCGGCATCTCACGGATCACATTCAAAGGGCGAATATTGGCAGCTTGCACGATCGGCAATAAGCCAAAGATCAATGCTGTTGCCAGGCCAATCATGACTCCTTCGCCAATCGTGAACCAGTCGAGCTGGAAGGGTATAGTAAGTCCAAAACTCGATTGTACTACGTTGCGTACTAGGTAGCTTACGCCAGTCGCTGCACCAGCACCAATGACACCACCCACCAGTCCGAGCAAGCCTGCCTCAAGACCAAAGAGTAGGTAGAGGTCGAAGCGGCGATAGCCGGTTGTTTTGAGCATAGCGATCTCAATCTTGCGACGAGACAGTAGGACCTGCATGGTATTCACAATACCTACCCCACCAATGAGCAATGCCAGCAAGCCAGCGATCTCCAGGAATTTTCTGATATTATCGATAGTATCCTGCTGCTGCTTCAAAGCATCGGTTGCTGTTTGTGTATTTGCAATCGGGAAGTGGTCCTGGATCTTCTTTACGGCCTGATTAATGTGCGCCGAATCGGTAACGATATTGATACTATCATAGAGCACCTCTTGCTTAGCAGGTGCGGAGGACGCTTGTTGTGCGCCAGATCCACTCTGCCCGGTTGCTGTGCCATTGGGCTGTGAAGTTGTACCACTCTGTTGAGGAACAGTGCTATTTTGCGATGGTAGTGTCCCATTCTGTTGTGGAGCTGTAGCATTCTGACTCTGGGTGGCCCCATTTTCTTGAGACGTGGTGGGATGAGCAGCCTTATAATCATTGATGGAGAATAGTACAACGCTGCCAGATTGTGCCAGTATCCCTGATTCGGCCACAATACCAACCAGTTTGACATGGACGGTGAAGCTACCCTGAGTACGTGAACCAATATGCATATCGAAGCTATTCCCGATCTTCTTCTTATATTGATCAATAAATGGTTGCGTGACTACTATCTGTTGATTCTTTACTAGATCCGCAAGCTTTCCATTGGCTGGATTTGTAAAGGTTGGAGGAGTTACAACGGGATAGTTCTTAGGATCAATTACGCGCACATCAAAAGACTGCCGCAATGAACTTTTTGTATTTGTGCCAGTCGAGCCTTGGGCATTGATGACCGCTGTATAGTTGTGAATGGTCCCATTTTTTTTCAGCTGGTTGAAGAAGGAGAGATCGTCCTGTGTGAATGGCTGATTCTGGGAGCGTACAGCAATATCGCCACCATTGGCATCACGTACATTATTATTAAAGGCGTTGTTGATCATCAGACCAACTAACTGCAAAGCAACGATGGCCATCACACCAACGGCGACGCAGAAAATTGCCAGCAGCGTCCGCTGTCCACCACGCCAAAGAGAGCGGATTGTATAGTTAAAGTACATCGATATTTTCATTATTTATCACACCCGCTATTCCTGTATCAGGCCATCTACAATAGAAATAGAGCGGTCCGCGTGCGAAGCAATATGGAGATCATGTGTTGCAATAATAAAGGTCTTACCAGTGCGAGCACGCAGATCGGCGATCAAATTGAGGATATTCTCACCATTTTTAGCATCCAAGTTGCCAGTTGGCTCATCGGCAATCACAATTGTGGGATCAGTCGCTAGGGACCGTGCAATTGCTACACGCTGCTGCTCACCGCCTGAAAGCTGGTTTGGTCGGTGATTAAGGCGATGTGATAGGCCGACCAGACCAAGCAGTTCTTTGGCACGTGCAGAAGGCGACCCTTTATGCTTCCCGACATGCAACGGCACTTCTACATTTTCCTGAGCTGTCAAAGTCGGAATCAGGTTAAAGGCCTGAAAAACCATACCAATTTTTTTGTTGCGTACCGAAGCCAGTTGTCCTTCAGACATCCGCGTGATATCTATGCCATCAATCAATATCTGACCACTTGTCGGATTATCCAGACCCGCGATAATACCCAGTAGTGTACTTTTCCCCGAACCTGAGGGACCAATAATGGAGATAAATTCCCCACTCGTAATCTGGAAACTGATGCCCTTGAGAATATCGATAAGCTCTCGTCCTAGAGGAAGGATTTTGGTAATATTACGAACACCTATTACTACTCTGGAAGTAGTTGAGGATGAAAGCGAGAGATTAGAATTTTGTAGGGTTGTTGGTTCGTCCATGGCCATACCCTCCTCCTTTTTTGTGTCGCTAATGCATTAAGGCAACAAGAGCATAGTCCTTGGTCCGCAGGCTCTTTGCCTCCCCAGTTTTAAAAAGCTCAGAAATTTTGCTAAAGGCAATTTGGCATAGTGAACTAATTGCGCCGACTACAATTTAATACGAAGCGGCAAGAGGATATGGAACACCAAGACATGGGTCAAAAGAACTTGGCAATTTGGGTCCTGCGTAACAAGAGCAGCCTCAATTTGCCTAGTATGCCACATCAAATGTCCGTTTTGTCACTAGAAAAAATTTCTCTCGCGAAGTATGCTTAATGTAGCCCTGAGAAGGCGCTTGAAGGCCTTTTTTAGCGAGAGATCATGAAGCACCTCCACTTTTTGACAAGCCCCGGATAGCTTGTCCTGGCTGTGTTGCAAAAATGGCATAGATACACTTTGCCCAAAGCATAGTCAAGAACAACTCACTTGTGCTATACTGCACAAAAATACAGTGGTATCTTGTACCCATTTTCGATAGTATACACAGTGGCAAGTATAATAGGGAAAATGGGGGCATTGCATTGCTCCTAACGAAGACATAGCGACACGGGTAGAACGAACTAACTCAGTGAGAGGAAAGAATAGTTATGCGGCGAGGAACACTCATACTTCTCATCTTCATCATCTTATTAGCCGCAGGTGCGTCATTTGTGAACTTCTGGCCCAATCCAGACACGCAAGGGAAACCGTGGCATGGAATCACAAATCCGTTTTCTGTTTCGCAAGGCGTAGACTTAGCTGGTGGTCTGCGTCTCCTGCTAGCACCTAAATCAGGGCAACCAATACCAACGGACGATGAGATGCAAAATACGCTTCAGATTGTCCAGTCACGCCTCAGCGGAGGATTGGGTGTCAAAGAGCTAGACATCCGTCTTCTACACACTCAAAATATTCCCACCATTTCCATCGAAATGCCAAGCTTTAGTGGGGACGAGCAGCAAACGATTAACAACTTGCTCAAAACTGGCAAGCTGGAATTTTGGGATACGGGCCCTAATGGCAATTTACAGCAAGGGGCAACCCTCGATCCCACACAGTACACCCAGTACAATCCTGGTGGCAAACCTCTCTTCACAGGCCATGATCTTGATCCCGCCCAGCTTGGAGTCTCTCAAGCCCAATCAGGTGGCACTGGTTACGATATTGACTTTGCCATGCAAGGCTCGGCTGTCGCTAAACTCAGTAGCTATACAGCCCAGAATATTGGTCATGCTCTGACTATTACACTAGACCGACAAGTCATCTCTTCACCAACTATTCAAAGCCAGATTCCTGGCAATGGACAGATTACTGGCAACTTTACCTACAGCGATGCTGAGAATCTTGTCAATGTTCTGAAATATGGTGCACTTCCAGTTGCTCTTACGCTGAACAGTAGCAATGACATTAGCCCGACACTTGGTGAGACGGCCATCCAGAAGAGCCTGTTAGCTGGCGGCATTGGCATTGGCATTGTTATCCTATTCATGTTGTTCTACTATCGCTTGCCCGGTTTACTAGCTGACATTGCCTTGATCCTGTATGCAAGTCTGACCTTTGCCGTCTTCAAACTCATTGGGGTGACGATGAGTCTGGCAGGTATCGCGGGCTTTATTCTCTCAATTGGTATGGCTGTCGACGCCAACGTGCTGATCTTTGAACGTGTAAAAGAAGAAATACGTGCAGGAAGATTGCTTGCTTCTGCAATTGATATTGGATGGAGCCGTGCGTGGCCCTCGATCCGAGACTCAAACTGTTCGACACTGATCACCTGCGCTGTTCTATTCGCCTTTGGCAGCAACTTTGGTGCAAGCATCATCATTGGCTTTGCCAGTACGCTCTTCCTTGGCGTTGTGGTGAGTATGTTCACAGCCATCGTCGCTACCCGTACACTGCTGAACTTGCTTGTGCCAACGGGCTTTATCAATCACCCTGCGCTCTTTGGACTTCCCGCGAGCTTGGTTCCCGCGACGAGTCTGGCACGGCGCAACAGTGTAGCGTAGAGGAGGCTGCTATGTTTAACTTAGTAAAATATCGTTTTCTCTTCCTATTGATTTCTGGGCTGATAATCATTCCTGGCTTGATATCGCTAATCATTTTTCAGTTGAATGTCGGGATCGATTTTACCAATGGTTCTGAGGTAGACTTGCGCCCGCAAGCTCAGGTGACTGATGAACAGATCAGCAATCTACTTAAGCCGTTCAAGCTAGAGAGCTTGCAGGTCGTTTTGGGTACGGGTGGTGCCCAGGATGGGCAGAAAACCATCTGGATCAAATTCAACACCAGTGTAAATGGCACTGTTGATAGCGCTATTAGAAGCAAACTCACAGATAAATTTCCTTCTGCTTCTAATCTGCAGATCGTGCCAGCAGTTCTCAAGGACAAAAATGGCAAGCCGTACAGCCTTTACACGGTGACCAATTTCAAGAATGTACCAACAGCGAGTGCTATCAAAGCAGCCTTGGCAGACTTACCTGCGACGGGGACTAGCAATCAAGCGGCGGCAATCCCAACCTCAACCCCGGCAGCTAAAGCATCTGCTACAGCGACAGCTACGTCAAATAATGGCCAGCCGACTAGTGTTCCCGTCTCTGTTGTGAGTGTCGAACAGGGTATGACCTCCCAAGTCATTCAGATTCTGACACGTTCAACTATCAATCCGACAGCTACGAACAACTCAAAGGATCTAACGGTGCAGCAGATTCAAGAGTACATCCTGAATCATGGAGGGCCTTATCTAGCACTTGTCAGTAGTTCACAAGTAGGTCCCGAAGTGGCATCTCAAACTACTGCGAATGCAGCCCTGGCAGTTATAGCCGCTTCCGCCCTCATTCTGCTGTATGTCTGGTTCTCGTTTCGCAAGGTACCCAAAGCGTTCCGCTATGGAGCTTGTGCCATTATTGCTTTGCTACACGACGTCTTAGTTGTGCTTGGCGTCTTCTCAATTCTGGGTCACTTCTTCGGTATTCAGATCAGTGCCTTGTTCATCACGGCCTTGTTGACAGTCATTGGTTTCTCGGTACACGATACTATTGTGGTATTCGACCGTATCCGTGAAAATATGCAACGTCGCACGGTCGAGACTTTTGAGGAGGTTGTCAATGCTAGCCTTGTCCAGACAATGGCTCGTTCACTGAACACTTCGCTGACTGTGCTCTTCACATTGTTAACACTCACGCTTTTCACACAAGGAGTCAATGCCGACGTTAATACATTCACGCTGACCTTACTAGTTGGTATCGCCAGTGGTACCTACTCATCGATCTTTAACGCTAGTATGTTGCTGGTCGTGTGGGATAATGGCGAACTTGGCTTCAAGTACTTCGGTGGTGGTCATGAACCACTGACAAAGCGTGACATCCGTGAGCGTGAACTGGCACGTGCACAAGCATAACCGTACCTTATTGGTTTGCTGGATTAAACAGAGCAGCCTGCGAAAAGAAGCTATCTATATCCGCAATAGATAAGCTTGGCATCTCGTGTGTCACAAAGTTGTCAAGTGCAGGCTTGGCTTTAGCAAGGCTCTCGCTGCCTGGGCATGGGGTTATGGTACTGGGCCTATCATCTATCAGTTGTTTGGCCTTCTGTAACTCCTCTTTCTCGAAAAGCGCGGGAGAGATAATTCGAGGATTAGTGCCCGCTCCCAGGCCTAGAGCCAGAGCGCTAACGCTATTTCCTGAACCGCTACGTAGGTCTAGCACCATCGTTTGTAGGTGAGCTGGTGTTGCTGAACTGTAAAGGTAAGTGGTTATATCATGCTGGAATGTGTTGCAAAATGCATTCAAAGCATTCTCATAATCTGTATTGCGAAAGCTGGGTATAAGAGTCGACGAGGTATGGTTGTTTTCTAGGATGTTGTTTGGATGGGTGATAATGGCAGATGAAATCCAGTTGTCTACCAGCGTTGGGTTTGTTTGGGAAGTGATCCATGTTAATCCCTGAGATACCCCAGGTATCACACTGCCCATAAGTTGAGACTGAACCGTGGTCAGAATATGTTTTTCGAACTGATAAGCTTGAGCAGGATTAATCACCTTATACTGTTTCTGAACGAGAGTTGCGAGCTTGCAAATACCCTTGGAGGTCAACTGGAGATAGATTTGTTGTGTCCCAGTAGTATGCCTAGTCGTAGCTGTTAGCTCTTGGCTGATCTCCTTAAGGAACTCTGGGCCAACAGATGGCCATATATTAGAGTATGCGTAGTTCTGGGATACATTAGTGCAGCTCTGAGTCTGAGCGTGTGCCGTCTGGGGAGTGCTCATGGATGCTGTGACCATGGCAGAAAGGATGAGCAAACTGAGAGCTGCTTCAGTGAGCAGTAGACTGCTTTTGTTAGAAGAAAACATCTTCATAAGTGATTGCCTCCCCAGGTTGATTAAAAAAACTGTCAGCATAAAGGTCTCATTAGTAGTCATGAAACACTTATAAATATGACTCACTTCTGGCATACCTAGCTTTTGTCGCTATCGAGAGCATTGCCAAACTTGGAAGTTTTCTCACCATCGGTCAGCTCTCATCAGTAAGAATACCTGACGAAACGGCTTTTAGCCTAGAGACAAAGCGGACAATTTGGGCAAAAATGGCGGACAATTTCAGGAGGGAGGCGGACAATGTCAATAGCGACGCGGACAAGTAGAGCAGAGAATGCGGACAAGTGCACTTATCACAACCTCAATTGCTGCCTGTTCCCCGATAAGCTTTTCCAAACATTCATAATGAACTCCTAGCTGGTCGAATTGATGATTGATAATGTTATGGGACCCCCTGATAAGATAGTGCAATACGCATCAACCTAAGAACAGTAGAGTTTAAAAAAGGCTCCTGATGAGATGATACAATAGAAAAAACCCTAGCAGATCATCTCAAAAAGGAGCCGTCTATGAGTACAATATCACAGGTAAGTGAGGTCCTGCAATGGG
>DASYAN010000217.1:0-7877 GCA_036501345.1 Ktedonobacteraceae bacterium
TCTTCTCATCTTCTCAACAGTACTTTCTACAATTCTTATTATCTTCTTCACGGCCACTGCCACTCTCACAATTTCCCTCACAAAAAAGCAGGTTTCTTTGCAACAAACCCTTACCATTCCGGCAATACATACATTTCCAAATATAATCAAAACGCTCTCTCAAACTGCTCTGGCAACCGGAAGCGGTCATCAAGATGCAACCTACGCAACAGGTCTTGTGACGTTTTTTAATGCCCTCCCCTCTCCACAGGAAGTTCCTCAAGGTCAGTTATTAATTGGAACCGATGGCACACATATTGTGACCAATCAGGACGCTTTTATACCCGCTGGAACGCTTTCAGTGAACGGACAAACAACAATTTCCGCACAAGTCACAACCTTGGGAAGTCAAGGAAATATTCAAGCCGGAGATATTAGTGGTGCTTGTTGCAGGGACTATGTTTTTGCTCGAAATAATCAATTTTCCGGCGGCCAAGATGCGAGAAATTTTACCGTTGTTTCGCAAAGTGATGTAACCAACCTTACACAGTCACTTTCTTCCCAGATCAATCAGCAAATACAACAAGACGTTGCTAAACAACTATCGCCAATAGAAACGATAACACCCCCCCTGTGTTCTCAAAGCATTGTTCCTACTCCCACTGTCGGGCAGGAAGCAAATACGGTAACAGTGAATATAACAAAAACCTGTAGCGCAGCTTCGTATACCAAAGCTGATCTGACAGCTAGTGTAAAGCATCAGTTTCAGCAATTCGTAGCAATGCAATTTGGAAGTTCCTTTATACCTGTTGGCAATCCGCAGGTAACTATTAGTAGTACCATAGTTAAGGAGAACAGCGTGAGAATTACCGCATTTGTGCAAGGAACAATTGTTTACCACTTCCGCAAGGCTGACATGGATGCACTCAAGCAACGTGTCGCCGGAAAAAGTAAAGAACAAGCCGGAGGCATTATCCTAAAATGGTATGATCTCCAACTTGTCGGTATCCAACTCCAATACAATCAGGACAGTTTACCCAGTGATCCAAACAAAATAAAAGTGAGAGTGAAGCCGTGAGCCAATCAGAAATTGCTCGTATTCGCGAACAAATTGCTCGGGAATACCAGTCGGGAACATATGCTTTTAGTGCGTTTACTGTTACTGGTAAGCATGAATTCCTCACGAAGCGACAGGAAAATATCGCCAGTCATTTTGAGGAACTGCAAAGGCATCTAAGCCCAGAGGAGGCAATGCAAATACTCATTGAGGAAAGTAGTCGAAATTCATAATGCGTAATCTGGACAATTATTGTAATTTGGTGGCATACTAGAAGGGAAAATAAAAAGGTTGGGATGTTCCTGCGTCAACAGAGAACACCCCGATCCCGCACACACGGGGTCAGCCGTGGAACGATTAGTTTTATTCTATCACAATAGTCAATATGTCGTAAAACTCGACATATAACTGATGATATGACGAAAAAATAGCTAATTCCCCCCATGTCTGACCCATTAGCGAAGGGGTCAGACTTTGCAAAGAAATATACCTCCTCTATGCCACGATGAAATTTTAACCCGTCTTCTCGTTGACCTATTCATGTCCAAAAAGGAGATTCCCCATGCGCAAGATAGCAACAACATCACATCAGGATTCGTCGTGGAGACCACCTATCCTGAGAACCACAAACAAAGCGGCAGTTTACGCAAGGCGATCAGATCCAGCAGCTAGGAAAAAGGAAACTGATACCTCCCAAAGCCGCGAGATGCAGACGGAGGATTTATTAGAGTGGGCTGGAAAAGTTGGCTGGATGGGAAAAGATTTAGAGCCGTACTTTGCTGATTTAGGATTGTCTGGCACGCTGCGACCAGATAAACGCCCCGATATGCTCAGACTATTTGATGATATTGATAGGGGTGTGTACGAGCATGGTACAGTTGTTTGTTTTCAAGAGTCGCGTCTTTTCCGTGATGAAACCCAGATCTACTACAACCAGTTTATTCAGAAATGCAAAGATCATGACGTACTTGTTGTTGCTGTAAGCCCCTACACCATGATCTATGATTTTCAGGATGAATTTTTAACAGAAATGTTTCGCTGGAAGTGCAAGGAAGCGGGTGACTTCATCAAACGCCATGTCAAAGGCTGGATGCTACCAGCTCGTGCCAGAGCAGCAAAGCAAGGCGAATGGGCTGGAATGGGAGATATTCCCATTGGGTTTGTTGTTGATATTGATCCCAAAAGCCCTACATACAAACGATTTGTTGTCTACGAACCTCATGCAAAAATTGTACGCTGGATTTTTACCCGATACATGGAATTGTCCGGCAATTTAATGCTGCTTATCCGAGAGTTAACACAAAAGCCTGTTTGCTTTTCTCAGTTAACAGAAGAGGAGGCACAGATATATTATCTCAAAAACGGGATAATGAAACGTTCCGGTGGCATCCTTAAAACACGCGCAGCCCTTGAGTCAATTTTGACAAACAGAGTATACCTTGGTTGGCGTATTATTGGCGGTGAAGTTGTAAAAAAGGCTTCCCATTCTTCGATCATTGATGAAGCGTCATTTAGTTTTGCGTTCATGAATCTGACAGGGTATGACATTGAGGGCAATGAATTACCTGTTGAGCAAAAGCAAAAAAGATATTACCGTGTAATTCCTGAACGCGCAGCTCTTTTAAAGGATGTTGTTACCAGCGAGACAGGTAGAGTGTATGTAAAAATGCTGGTTGATAAAAAGACACGCAAGTATACTTATATCCCAGAGAAAGCTAATCATGGTTTTTGGAGGGTTGGACACATTGAGGTTATTGACATCGAAAAACTTGATGATCTCATTGTCCAGCGCTTATTGTTTCGTGTCCGGCAGATTAAAAACCTTGCCACGTACAATGAAATTCTCGCACAGAAACGGGAAGAGCATAAGCGTGCAATAGCCCAAATCACGGAATCGCTCAACAGTATTCCTATTGAGCAGCAGCGAATACGCCAACAAATGCGCAAGACGGAAAAAGAAAGCGTTCGGGACATGCTTCTTTCTGATATAGAGGAGATGGAAAAAGAAAAGGAGAAGCTACAGACAGCAAAGCATGAATTAGAACGGGAAAGCCAAAATGGCTTAGGAGATCTTGATGAAGAATTGAAGATCCTTGAAAAAAATTGGGAAACCTACCCACTGGAAAAACGCATCGCTCTTATTAATTTTCTGGTACAAGAAGTTTCTCTTGATATGATGTCTCCCCGATGGGTTCGCATTCAAATTACGTGGATACGTGAGGACTGGGGATGCGAGCAAATGTACCGTCTTCGAGAAGAGGAAAAAGCCCCACGCTGGATACCAGAAGAAGTTGAGTATCTACAGAATAATTTACTAACAGCAAAGAAAAGCGAACTTATGGAACACCTAGACACACGAACATGGGCAGCAATCCGAGCCAGAGGCTACAAATTTGGCATTGTCCGCAAGAACCACGAGCACGATACGAAATACACACCGCATGATGCCAATTTTTGTGCAAGAGACTTTCAATTCATGTGGAAAATGGGACTTGATATGACCTCGACACACACTGAATGGGAACCCGTGTCTCGTCACGCATTCCACGATTATTGAGATTTGCCGAGCCCACGGTTGTCCACAGATCATCTACGATAGCAACTTTGGCGTGAACATAAATAGGTCGGTAGTGTTCACGGTTCCCCTCATTAGTAGAGGTTGCTAGACAAAATGCAAGCAACCTGCGCTCCTCCACAGCCTGTGGAGCATCATTGTACAGGCGAGCGAGAGCTGCGTCGGTGAAAGCGCGTCCGACGTTGGGATGATCGGGTAGCACGATGCCAATGGTCGCGCCTCGGTTCAAAGCCTGCGCCAACTCGTGCAAGATGCGCTCCATGTCGGGACTGTCAACACCGATAAAGGGCACATCAATGCCAGTGAAGGCCCGCAGCCACAGATACTGGTTTTCAAGGTAAATGAAATGCGTAATATTGCTTAAGGCATTCGCGTAGAACTGAGAAATACCCTGGATGCCATGAGTAGGGCCAAAACTGTATGTGTGTTGGGGAATAGTACGGGCAATCTGCACAATGCTTGTACTTTCAAGTGGTGGAGATAGGGGATGTGCTGAGACGAGTAAGCTTTCATCTAATTTGTGACGGTTGACGACCTCGTTCCAGCGCTGGCAAAAGTTGTGCTCTACGTCACCAGCAGCGGGACCTTCGATCATGGCATGAGCATCGTGCCAGGGATGAGGAGTGATTCCCTGACTGGTGCGACGGAGGGGAGTAGAGAAAGGATGAGATGGAGTATCCCAGCGATCAAACTCTCCTTGATGCTCGATGAGAGGATCGACCCCACCGACGAAAGCACATGTGCCATCTATGATAGAAATTTTCTGGTGCAACGATTCTACTGGATGATGCAGAATGCCACGTGAGCTATCATCAAGCAGGCAAGTAATTCCCTCGGCAGTGAATTGCTGACGCGTCTCCTCAGGAGAATGGTGTGAGAAAGGTGGGCCATCCCACAACAACACCTTGACCTCGGCGCCTTTGCTAACCACATAACTCAGTACAGCTTGCAGCGAGAGAGTAGAACTATGCCAGAATGTAATGTCCTGCTCGGAAAAGCCTTCTGCTCGTAATTCAGCAATAAAATGTTCTTGCTCGGTACTCTCATCCGGGCCAGCGTGGTGATCTGGACCGCGTACGAGTTCAATGCCAGCTGTCATACCCCAGTTCGCCAGGTAGACATATTGGCGTGCTTTAATGATTTGACGGCATATAAAAAAGAAGGCAGCACGGCCATCCACCAGATACGTAACGCGGGAATCGTTACGTACCGGAGTATCCCCTTCAGCCCACCAGTGTCTGTCTTGTGGCTGCCCTATAGATTGCATAATCATCTCCCTATTTATTTTCTATTCTCAATTATGCCTAACCTGTAAAACCGCACATACCTACCCGCGGAGAATTTACAACAGGCAAAAGCATCTCCTCACCACACTCATGAGTCCCAGCACAGTCATCGCATAGCCAACCTCCCTCTCCATAGATGCACTCAGAGCACACATGTTCTGCAGGCTTGCCACATCCATCGCAGGCTATCACAGGAGGCTCATTTCTGGCTAGTATCTGGATTGATTTATCCTTCACTGCTTCTTCTGCCTCAGATATCATCTTCAAGCGTAGCTCTGTCGTAGTGCCATAATCATATTCATAGGAAAATTGCTGTCCAGGACTCAGTATTTTTCTCAGTTGTATATCCATGCTTTTATCACCGAACTCACTGTCCGGGTATGATGCATAGGTAGTTCCTGCATGCTCAAAGTTACTGAGATGCCCACAACATTCTACCCAGGTTTGTCTGAGAAAATCATCCAGGGTCGCTAATGTCGCATCCGCTGGTACATTGATGTGCAACCAGTACTGCGGGTTGTCGCGTCCAGTAACCACAAGATAGAACACTTTGCTTTTCTTTTGCTTTTCTGAGTTTCCAGTATTAGCATGGCTTGCTCTTTGCGGACACGATGCCAGATGCCGAGCCATTGTCCCTTTACTAAAGGTTGCATGACAAAAGCTGCATGTCCCTTTGGTTGTTTCTCTCGCCATTTTCTTTACTCCTTTACTTGCGCAAAGCTTCCAGCAATGGCACTAATTTGCGCTGCCGCCGATGAAGATCCAAACGTTCAGCCAGATATGCTTGCCATTCCTGCTCATGATTCATTCTTCGATACGCCATGCGTGCCCTGGAAAGCCAGTCAGCGGCTTTGTCGTAATACTGCGACTTGTTCCCATCCATAATCGGCTCTGCCTGTTGCCGACAAATCTGGATTACCCACTCAGGACGAGCATCCATGGCTGCATCTACTACACGTCTAATTAGATCATAAGACCCACCATACTCTACCGTTGCAATAGCATCATCGATAAGTCCCTCATATAAAAATACGTCTACCAGTCCTTGTGGGGAGTACGACTTTGTGTGGCGTGCATAGTCCAGAAGGTCTGGACCTCGTTGTGGCCACTGCACACCAGCGAGTTCACCAGCTCGAATATAGTTAGTTAGATTCAGCTCCTCGCGAAAGAGAAGTTCGGCGGTAGAGAGAGCCAGTGCCGCCTTGCCCATTGTGTCTGCTGTATCACGTAACCAGTATGCCAAAGGTGCAATTGGTTTCTCAAGAGTGAGGCCATGCTCGGCTATTTGCAGGCCAAGTTCGCGCTCACCACGGTCATACAAGGCCTTAGCAAGAGAGAGTGCTTCTTGTGCGCTCTTTAGGTGTTCACGTCCATAATCTGCAGCCTCTTGCGCACGATCCAGACGCACCAGCATAGTGGCATATTCCTCAGCCTGTCCCTCCGCTTTGGCCAGATACAAATACTCCTGCAAGCGTCCACGCCGCTCCAGCACACGAAGTCGAGCCTTGGTAAGCTCATCAGCACATACAGGCACTTCGCCATTCCAAGCTCTCTGCTGAGTAATATCCCCCTGCAAGACGCGCTGCAGCGGTGGATAATCCCAGCCCTGACGAGCTGCTTGACGTGCTGCTTCAAGAGCATCATCAACTCCATAGTCGCCAATGTCATCCTGCCAGACCTTTAATTTGCCATCCCAGAACTCACGTTCTCCGCGTGATAGATCTATAGTGAGCAAGGCTTCGGTCCAAGTGGGTCCTAGCTCATAGAAGAAATCACTGAGTTCACCATCCGAATCATCCAGACCTGTCCAATCGGATATATATTCTTTAGTGATAGCTGCAAGCAACTTGAGTGCAGGACGCCCATCATCCACTTCGATCAATTTTCGAGCCTGATCCAGCAGGCCGTCAATCGCGTTGACTACCGCGCCAGCGTACCCATAGGCTTCAGAAGGACGCATATAGTCTAGGTTGTGCATAATGGATCCTACCTGACGCTGCAGCGCTTTTGCATCCACCTGAGCAGGCTGAGGGGATGTCTTAGGAAATGACGACGATTCAGCTTCAGGCGAATTTAAGCCTAGCGATGCCAACTCTCCCTCGATCACCTCAGCCTCAATCACCTCAACAAGAGCAGGTTCCCGCTCGACCAGTTTCACTAGAATTTTTTCTAGTTGTTCACGGTTCAAGTCTAACAGTAGAGCCTCGATAGTCAGACGCTCTTCAATCTTCTCTGGTTGATGAATGGCAGCCAAACAGGTTGCGATGATGTGCTTGCACCATCCACTCCCATGATGTGAACAGGTACAAGCGGTTGAAATAGCAGCATCGGGGCCAAAGATGCAACGAACGACATAGGGCAGTAGCACGCTGTCCTGAACTTCTGCCCGCAGTGTCATACCACGTTTGACAAGTGAGAACACGACTCCCTGTCGATAGTATTCACGCCCCCGGAAGAATGACTCTTCTGAGGTATACTGAAGAATAGTTGTTTCGATCAAGGGTAGCATCGACATTTTTATACCCTTTCTTAAAAAATATAGGATGTGGAGAGACTCATCCCGAACAATTACCAGACACACATAGTATTCCCTCAAAAGTAGTCTATCATATCACTTCAATTCCCATGTGAAGACAAGAACAGCCTATGCTTGAACTATGGCACAGACAGCTATCAGCATAAAGCTCATGCGGTTGCCCAGATGTACATATTACTCGTGGTTGGCATAGTGAGCATCCTCTAAACAATCCTCGTACCAATCATCACTTTCATCGTTGTCCCAATCTGGTGTAGACCAATTTCTGGCATAGCGAAAGCGCTGCTCTTTTTTGACAAGACTGTGAGGACAAATAGCAGCGATATCAACTAATAGCTCACGTAAAAGGTTTTCTATCGGGTACTGCTGGGACTCATCTTCAGTGACAGCTTGCCCATAAAATGTCCCAGTCTCGCGGCTTGTGCTCGCGCTGCTTTGTAATTC
>DASYAN010000218.1:0-25151 GCA_036501345.1 Ktedonobacteraceae bacterium
CCGACATACTTCTGCCTACCATTGAAGTGCAAGCGGCAAATAGGTCTACGGTTGTTATCGTCACATAGTATGCCAAAATAGCTCTGAGTATCACGATAGGTGATTCTTTCAAAATCAAGCACCTCACAAACAATACCTCTCACGATATAGTATCCTTGAAGTTCCTCTTCAGTAGTAATTATCTTGTTTTCACTGTCAGGAGGAGCTACGCTATGATTGCCATCCACACCGTCAATTTCGTTTTTTGCATCTGTTGACGAAACAAGGTCTCCCATAGCGGTGCGCAAGCGTTCTGCGATGTGCTCGTTAATAAATTGAGCAAAGGCTCTTTTCGTGATACCAGCGAACTGCCCTTTAACTCCGCTGGTTAGCTTGCCGGAATAGACTTGGCTTGCTAAAAACTTAACAAATTCTTCTGAAGGAGCATTAAGTTCCTCGTTGAGAATACGCTTGATTTCTCTGGTATACTTAAGCTCTCCCGCAACTGTTAGAATATCCTCAAGATTGAAAGCTTGTTTTGTTAAGCGTTTCAGCTCTACTACTAGAGTTTCATGGATATCAAGCATATTGAATTCCATGAATGGCTTGGGGTCCATTTTGTTAGGTTCTTCGATATCGGTATAGAACCTGTAGATAATACCATCGGTAAGTATGGCTATGCGTGCCTCGGTGACAGAGAAATAGCGGTACAACTGCGAGGCATGAGATTCATCAAGCGAACTGTTACAGCACTTGCACTCAAAAAGCAAGATTATTTTCCCGTCCTGCTTGATAGCATAATCAACTTTTTCGCCTTTTTTAATCCCAACATCAGCAGTGAATTCCGGTATAACTTCCGATGGGTCGAAAACATCGTACCCTAATGCCGATATGAACGGCATTACAAACGCGTTCTTGGTAGCCTCTTCCGTGTTGATGAGATCCTTCTGCTTGATAATCTTAGATGAAATATTCCGCAGAACCTCAATAAAGTCCATGTTGTTCTCCTTAACGTTCCATTGTGTATCTTTGTATTGAGGGGACTTATGCATAAATATATGCGCATGAATCAAAACGAGCGAAGAGTGATAATTTAACAGAGAACCTGCGTTCTAAGTAGATTGCTATTCCTCCTTTGGGATTGCATCTAGCACATCCTTGTAGGCTAGAGCAATCTCACGAGAGCGGTATTGTAGCATAGCCTCTATCTTACTTCCATCGATAACGCGAATAGGCCTGCGCGATGCGGCTGCTGTACGCGCAGCTTGGTCTGTCAACTTCGATGTTGTGACAAAATACCCGTACACTGCATCTTTGAGTGCTATAGCGCCCATAAAGTCGCGGATATATGCTGGCCCTACAGTATTGCTAGCTTGGTAAAGCTTAGATTGCACAATAACCATATTGCCATACAGGTTGGTCAATTTAGTGTCCACACCATCATCACCGGAGCCACCCACACGCGAATGGAATCGATGACCCTCTCCCAGAGCAATCACAAGAGCAGCCGAGAAGTACTCGAACTGCTTGTCACTCATGAATGTGTGGATTTGAGTTAGCGTTTGTGGAACTCTGGGAAGAGATGAGTCTGTAGCAGGTGGCAAGAGTGGTGGCACGACTTGGACGTTGCGAGATGGCAGAGTGCGTGTCTGATTTATTGCTATAGTCATGCTGGTCACGACAAATAATGAGATAACAGTACCGAAAAATAAAGCGAAGAGTAGCACGTTGGTTCCCTCCTACTCGAAATACTTGTATAGATTATAGCACTTGTTGAGTATGACATGTGTTCAAATACTACACAAGATGGGTACCAATGATTAGGTTACACTATAAACAACTATCTACCACTATGCCACACTAGCACTATTGACTGTTCTCATTGAAAAGTTGTCAATAGAAAGGTTTCCAATGATTGACTCAAGAGGCATAGAGTACGTTGTCCACAATGGCAGGTCCTACTACAATCAAGGCAGATTGGCTAAATACCTTGGCATGACAGACACAGGCTTTCGCCGAAGAAGGCAGAAGCTAGAGGAGGAAGATGGAATTATCATCCCTTGCTTTCTCTTCCGGTGTCTGACCAAATGAGATTTGTTGACAAGAGAGTCTTAGATGCGCTTAACCAAGCTGTTCGCGTAGGCGAAGAGGAGCAATGGAAAGATGGATTACGAAGAGCAATCCAAGAAGCAAATAGAGAAATAGGAGATATTAATATGCCACATCCACTAAGGGCTTTCCCTGATAATAACAGGTTTGTAGATTTTGAAGGCAAGAAAGAGCCTCTTATTGTTTTCGGCGATTTTGATGGCGTTTTGCCTGTTCCTAGAGAAGGACACACAGAAGAATATGCATATGGCCTTCTTAATGGGCTTGGATACAGAGCGGAAGGTTTGACAAAGAAGTAGTCAGGATCTACAAAGAAGATGTAAAAGAACCAATTTTTTGTGATACAGCTATTCTTGTCGGGTTAGTAAAAGGCACAGTATCATCAAAGCAGCAACCGCATTTACGGGAGTCTATCGAGCATGCATTTACAATTAGTGACTATACAAGAGCCGCTAGAAATGTGCATGATGCAGGAAGAGATCAATAGGAGACAAACCACAAGCCTGAATGACAGAAGGGAGAGCAGTATTATTGCTACTCTCCCTGGTTTCGTAGCCCATTAGCCGTAAGGTTGCTACCCGGTACTGAGTGGCCTTAGTATACCACTCAGTACCCTAATCTCTACAATCCGCTTTGCATCCTCAGTCTTCACCAATTGAGCCACAATCACCTCTGATCCTTGACCGTAGAATGTGAGATCGGCTTTCTTAACACCAATACCGAAAATTCTGGGATACTCTTTCATGTTGACTCCAGTGATCATAGAACGTGAAAGACTCTTCTGTCCTTTTCCTAGCACTTTTGACTCGAAACGGACAGCGTTCTCAGTAATCACTAATTGTCCCATATTGCACTTTGTACGAATTAATTCAGACATTATTGCACCGTTAAATCCCAGAGTGTCTGTCCCGAGCCAAACATACTTGGGTCAAATTCAAGCGTGAAACTATTCTGTGTAGCAACTGCCTGATATGCGAGTGTCCCTCTCAGTGTCTGGCCAGGCTCAATCTTGCCATCGGGCTCCGGCGCACTGCCATCTGAGACGGTATCCCAATCGGCTTTTTGTCCAGTGCTATCAAGCAAAGTCCAATCGACTATTCCTGATGTCGTTTGCTCCTGGGTTGACGTATTGGTCATGGATACATCAACCTCAATAAATCTCTTCCCAGGCTTTAGGGTATCAAATTCTCCTCCAGAACTGGTCTTAATCCCATTGACGACGACTTGCCAGTCTGTGCCAACTTTGACAGTATCACCGACCTTGAAATGCTGCTGAGGAGGCGGTTGTGATGATGTGGTAGTGTCGTTAGTGCTCTTTGTCGTGGAAGAGCTTGTGTCGCTTACCTTAGTGCCTGTATTGTGGCTTCCACTGGCGATTGCAGCACACAGAACAACCGCTCCAATGATGATACCAAGGGTAATCCATAGCCCCTTCTTGCTCTTCTTTGGTGGCTGTTGCATAGGCATAGGTTGTTGTGGGTATCCTGGTGGAGGTGGAGTGTATTGTCCCGGTGGAGGATATCCAGGCTGTGGGTAGCCTGGTTGCGGGTAACCCGGAGGAGGTGGCATTTGTCCAGTGTTGGGATAGGGTTGATTATACCCTGTTGTGGGATCGTTTGGATATTGATTCATCTGAAAAATAAAACCTTTCTTTTGCACAAAAGATAGTAGCTACAAATATTTGTATCAATTGATAAACGATTAAGAAAGAGGATAATAACATGTGATGTTTGTTATCACAACAAATGTTATGCAGTTTACATTTGCTCGAATGTGACGTATGAATAGCAATTGATGAGAGAAAAAGCGGTTTTGTCATAAGGACAAAAGTAATCTCATCCGTGTCCACAAGGGTGCCGAAAGGTTGTGTTACTGTAATTTTTCGAGTATACTTGTATGCATGACGGCATGACATGTAAACAGGCTATTATTAAAAAAGGAGATTGCTATGGAGGACACATCGGTAATCAAGGTTTCTTCGATCAATCGATCACTGCAGATCCCTGCTGAAACATTCCACGCAATAAGACAAAAAAAGGATTAGCACTATGGCAGGCATTCCTATTGAAACTACTCTTACCATTCACCATACTGATACTTAATTTCTTGCTCAATCAACTCAATTTCCTCATCATCCAAACAAAATGCTGCATACACTGCTTTATTTAGCTCTATCTCTAATCTAGAGATTTCTTCTGTCATTCTTCTAATATCTGCACTTCGTTCTTGCAATAATTGTTCCCAATCATCACGATCCTTGAGTGGAATATCGCGCTTGAACACCTTCACCAATTCTTCACGGAACTCCTTGAAAGATAATTTCCACCATGTCTGCAAACGCTGATTCAATTTAGCCTGGGGGATGCCAAGATCCTGCCGAATACGGTGTGTCACCTTACGTCTCATCTGATAACGTTGTTGCGCAACCTTAGTAAGTTGACGTACAAGTTCTCCTATGTAATTACGTTGTTCGTCTACAAGTGATGGAATAGGTAGATGAGTTATAAATTGACTTTTTAATCGGTATATAATCGCACCAACACGTTCAGCCAAAGGCGAACAAAGCCGTGTTATACAAAACCAACACACTCTGGACTGAAGGATGCCTAACAAAGATAAATCTGCTGGTAATAGGATGAAACCAATATCATTTACAACCAACCCTTGTTCATCCCAAGAGAAACGAGGAAACTTTGCGATATCAGGCCAGAAGATCTTAGCATTTTCAAACGCATCATAATATTCACAAGCACGCAATTCCCACCAGTATTGGCCTTTATCCAAACGCTTTCGAGCTGCTTCTGCAAATGGGTATAGATATGTAGCCAATTGCGGATGATGTGCATAGAACTTCTCCCAAGCTTGTGTCTCAGTCATTGACGTATCCAAGAAAGTACGCTTAGTCCATCCGCTTGGAATACAGATTAACCAGCGTCCCTCATCCTCTTGATACCAGGGTCGTAAGTCCTCTCCTCGCACTAGCGGCTTAATAAGCGTTGAACACATTGGGTCTTTTTCCACTAGATGATCTCTAATGGTAGTATTTATTATAAATGCTTCATTGAGACCTGTTAACAAGCCTCGGTATATTTGTCCTTTAACAACTTCACCTAAAGGGCTACCAACTTTCATAAGCTTGGTAAAAAGTGTGCGCAAAGCGGGACTTGCTAGCTGCCATCCCGTATCGATCTGGTCATAGATAGAAATAGGAAATAGTCTATCAGCCAGTTGTTCCCTGAATGCTTTGATCTGCTCGCCACGCGTAAAAACTGCCGCCATTGCTACAGAGTCATTTGTTGGCTCTACTTTACGTACGATTTGAATAGTTGGCGTAAGGTCAGGTGCATCAGCAAAAACACGTGTGTTGCCAAGATCTATAATAGTTTCCACGGTTGTTCGAGTACGTAGATACTGACGTAGAGGAGTTGCATAGTTAGTACGTAGCCACATATTACTGCTAATATAGGCAAGTTTTCCGCCCTTACGCAGTAGCCGTAGACCTTGAGCAAAGAAATAGATAAAAAGGTCTGCAATACTATGATAGACTTCATAGTGATCCCGAAAAAAAAGCTTATAATCTCCTAGTTGTTCTTGACGCACATAAGGAGGATTACCTATGATAACATCAAAGCCTGCATTGTCTTCTAAGAGTCTGCCTTGATGATCAAAAAAAATGTCAGGAAATTCAAGCTCCCAATGGAAGAAATGCTTTTCTTGGGCTAGTTCAACTACTCTTTGGTATATGGTATCAAGTTTTGGTAGCTGGATAAGAGCTTTACCTGAAGCACAATCAGCTAGGGGCTGCCATAGATTGCTATCTATTTCTAAGTCGAAATAAACAGCAGCACCTAAATCAGCTAGGCGTAAGTATTTATCACTAAAGCGTCGACGCAACTCATCATAGGCAGTTTCCTGTGCTTTGACATCCTTGACAGTAACAGATGGACTGCGCTCAATTTCAGAGATGGCTTCAAGAGCAACATCCGTGTTCTGTCGAAAGTCGTCATCACTAAGCAATGATAATTGTCCAGCTTCTTTGGCCTTTTCCTCTACTTCCCTTGCACGCTTGCGAGATTGCTTCGCTCTTGGATGTTGATCAGTAGCAATTTCACTTAACCATGAACCAATAAGTGCATTACCCACACGTAAGTGATGATCGAGAAAACTAAGCGGTCGATCTTTTGCAGTAGTTGCGAGCCAGAGCGAAAGTTTTGCAAGCTCTACAGCCAATGGGTTCATATCAACGCCATAGATACATTGTTGGGCCACACGGCGCTTCCAGTAGGACATATCTGCTTCACCCAATTCCTCTGGCTGCACTCCAAGCTCTACAAGAAAACGCGCAATGTACTCTACAACCTCAACTGGGAAATGCCCACTTCCCATTGAAGGATCAAGCACATTGATCCCCAGAACGGCCTGTATTCTCTCCTCATCACTCTTTGTATCCTTCACTACATCATGGAGAATAGAACTTAATACCTGCTCTACCATATATTTCACAATATAGTCAGGAGTATAGTAGCTACCTGTGATCTTCCGTTCGCCTCGATCTGTAATTAGATAAACCTCTCCTGGCTGAAACTCTGCGGCAATATCCTTTTTTTGTACTCCCTCTGCCGGAACAATTTTACTACTTGATTTGAGTTCCACCATAGGCTCTGTTGCTACTTGGAGCGTATATTCTAGAAGGCCCTCGTAAATAGTCCCTAGATGACGCTCAGCTAGGTCGCGATAATCAACAAACTGCGATTTTACACGTGCTAGCTTGTCAATAGCTTGACATAAACTTAAATCACCAACAGTGTAATCCTCTAGAAAAGTATGCCTTTTTGGATCGAAGAGGCCACCATTAAATGTAGTTACATTGAGCGGTGGGCGACCTAGATCAATAATATGGAATAGGACTTTTAGGCGTGACCATACAATGCCAGAGTCAGGGAATAGATCCTCTTGTAGACTGGTAGCAACATCATTTTTTATTGCATGAAGGCTGTATCTACGTTGATATGTAGAGTTACTATGTAATGGCAGCAGATCCCTAGCTTCGGCGTAAAAAATAAAAAGCAGTCGATAGAGAAGAGTAAGAGAACTATCATAGATCAGCTTACAAGTCTCAGGAGTTGCATTGAGGCCATTGCCTGGATAGTCAAGAAAGCCCTGAGCCACGAACCTCAATGCATCATAAACCTGTTGACGTAGATCATCACTTACGCTTTGTGCATAGTCTGTACTAGCCGTGAGAATTTGAAATAATGTAAGATGGCCTTGTTCGTTAAAAGCACCACGTCGAAAGAAGGTGTAAAAATATAAGAAATTCTTTACATCATTTGTTTCCAACAAAGCTGGAAGATCAACTTCATAGAACACTTCTAATTTATGAGCAGTCTCGTAATGGTAGAGTCTCCAGTGTCTACCATTTGTAAGGAGACCCCAGGGAAGCCCACTATGTAGCATGTAAAAGAAGATTTGATACGATGGATTCTTGTTATTAAAGGCATCACTTCCTTGGGCAGCTTTATCTAACGAACGTTCCCACTTTTTCGCATCTCCTATTGCATAGGCACTAGTTTTAAGATCAGAAGCAGTTACTACTTTTCCCTTATTAGCAATACGCGCAGCTTCGTTGCGGTAGAAAATATAGTCGGGTTTCTGAGTACTTGCTGGTACGTCGAGAGGAACCTGCACTTCAAAGTATATATGTCCCAGTTCGCGCAGCACTGGCTTAATCCAGTCATCTTCTGTTTGTGCTTCATTATTTGGATTCGGAGTAAACTTGGCGTAGAGCAACTGAAGTCGCTCCATTATCTCAATAGCTTCAGTTTGTAGTACAGCCCACTCTTTGGGCAGAATATTATCAAGGTAATAGTCAGAGAAGAGACCCTGATTGTGATGCGCTACTCCCGATAGCAAATGCTGCGTAGGCTGTTGCATGCAACCCTCCCACCTTTATAAAATTCTCTAGGTGTAGGTGTAGACTATAGCACAGCAAAAAGAAAACCTCAAGGCTTAAATTTCTGAGGTCCACGTTCCTCTTCTGTAGAGTGACACGCCCTACAGAAGAGAAATGCTTCGACATGATTGCCCTAGATCTAGTGTACCTTGGCATGCTCTTCAGCAAACTGCATAATAGCATCCGCCGCACGCTGATAGCCACCAGCTTCGTGTACAGCCCGTCGCATGCTCTGAACGCGTTCACGGAACTCGACTTCGTTTGCGACACGCTCCACAGCCTCGCGTAACATTGTAACGTTCACATCCTCTTTTTCAAGCGTAAGGCCAAGTCCCATTTCCGCTACCCGCCGAGCAGTCATGGCCTGTTCGATCATCTGTGGGATAGCGACCATTGGGACACCATAGTAGAGACTTTCCATTGTGCTGTTCATGCCGCCGTGCGTAACAAAGACTTGCGTACGAGGTAGGATCTCGAGTTGTGGTACATAAGATGCGACCAGGAAGTTGTCCGGCACAGGACCTAACGCAGCAGGATCGATACGCTTGCCTCTTGAGAGTACGACCTGCCAGGGCTGCTCAGCAAATGCCTCAAAACACATCTTGAAGAATTCTGGCTGGTTGTTAAAGACGGTTCCCAGCGAGATATAGAGGATTGGCCGCTCGTTACTAATTTTGTCGAGCGGGAAATCGTTATTCTCGTGACGTGGAAGAATTGATGGGCCAACGAAGAGATAGCGTTCATCAAAGGTCTCTCCCATTGGCTGGAATGCTTTGGGGATAAAGACAATAACGAGTTCCCCAGCATGCGCAAATGCACTACGCATATCAAAAGGTGGTATATGATATATTTCACACAACTCTGCTAAACCTGCATTTACCTTTTCCACCATTTCGCGCATGTTGGGGAAGTTCTGGTTTCGCTGTTGCGCCATCAGGGAAAACACATGCTCATTCATGGCGTAAGTTGGACGCAAGGTGATAGCTGGCACATTGAGCACTTGTCCTACAATTCTTGCCCATACACACATATCCCCATGCACAATATAGTCTGGCCGCTCAGCACGTATACGGTCCAATACTTGCGGCAGGACATGGCGGGCCTCATCAACCATGATTACTGGCAACCCACCTCCAACCGTGCCGGGAGCACTCACCATAGGTGATATACCCTTCAGCTTCGATTCATAGCTGCGAAAGACCGCTCCTGCGGCCTCAACTGTACCTTTAAACTGTTCTGGAAGGTAGTAGATAACTTCTTGACCACGTTTCACTAGCTCTTGCACAACGGCAAACGTAGGATTAACATGTCCATAAGCAGGTATATCTAAAAAGACGTATTTTGCCATAATGCTCTCGATTCTCTATCATTAGCTAAATTGCGTAAGTTGACGATCACAATTCTGATGCCCCCATCATTGATACACCAATTATATAAGCCTATCCAGAAGGATGCAACTAATTTCAACATACTGAGAAACAAAGAGTTTCCAAAACGCTAGGGCATGTGAGTACTCAAGGAGAATTCAGTGATAAGACTCCTTCGGAGGAAGCTGATGAAATTTCCGTTTAGAATCTCCTATAAAAAAATGCGAAAGTAATGAATGTGGTGGCAAGGATCGAACCTTCAACCGTTCGGATAGTGCATACCGCGAGATGTTCATTGATGTTCAAATCGACTGAGCAGATCTTGGTCTGTTCGTTCGTTGTGACTTGCTTCTCGATCGAAGCCGGGCTCTTGAACTGCTTTTCGATGGGAGTGTGTAACCACCACTGATTGCCTTTTCTGATGAGTTGTGGGCTTCCCAGCCGGGCACCATCTGGCAATTCCCGGCCAGTGATACGAACCTTGATCCAGCTCCACACACTTCCCGTCCACACCTTGATCATGATGGAGGAACCAGCCCGCTCTTTCCAGAGACCTGCATAGAGCGTGGCCGACTTGTTCCATGAACGTGGGGGGACTGGTGGGCGCTCTGTGAACTTCTTGTCCTTGGCTTGCGCCTTCTCTTTTCGCTTGCGCCACTTGCCAAGATTGGCAGAGAACGAGCGGGCTGACCCAAGCGCGGCATTAATCGCGGCACGTCGGAACATCGCTGGGATATCTTCTGCAATTTCAGAGAGTGGCATCACTGGATGGGGATTGCTCTTTGTGGTATGAGTGAGCTTTTCCAGAGCAGTGAGTGCTTCTTTGTTTGAGAGGTCGAGGATCTTCTCATGCGCTTGGAGCACTTCAAAGTAAAAGGAAGCCACCCGATTGAAGAGAGTCTGATTGGCAACAAACCACGCAGCATAGTCGGCTTGATAGTTCAAGACCTGCCTGATCGTCGTGGTTGCTTTTGCCATATCAATAATCCCTCTTCATAAATTAGTCTCTCCTATCAACAACGTAGCATATTTAAATCTGTAACATCAAATGATTGTGTAACAGGATAAAACTTTTTATGAGGGTACCACGAGCGAACAGACCTCTGGCTGAAGCCCGCGAGAAACCCGCCTATCTACACGGGCTAAAGCCACGATAGCTTGCGGCGGGTTCTTTGCTGTCAGTTTTCTGAGAAATGAAGCACGGCTCCGACTCAACATGAAAACCGGAGTAGGGCCACTTCAAAACCAAAGGGAATAACTGAAGCAATCTCGACTAGATAGCAGAGATACTCATCCGTATTGTAAAATAATCATGGTCACCATTAGTCTGTCAAAGCACAGGAAGCGCATAGCATGAGTTACATACATCAAACGGGATTCCTTGCTCCTCAATCGCAATTGCAGGGCCGCTATATCATTAGCGAAACGGTAGGCGAGGGAGGCATGGGCTCTGTCTATAAAGCAATTGATACGCAAGAGAAAAATCGTCTCGTTGCAGTCAAAGAGATGGGCCAGAGTCAGTATCCAAACTTGACTAAATTGCGCGAAGCTGAGGAACTTTTTCACCGCGAAGCCGAAATGCTCAGCAATCTTTCGCATCCCCATCTGCCACGCGTCTACGCTTTTTTCAATGAACATGGACGATCCTACTTGGTGATGGATTTTATTGAAGGCAAGACGCTCGAACAATTGCTGGCAGAAAGTGCTACAGGCTATTTGCCAATCGAAGACATGTTAGACTATGCTTTGCAACTGTGCAATGTGCTCTCCTACCTGCACCAACAAACTCCTCCTGTCATTTTTCGCGACCTCAAACCTGCCAATATCATGGTGACTGCCAAAGGTAGCGTCTACCTGATCGATTTCGGGATCGCACGCGTCTTCAAGCAGGGTTTACAGCGCGATACCCAAAACCTCGGAACACCCGGCTTTGCCTCCCCAGAGCAGTACGGCAGCGGGCAGACACGACCAAGCTCTGATCTGTACAGCCTAGGCGCTACGCTGCATCATTGCCTTACTGGCAAAGATCCCCGATCAAATCAGCCAACGCTCTTCCATTTTTCACCAGCGCACGACGATAATCCGCAGGTTCCCCTCAATCTCAGTGAGCTCATTCAACGCTTGGTCGCAACTAGAGAGGATCAGCGGCCCACAGATGCCAAAGCAGTACAACATGAGCTGCTTTATATCCAAGGACAAGCTAGTAATGCAACTACCAATATCACTAGCGGTTATGATCCCAAACTAGCATGTGCAGCCCAACTCAGTTCCTGGATGATACGTCATACCAGACTACCTGGACCCCTGGATACCTGGTGGACCAGCACGGTTATTCCTGTGGTGGCTAATATATATGGTACACTCTGTGCCTGGTTTCTGCTGACAATCGCACCACGCCTGAAGCAACTCTACCGTGACGGCAGGCGTGTTTTATTAACCTCACCTACAAGTCTCCGGCAAAGCCTCTTCAGCAGACAAGCACGCTGGCTGGACCGAGTCGTGTGGACACCATATTTTATCTTTCTCCTTATCGTGTTTGCTGTCGCAATGATCGGTGGAAGCCTGTTTCTGTTTATGATGCTCCACTATTCAGTTCACGTGATTACTTTCTATCTCTGCATCTTTTTGCTCTTGTTGCTCGGGGCTGCTATCTCCAACCAACGCATACGTGATCCCCTAGCGCATAGTATCCTTGCAGCAACCATCTTGCTTGTAACGCTCACGGCGATAACGCTCTTTACCCTGCCCGAAGTGCAGCCTATCATTCAGGCAACCACGTTTAACCAATTACTCAGTCTCTGCATTGTCGTACTGATAACCGTATCACTGCTGCGACCAAAATACCGCTTTGGCTGGGTGGACCATGTCTGTCTGGCAACTATTGCCGCAACTTATGCACTCTTATTGAATGGCGTGGGCACACAGACCGTTCAACAGTTGCTAGCGATCTCTAAGCAATTGCTGGCGATCTCTCTGGATAACACGGCAATATCTATCAATAACGTTCTCATCTGTCTATTATGTGCTGTGGCACTTATTGAACTTGCCCGCTGCAAATATTTATTCACAGAAATTGATCGCACATTGCTCTTCGCTGTAGCACTCATAGCAACCCCATTGCAGTTCTTTAATGGGTTACAGGAAATTACTCATTTTCCATTCTTCATAAGCTATGCTAATAATATCATCAAGACCCCTTTTGATCTCGCAACTCTCAATATCCTGTTGACAGGTGTTCCCGTTATTATTGCACTACTTTGGGTATTTATTGCTCCATTTTCCTCATATTTAAACCGCATACCATTATTGCCACTTGCACTGGCTTGCGCTGCACTACAAAGCTTTCTAGGACCGACTGCTCAGCTCCCATTGTTAAATCCTCCTCTCTATCCACTTGCCAGTTCATTGGGTAGTATCATGCATCTCAATCAACTCACTGCTTATGGTTTGGTCCTGATCATCATTGTTCTCTTCTGCCGTTGGCTCCATCCCTTTAGATGGTTTGAGCAATTCTCACTGTTCTACGTCGCTATCACTTGTGCTCTCTTGCAAAATGCAGCTTGGATCACGTCTCCGCCAGCGAGATCACAGAGCCCACAAGCAACAACCATTGCACAGCCGCAGCTTTACACATTGGTCATCAACAAACTGCTTGCTCAGACGTTCACAGTGCTTGTGTTAGCTACCCTGGCAATTGCTATTGTTAGTATATTCTTATACCTTGCATACCAGTTTGCCTGGGCTACCCGGCAGATGAATAACGTCAGGAAACGTTTTACCTGGGTAGATCAACTGGGGCTGCGTCTGGAACATATTCTGTTATTAGTCACAACTATTACTAGTATTTCTCTCATCTGGCTATTTGGCAACAGTGTATCGCCACTCAAGCCCACCTTGTTCATAATACCGTTCAACCAGCAAAAATACAACCTGACACTCAGTCAATTGATAATTCTTCTTCTAGTAATAGGTTCTATCGTTGCTCTGGTGCGACTATCACGCCCATTTAGTGGTACAGATCGCTGGATCATCCTCATCAATGCCGTCGTCTGCGCCCTGCTACTATTCAGCAGCTACGCTCAGCAAATGACGATGCAACAGCAGTCGAAGATCGTGCTATGGTTAGCTGATCCCCATATCGTACTCCCTTCACAAGGCATAGCGCTTGGGCTAGTGCTTACTGTACTGATTTCGTTCATGTGGACCAAGCGCAAATTCCCCCAGCCGTATCGTAGTATACTGATCATCGGTTTTGGCCTAGCTCTGACTTGCGCTATACTGCAATGGCTTGCTTCTTTCTTTCTAGTAGCAAGTCTAATTATTGTTACCTTGAGCATACTTTTGACCATACAGGTGGAACAACTACAATAGACGCATTTAGCTCTAATGTTCGGATTGTCCCTGTTTCCCTCTGTGGGAATGTGCAAATTTCAGGTACACTGTGCTCAGTAGAAGGGCGCTGCCTGACAGCCTGAGCCGACTTGATAAAAGCAGCCCTAACGGTCATCCTCCTCGCCCTTCGACAACATATATTGTACATTTGCGTATTGCAGAATTACGCACAATAACCCATTTCAGCTTTTTGGTTGCTCATTCTATTGGAAAAACATTACACTCATTCATATTCATCATTAGTTTGTAAAGTTACAGGATGCATACTATGTCTAATATAGATCAAACGGGATGTCTTGTCCCTCACTCACAGTTACAAGGACGCTATATTATTAGGAGAACGATAGGCGAGGGAGGAATGGGTTCTGTCTACAAAGCAGCGGACACACAGGCGAGAAATCGTCTCGTTGCAATCAAAGAGATGGGTCAGAGCCACTATCAGAGTCCTGCTAGACTGCGCGAAGCTGAAGAACTCTTTCGGCGAGAAGCTGAGATACTTAGCAACCTTTCACATCCCAATTTACCGCGTGTCTATGCTTTTTTCAATGAGAATGGGCGATCCTATCTGGTGATGGACTTTATTAGGGGCAAAACGCTTGGACAATTGCTGCTAGAAAGTGAAACACACTACTTGCCAGTCCAAAACGTGTTAGGCTACGCTTTGCAGCTCTGCGATGTGCTCTCCTACTTGCACCAGCAAACTCCTCCTATTATCTTCCGTGATCTCAAACCCGGCAATGTCATGGTGACCGCCAAAGGCAATGTCTACCTGATCGACTTCGGGATCGCACGTGTCTTCAAGCAGGGCCTGCTGCAGGATACCCAAAGACTCGGGACACCCGGCTTTGCATCTCCAGAGCAGTATGGCAGCGGACAGACGGGACCAAGCTCTGATCTGTATAACCTGGGCGCAATGCTACATTCTTGCCTTACTGGCAAAGATCCCCGCTTCAACCAGCCAACACTCTTCCATTTTTTACCAGCGCACAAGCATAATCCGGAGATTCCCCTCAATCTGAGTCAGCTCATTCAACGCTTGGTCGAAACCAGCGAGGATCAGCGCCCTCCAGATGCTGAAACAGTACGGCATGAGCTGCTTAGCATTCAGGAACAGTCTACTCATATAGTTGCCGATGTTACTAATATTACAAGTGACTCTGAACCTAAAATAGCATTTTCGGCCCAACTTAGCTCACAGAGAATACACTATACTAGGCTGCTTGGATACCTGGGTGCTTGGTGGACCAGCACGATTGTTCCTCCGGTAGCTAACATGTATGCCACACTGTGTGCTTGGTTCCTGCTGACAATTGTGCCACGATCAAAGCAACTCTACCATAATAGTATACGTACCAGCTCTTCTTGGGCCACAGAGCTCTGGCAAAGCCTCTCGACACCAGAGACGCGATTGCCAATCCGAGATGTATGGACACCGCACTTTACATTTTTCTTTGTCTCATCGGCCATTGCAACGACTGGCGGCAGCCTATACATGCTCATAACACTACATTATCCACTTCATCTTATTGCGTTTTACATCTGCCTATTTCTATTTTTACAGTTCGGTATGGCCTATACTAACCAGCGTATACGCCATCCACTGGCACACAGCATTCTTATGGCAATGACCTTGTTGCTATTATTCATAGGCATAACGCTCTTCGTCCAGCCCGAGGTACAGCCTATTATTCGGGCGATCACATTCAACCAGTTGCTCAGTCTAGGTATTATTCTATTGATCACAGTATCGCTGCTGCGGCCAAAGAAGCGCTTCGGCTGGGTGGACCATGTCTGTCTGGCAACTTTTGCTATAACCTATGCACTCTTATTGAATGGCGCGGACACCCAAGTCCAGCAACAATGGCTCTCGGTCTTCAAGCTAGGCAGCTTCATGAAAAACACAGCGGTATTTGTCAACTCCATACTCATTTGCGGATTATGTGCGGTGGCGCTTATCGAGCTTGCCCGCCGCAAATATCCATTTACGGGAACTGATCGCCTGCTGCTCTTCATTGTGGCACTCATAGCAACACCATTGCAGTTCTTCTACGGCTTACAGGAAATTACTCATTTATCAATCTTCATGCTTCACACTGAGAAGACAATCAATACCTCTCTCGATCTCATCTCTTTCAATACACTGCTGACAGGTATTCCAGTTATTATTGCACTACTCTGGCTATTTATTGCACCAAGCTCCTCATATCTGAGCCGACTACCATTACTGCCACTTGCACTGACTTGCACTGCACTGCAAAGCTTTCTAGGGCCAATTGTATATCTTCCACTACTACAATCTCCGACCTATTCACTCGCTAGCTCATTGGATAGCATTATACATCTCAACCAAATCGCTATCTATAGTTTAACCTTGATCATCGGCATTCTCTTGTACCGCTGGAAGCACCTGTTTAAAGGGGTCGAACAATTCTCATTATTCTACGTCGCTATCGCCTGTGCCCTCTTGCAAAGTGCAGCGTGGAACATTGATAATCCCTTCACTTCAACATCTGTTCACTTATCGAGCTCACCAATAACAACCATCACACAGTCACAACTCTATCTCTTAGCCATCAACAAATTTCTTGCCCAAGCGCTCATACTGATCATAATAACTGTCCTGACTATTATTGTCAGCAGTATGTTCCTGCATCTTGCCAGAGAGTTTGCCTGGGTTGACCGACAGATAGTGAGAGTCAAACAACATTTTAACTGGCTGGATCAACTGGTCCTGCGGCTCAATCATCTTATACTACTGGTAACAAGCATTACTAGTATCTTTCTACTTCAACTATATGCTAGTAGTATGTTGCGGCTTACTCCCACATGGCTTTCTACGCTATTCAGCCGATTAATCATCTTTTCTCTTTTAATATGCTTTGTAGTTACTTTAATACGAATATCCCGTCCATTTAGTAATATTGATCGCTGGCTCATCCTGATCAATGCTATCGCCTGTGCGCTGTTGCTATCCGGCGGCTTCGCTCGGCAAATAATCATACAACATTCTTCGAAGATCACAAATGTAAAGCCCTGGCTAGCTGATCCCCATATCACGCTTCCTCCCCAAGCCATTGCATTTGGGTTATTGCTAACTGCATTGGTTGCTTTGATGTGGGTAAGGCGTAGAATCTCTCAGACGCATCGTAATATGCTGAAACTTGGCTTTGGCTTGACTCTGGCCTGCGCAGCGCTGCAATGGCTCAATCCTGCCTTTCTGCTAGCAGGTCTGATTATGCTTACTCTGAGTGTCCTCCTAGCTATACAAGTGGAACAGGTATGACAAAGGGATCGTGCAGAAATCAAGTTCTCTGCAATTGGAGCCGAGATGCAAAGCAATTTTGCCTAGAGACAAATCAGACATTTCGGTGAGGACAACGAGACACTTTAGATATCAGCCTGCTGAGCAATCACAGGATAGCCGAGTATTTTACTGGCAACCTGACCGAAAGAGGATGGATCACCACTGCACCAGACCTGGAGATGAGCTCCATCTGTAGAGGAAACATGGATGAGTCCCTCGCTTTCCAGCACTGCTCCAGTCCGACGGGCAATGGCTGCTCCGCTATCAATGATCTGCACATGTTCACCAACGACACGTTCAATCACCGGGCGTAGCGCGGGAAAATGTGTACAACCCAACACGATGACATCGACCTCCTTCGACAACAAGGGTTGCAAATTCTGCCGGACAGTCTCTTCAACCACAGGTCCCTCAAGCTCACCGCTCTCGACCAGCGTCACCAGTTCAGGGCAACCAGCAGTAGAGACTTGGATGTCAGACGCGAATTCCTCTATTAACTGCTGCAAGTAGTGGGCTTTGATAGCTCGATTGGTGGCAGCGATGCCGATACGGCCACACTTGGTGGCACGCGCAGCAGGCTTGACTGCTGGTACAACACCAACAAAGGGAATAGGGAATGTGGCACGCAGTGTACTCAATGCGGCCTGTGAAACAGTGTTACAAGCAACAACAATCAGTTTAACTTCTTGTTCGACCAGGAAACCGATGGCTTGTTGCACTAATTTGATAATGTCGTCTTCACTGCGTTCACCATAAGGGCAGTGCGCTGTATCACCAAAATAGATGTAACGTTCATTAGGCAATTCCTGCCGCAATGCTGCAAGAACAGTCAGTCCCCCAGCCCCTGTATCAAAAACTCCGATTGGCGCATGTTGACGATCACTGATCTGTGCTTGCTCATTTCGATTTGCATGGCTTCTTGGATCATTCTTGTTATAGTCGCTGATACTATATTCACTCCGCTCAGAGTCACGTGCTGGATAGACACGCTTTGCTTGTACTTCTCTTTCAGAATTCCCCATTTTCATATCCTTTATTTTTATACAATTGTTGCCATTAGATTCCACTCTTACCAAATTCTCGCTGCTCGCCAAAAACTTGGCGGAGCGCATCGCTGATCTCGCCCAGCGTCGCATAGACTTCGACGGCTTCAATGATCAATGGAACAAGGTTAGCATTACCAGAGGCTGCATCTACGAGTGCTTGTAATTTCTGTGCGACCTGTTCGTTATCACGGCGCTGACGTAATGCTGCCAGCTTTGCGGCCTGATGTTTGCCCACAGATGGATCAACGCGGTGCAACATTGGGCGCTCGTCTTGCTCTGTCGTAAAGCGATTGACACCAACGACGACAGCTTGTCCCAGATCCTGTGCACACTGGTAATCATAGGCTGCCTGTTCGATTTCCGCCTGCAGGAAACCTTGCTCAATGGCACGTACGCTACCACCCAGAGCATCGATCTTATGGATATACTCCCAGGCCCGTTCTTCAATGGCGTTAGTGAGATACTCGACATAGTATGAGCCTGCCAGTGGATCAACTATGTCAGCAACACCAGTTTCATAGGCCAGGACCTGCTGGGTACGCAAGGCAACCTGTGCTGATTCTTCGGTGGGCAGTGAAAGGGCTTCATCTTTTGAGTTAGTATGTAGGGATTGCGTACCACCCAGGACTGCAGCCAGAGCTTGGTAGGCGGTGCGAATGATGTTGTTATCAGGTTGTTGCGCTGTGAGTGTCGATCCTGCTGTCTGGGTATGGAAACGCAGCGTCATGGAGCGTGGGTCTTGCGCATGAAAGCGATCACGCATCAGAGTAGCCCACATACGGCGTGCAGCACGGAACTTGGCAACCTCTTCAAACAAATTGTTGTGACTGTTAAAAAAGAATGAGAGTTGACCTGCGAAGGCATCGACATTTAGCCCAGCATCGAGGGCTGCTCGCACATAGCTAATGGCATTGGCAAGTGTGAAAGCTACTTCCTGCACTGCGGTGGACCCAGCTTCGCGGATGTGATAGCCACTGATACTGATCGTATTCCAGCGCGGCAGATGCTGAGCACAATATCCAAAAATATCGGTGACAATGCGCATGGCTTGCTGTGGGGGATAGATATAGGTTCCACGCGCAATATACTCTTTTAAAATATCATTCTGCACAGTCCCTGAGAGCTTACTGATCTCGATCCCTTGTTTTCTGGCAGCGGCAATATAGAGAGCCAGTAGGATAGCGGCTGTGGCATTGATGGTCATTGATGTGCTAATACGATCAAGCGGCAGACCGTTGAGCAGCGCCTCCATATCTTCCAAACTCGAGATCGAGACACCAACTTTGCCTACCTCGCCTTCTGAAAGAGGATGATCTGCATCATAGCCCATCTGAGTAGGCAGATCGAAGGCAACGGAGAGACCTGTTATACCCTGCGAAAGCAAAAAATGATATCGTTTGTTCGACTCTTCTGCGCTAGCAAATCCCGCATACTGGCGCATAGTCCAGAGGCGAGAGCGATACATATCCGGATGGATACCACGTGTAAACGGGAACTCGCCAGGATAGCCTAGCTTCTCATGGACATCGAAGGCATGCATGTCTTCATCGGTGGACAGATCCGGTACATCGATGTGCGAACTAGTAGCAAATGTGGCTTGCCGCCCCGCTGTCCTGCTGTGAGCCTGACGTGCCGTTTTGTTACGCCACTCGTCAGCACTTGTACTTCTGTGCAGATCCATGAAAATCCCTCCTCCGTACACATATCCCTGGCATTATAGCATATGCTAAAAACAAATAGAGTTCTCAAGGACCTAATCTTGCAGGATAGTCCAGAGAGGCTATGCGTGGCCTTCCACCAGAACAAGTATGGCTCCCTGATCGACCGTTTGCCCTTTGCTAACCTTGATTTCTTTGATCGTGCCAGCGATAGGTGAAACAAGGTCATTCTCCATCTTCATGGCTTCTAGAACAATCACCGTCTGTCCCTTTTCAACGCTTGCACCTGATTCTAAGAGGATATTAACAACCAAGCCAGGCATAGGAGCCTGTATCCTGGCGGCACCACTGCCAACCCTAGCGCGTGTTAATCCTGTCAATACTCTAGTACGCTCATCTTCGACAGTGACCTCAAAGCACTGTCCTGCCAGCAGAATCTCATAGGTCTGACCTCCTTGCTCGCCTGATTGAGAGAGGCAGCGTGCAAAGACTTCATAGGACTTCCCGCCGATAAGCAAACTATAGCGTCCCCCCTCACTACTCTGCCCATTGCTATCAGCGGCTAATGCGGCGACTTGCCGCCAATCGAGTGTGTGAGTAACACCATTTAAATCAATACTAGTAGGTTTGTGCTGTTTATTGAGGTTGATGCTATAGCTTCGCTGGTAAATGGTGGAAATATAGGTCATTGATCAATGCTCCTTCACAAGCAATCCCACAAACTGCTCCCTATGAATGACCATTGTACCATCTTTAGGCCTCTTAATCATCATAGCTAGATTTTTAATCCTCCGAGAGGTCAGGTAAAGGGGGAAGACGAGGCGGAACAGGTGAAGACTGGATAATAGAGGTTGTCGTTGAACTATACAAAAGGAATATATCTACAAGTGAACTAAGTTGATCAATACTGGGAAGGTACACTTTAAACGATAAAGCAATCTTCTCCAGTCACACGGTGACATTCAACCACTTCAGGAATCTCCTGAGCCAGTTCTATAATCTTAAGCAAACGGAAGCTTGAGATGTTCTTATTTTGAGTGAAAAACGGTTTTTAACAACTTTATAGGATCATGGGCCATTTCTCTAACATTGCTCTAACACTTTTCCTATGTGGCTCTAACAATTGCCGTGGCATACTTATACACGGATTAAGTCTGAGAGAACATCTGAGAACTACGATGAATAAACAGAGCAACCAACAACAGAGTATACCAACTAAACAGACGCTTGACACAGCGCAAGTGCCAGAGCACTGTGCTAACTGTGAAATCGAGTTTCTGTGGCCTCCGACTGTCGTGCTGAACAAGACCTATTGCTGCATTGGTTGTGCCACAGATGGCCCCTGTTGTTGCGATTATTCTCAATACAACTCAGTCAACATCTCAGGTGTTATTCACTATGGCCCTGGGAAAGGCCCAGAAGTGCCACCCAATTCTATAAATTCTCAATTTCATAGAGGAAAGGAAGTGTACACCGTGGCAGTTGCAATTCATCCTATTGGAGAGCGCGTGGTCGTAAAGCCAGCCGCAAAAGAAGAAGTCACCAAAAGTGGTATCGTTATCCCCGATACAGCTAAAGAAAAGCCCCAGGAAGGGACCGTGATCGCTGTAGGCAGTGGTCGTTTACTGGATAACGGCGACCGTGCACCTATCGAGGTCAAAGTCGGCGATCGTGTGCTATTCGCTAAGTACGGCGGTACCGAGTTCAAATTAGAGGGCGACGAGTACCTGGTGCTCAAAGAGAATGATATTCTGGCAGTTGTCGGCTAGTCCGATAGCCATCCAGATTCTAGTGGGAGGTTTATTAAAGAATGGCAAAACAACTCATATTTGATGAAGAGGCTCGTCGTGCCCTTAAGAGGGGTATCGACATTCTAGCTGGTGCTGTAAAGACAACACTTGGTCCAAAGGGCCGCAACGTTGCTCTGGACAAGAAGTTTGGCGCACCTAGCGTGACACACGATGGCGTAACTGTTGCCAAAGAGATCCAACTGGAGGAGCCCTTTGAAAACATGGGTGCTCAACTCCTCAAAGAGGCTGCAACCAAGACCAATGATGTCGCTGGTGATGGTACCACCACCGCAACAGTGCTGGCTCAGTCCATCGTCAACGAAGGCTTGAAGAACTTGGCTGCTGGCGCGAACCCCATGCAGTTAAAGTTAGGCATCGATAAGGGCACCGAGGCCATCGTTGAGTTTATTCGCAGACAGGCAGTGCCTGTTCAGACCAAGAAAGATATCGCTCAGATTGCTTCGATCTCTGCCGCTGACGAGCAGATCGGTGAGCTGATTGCCGAGGTCATGGACAGAGTCGGCAAAGATGGTGTCATCACCGTCGAGGAGTCGCGCGGCATCAACTTCGAGGTCGAGTATGTCGAAGGTATGCAGATCGACAAGGGCTACATCTCGCCCTATTTCGTCACCAATACAGAGAAGATGGAAGCTTCTCTGGAGAACCCCTATATACTGATCACCGACAAGAAGATTAGTGCCGTCCAGGATATCCTGCCCATTATCGAGAAAATTGTTCAGCAAGGTCGTCGCGAGGTCGTGATTATTGCTGAGGATGTAGATGGCGAAGCACTGGCCACTCTGGTGGTCAACAAGCTGCGTGGTATCCTCAATGTGCTAGCAGTCAAGGCTCCTGGCTTTGGTGATCGCCGCAAGGAGATGCTCCGTGACATCGCTGTCCTGACTGGTGGAGAGGTTATCAGCGAGGAAATGGGTCGCCGTCTCGATAACGCAACCCTGGCCGATCTGGGTTCTGCCCGCCTCATCACTGCTCACAAAGAAGACACCACTCTCGTTGAGGGTCATGGTGATTCAGCCGAGATTCAGGCCCGTATCCGCCAGATCAAGGCTCAGATCGATGAGACCACCAGCGACTACGATCGCGAGAAATTGCAGGAGCGCTTGGCGAAATTGTCCGGTGGCGTTGCTGTAATCAAAGTTGGTGCTGGCACCGAGGTTGAGTTGAAATACCGCCAGACACGTGTTGAGGATGCACTCTCTGCAACCCGCGCTGGTGTCGAAGAGGGTATGGTACCAGGAGGTGGCGTTGCACTCATCAATGCCATTGGAGCCCTGGATGAGTTGAAACTGACTAGCGATGCCGGAACTGGTGTGACCATTCTGCGCCGTGCTCTCGAGGAGCCACTACGCCAGTTAGCCATCAACGGTGGCCAGGATGGCTCAGTCGTCGCCGAAGGTGTCCGTCGCGCTCAGAAAGAGCACAACAACTCCCATTATGGGTACAATGTGCTGTTGAACGAATACGTCGATATGTTCGAGTATGGCATCGCTGATCCAGCCAAGGTGACCCGCTCAGCTCTGCAAAATGCAGCCAGCATCGCGGCAATGATCCTGACCACCGAGGCCTTGATCACCGATCTGCCCGAGAAGGAGAAGGCAGCTGCTCCAGCAATGCCTGAGTACTAGTAGTCATTCTGTCTTTCGTGCTCCGATTGGCACGATGAGATAAATCAAACTAGTTGAGTAGTAGACCGACGGCCCACTGTGTAAATACAGCGGACCGTCGGTGATTTTTTGTATGATTTATACGCTTCTGCAAAGAGGCAAAAGAGACAATCATCACTATACTACATCGCTAGTAACGATTGTCCCTTTTGAAAAGCTATTACCCTTCACATATGCTTATGGCTCAACACTCCTATGAGCCACTAGATGGTTAGCTATAATCCTCAACACTCTTCATGCCAAGGTAGTGTTACTCTTGCCTCTGCTCGAAAACCTAAGAGAGAAACTTGAGGGAGCTGAAGATAGGCTGAAGATACTGTTGCATTGCCTGCGAGTAGAGGGTTTGGGGCACGACAAAATTGATGTTGTAGTAATTCTGATGGTCGTGCAGAACTGTAATAGTCGTAAAGTGATTCCGAACATTGCTCTGGTCGAGGTAGGTAGCATCCTGTTCCGTCCACTGATCGTTGCCAATGGTTGGTTCATGGCTAGGAGATGGAACACTTGTGACACCTGTAACTTGCTGTGCCATTTGCCCAAGGAGCGTACTGTTGACCTCGTCCGGTCCGGCAATTTGGGACGACAAAGGGGTTGAATACCGTGCAATATACATACGAACGATATGATTCGGTTGCGTAATGGGAAACTCAGTTGGATCGCCAGATGCATCGGAAGGCCCAACGGTCCAATCGGAAGGATATTGTAGTGCGATATTCATGGAAGTATCACTGGTGGGCTTAAACACTGACGGCTGGGGCAATGTATTGGCACTAGGAGTTGCGGTAGCCGTTGATGCAGGGAGATGTGCCAGTGGTGGGGGTTGCGGCGAAAACTGTCCCTGCGCAGCAAGGACACCAAAGGTTGCCAGCACACCTAGTAATGGGGTGACAAGCAAGACCAGGACAATGCTAAAGACGCGACGCGCTACAAAACTAGTTCGGGATTTCACCTTGACATCGGGTTTTGCTATCGCCGTAAGCGCTTCGTTCGCCTTGGCCTCGACATAGTAAGGGAGTTTCTCTGGAACTCTCATGGGCCAAGGTGGGGTCCCTGGAGACAGATACGAGAACGTAGTTGACTGGCCCCTCGGTATGCTTGATCCACACTGGGGGCAGGTGGTAGCCATAGCAGGCACTTCAGTTGTGCATCGGGAACAAATCATCGTCACTCCTCTTAATGCTTCTTCTATTCTAGACAATTCTGCTAGCACAAAATGGCAGTCAACAGAATGAAACTTCTCCTGTGCTTGCTTATAGTTGAAATATTAGAGAACCAGAGACAAAATGTCAACCTCTTTTCGCGTCTAACTCGCAGAAAAAAGAAAATTTTGCAAAGATTTGATAATTTCTCACCTATAAGTTGTAGTCATGGCTTCCAGACTTGGACGGTGCCATCTGTTAGTCCCACGATACAATGTTTGTCGGCAAAGTGCAAGGCACTAATTTGCCAGGGATGATAAAACTTCTGCACAATCTGCCCTGTAGCAACCGACCAGAGATCAATGACACCCTCGTTGATCTCACTATCCTCGCGAGCTACGGCCAGCCACTGAGCATCAGATGAAAGCGCCAGCTTCGAACTGCCACCCATAGTGCCGCTGAGAATTTCGCTATAGGTTCCAGCGTTAATATCACACAGCCGGATCGCATTGCCGCCGTAGACAAATGCTAGCATAGAAGCATCAGGCGTGGTAGCATAAGGAGGAGCACAATCTTCGCACCGACCGACCAGGATGGAGGAGATAATCTGCGGGTAAGCTTTGCCTCTGACACGTGCCTTGCTCGTGAGATCCCAACTACGCGCAATTACCATTTGTTGCTGTTCTTGCTGGACCAGCCCACAGGAGAGCGTTGCTAATGTATGGGCAT
>DASYAN010000219.1:0-7308 GCA_036501345.1 Ktedonobacteraceae bacterium
AGAGACACGCAATTCGACTTCGAGTCCAAACCCACCCTGCCCATTGGGTCCAATGCCCACTCTCGAGGTGATGGTGGACTGACTTGCATCCACCTGTTCACGTTGTGCAACTCGCAGAAGAGCCGACTGGAAGCAGGCTGCGTACCCGACAGCAAAGAGCTGTTCGGGATTGGTGCCCTCACCTGACCCTCCCATCTCTTTTGGGGGGCTTAACTTCACAATCAGGTTGCCATCCGAGGAGCGAGCCTCTCCCTCTCGTCCACCGTGTACTGTTGCTTCAGCTATGTAGAGAACCTTCATATGGTGTTCCATTTTCCTTTTGTGTAAAGTACGTGATTTATCTCTGTAGCAATAGATCAGGAAGGTGATGCTGCTTTCTTGCCATGGGTGATTCTTTTTCTCACTTGGAGCCAGTCATTTCCATCCTACTTGTAGCAACACATGCACTTGACCAGTTATTCCAAGAGCCAGCAACGAAGAACGCTCTCACTCAAGCCAGATCACTAAGGAAAGTGGCCACTCAGATCATCAAAACCATTCCGAATTCTTCATTTAGGAGTGCAAAAATCTTCACTCAAATGACATCTCAAACAATGGCACGAGATAGCTCCGCAGCCAGTTCCAGGCCAGTGCTCAGGGGAGATTCTGCGAAGCCATAGCCCTTCCTAGCTTTCGCAAAATGCGCGAATCCGCTATACTACGATCAAATACCAATCAGAACACCATCAAATTCTACAATTCATCAGCCCGTGGTCCTGATATCGATAGAATTGTCGTGTAACTACCGCTCTGCACGGAGTAGAGAGGATTAAGAGGAGCAGTGAGAGGTAAAGAATCTTCATCCTTTCCCCTGGTAGGATTGGCCTTCCTCGGCTTTATACTAATTGGTGCCATGGGGGGCGCTTCAGGCATAGTCTTGCCTAGCCAGATTGCTTATTACCATGTGAATACGTCCACTATCGGCCTGCTCTCCTTTACCTTTTCTACTGGCTATGTTCTATCAGCAGGTAGTACTGGCTTTTTCATACAAAAAATTGGTCAGCACAGGTATCTAACCTGTGGAGCTGCTATATGTGTAATGAGTACTTTTACCTTTAGTCTGAGACCTCCCTTTTCACTTGCACTGCTCACTAATCTATTCCTAGGCTTTGGCACAGCTGTCATTGATACCGGCTTTAATGCCTTGATCAGCTCATTGCCTCGTAGAACGAAACTGCTCAATTACCTCCATGCTTTCTATGGGACAGGAGCCTTGCTCGGCCCTCTTGTTGCCTCGGCTTTCCTGTCCATCCATTGGGAATGGAATACTGTCTATCTAGTATGGTGCGGCCTGAGTCTGCTCCAGCTTATCGGTTGCATTGTCCTCTTGCGTGCTCAGCCATTTAGAGCTTCTGTTCCTCAAAATGAGCAATATTCTTCTAAAAACGTATTAGGAGCAGTGCTTAAAATCGGTCCCGTATGGCTGGCAATACTGTTTCTCTTCTTATATGTCGGACTAGAGACTAGTGTGGGCAATTGGAGCTATAGCTTCTTGCTCACAGATCGGCACCAAACGATATTACTGGCAGGATGGATTGTAAGTGGATATTGGTCAGGCCTCACGCTTGGACGCTTTCTCGTCAATACAATTGCCGAGCGCTTCCATTTGGGTATAGAAGCTATAGTCTATTACTCTTTGGCTGGGACAGGGATAGGTGGACTGCTAGTCTGGCTCTTGCCAGGTGGAGAGGCAGCGATGCTAGGCATCTGTCTGATTGGCTTTTTCCTAGGCCCACTCTTCGCTTCTATCATCGTTGTAGTACCACGTCTAGTGCCTAGCAATCTTGTTCCAAGCACTATTGGCTTGCTACTCGGAACAAGCGTTGTTGGGGGAGCCTTCTTCCCCTGGTTGGTAGGAACCTTGGCACAATATATTGGTATATGGATACTTCTACCCAGCGTCCTCGTGCTGACCACCTTGATGTGTGCTAATTGGTGGACCATGATACGTCGTATGAGAACACAGACACATGGTCACGCTGACAAAACCGATCGGGAAGCCCCTGCTAGCATAGAAGACCTTCGTTAAGGCAGAACTACTGCTCACTTTTATATACTCATTGCGCAATAAACCGAAAAAGAGTACAATACATCCTGTGAAAAGAGATAGTTATCTCGGTGTTAGGAAAGATGGGAGCTTATGACAAAGAAAAAAAATACGCAATTATCTGTCTCGCAGGAAGAGAATGCACAAGTACAGCATATTCTCGAGCAATATCACCAGATTGCCAATAATTTGCATGTGAGTGAGGATCACATACAGGCTGAAGCTGCATTGGCTGAACTCAACGACTTGCCGGAAAGTGCTCAGATATTTTTGCTTAAGGAATTGTCAAAAGAGAATCAGGTCGATGCCGCTGACGTCCTGACTGCTATCAACAAATTGAGCCCCTTGAAAAGTGTCCGCAAGGAGGCACGGCGCTCGTTGATACGACTTGAGAGCACAAAAATTTACCCGCGTTGGGAACTACCTATTGATCAACCCCCTGCTATTAGTGTGATCCAGGCCCCAACTAACCCACCACGCTTCTGGAAAGGTATGGTTTCCGATACAGATGCTGCAGGCAGAGTCCAGCTCCTGCTCTTCTGGGAACAGGGAGAGGATTATAAGGAGGTTCGCACCCTCGGATTCTATCTCGAATTTGAGAATGAGGGTGTCAAAGACTTTTTTACTAGTATTGATAGCAAACGAACCTCTGAGAAATTCCTTGCTGAGATTGCGGCAAGGAAGCCGAATATTAAATGGAAGAATTGTTCATTAGCGGAAGGGCGTCGCTTGTTAGTATATGCTCTCGCTGTCCACGCACTGAATAAGACAATAAAAACCCCTATCGACTATCGCGCTCATATTCCACTTATCAATCAATTAGTGTTTGAGACCGAAAGCATCACTCGAGACGAAGGAAGTGATAACCTGCATAACTTGGCTCCTCAGGAGGTCATTATCAACTTTATTGAATCCTGGGTCTATGAGGACTATGGCACAGCTTTTGACCTCCTCTCTCAGGATAGTCCTTTACGCCAAGGTCTCTCACGAGATGAGTGGATTGAACGCCGTCAGGCCTGGGCAAAAGCAGCTGAGCCGGGTGACCTGGAACCAGGCTATGTCTATGAACGTGAAGAACATAAACCGAACCTCTGGCTCCCCAAATTATTAAGTAAAGAGTATTCGGCAACCCACAAAGAATTTGAGGCAGCATGGTCATTTGAAATGGATGAAATACCACTCAGTGAGCCATTACCAGAATTGCCTCAAACGATATTGATCTATGAAGAAACACAGCGACACTGGTTTTGGGCAAGTTATATCCTCGTTCAGGAGGATGATGATTGGCGCATCCAAAGTATGACTGATGAAGGGTTGCACGCCCAAATCCTTCCCATTGAGGATCTGCAAAATGAGCTACAGGAGTTTGACAAACAACTGGAGACTTTTGCAGAAAATTACAAGCATAAAGAAGCAGCGCAAACTGATGAAGATGCGGAGAACGACTTCGAAGAAATGGGTATACGTATCATGCGAGGTATTCATTACACCGCTGCCCTTATCAAGAAATTGCCACTCGATCTGCCAAGCTACGAAGAAGCGGCGACTCGTATGCTCACTCTTCAGCAACATGAGCATTGCCTTGCTTACGTGACACTGATAATCCAAAATTTTCCAGAGCAGCGTGGTTTGTATTTGAGGCGGCAGGCTGATCTCCTGCAGATGCTTAGCAAAAAGTATTCTGATCAGCGAGATGAGGAACGAGCCGAACGCCATCAGGAACTAGCGATGGAAGCCCTGCGCGAGTCGCTAACTATTGAGAATGACCTTGAGGCCCACATGTCTCTGGCCGAACTGCTCCTGGGTGAAGATGAGCTTGATGAGGCAGAAGATCACCTCCTTCAAGCGAAAGATCTGATCACCAACTCAGAAGAAGAGACTGAGATCGAATTCCATCTGGGTGAGATTGCTATGGAGCGAGAGCAATATGAAGAGGCACTGAGCCATTACCAACATGCTGTAGAAATCGATCCAGAAGCAACTACCTGGTTTGCAATCGGGGAAGCTCACCACAAGCTTGGGCATTTTGAAGAGGCCGAAGCTAGCTACAAACGAGCCATTGAGCTAGAACCTAATCATGAGGGTTACCCCTATGCCCTCAGCCAATTATACACAGAGAATGATCAATCCTCGAAAGCTATTAAAGTGCTTAAGGAAGGCTTGCTTACTAATCCAGATTCGATCCTCCTACACATTGCCACGGGCTTCCTCTATATGGATAGTGGTGATTTCCACCAGGTAGAAATACTGCTGAAAAAGGCAGAACATATTGATCCAACATCTCCACTTGTTCATACGTTTCGCCAAACCTTCGATTTGACTAAACGTAAGCAGATACACCTTACTAACAAGCAGAGCGAACCTCTGAAAGGCAAGAAGAAAAAGAGAAGAAGGTAAAAGGAGCATAACATGTCGAAAATTGATCAGGCACGTCTCAACTTGATAGATAGATACTGGAAGGCAGCCAACTACCTGACAGTGGGCCAGATTTATTTACAGGAGAATCCCCTTCTCAGAGAGCCACTACGTCCCGAGCACATCAAACCACGATTACTGGGACATTGGGGAACATCACCGGGCTTAAGCTTCATTTACGCTCACTTGAATCGGCTCATCAAAGATCACAATGTCAATATGATCTATCTGGCAGGGCCAGGCCACGGTGGACCTGCCATCCTGGCCAACGTCTATCTCGAGGGAACCTACACAGAGATTTATCCAGAGATTAGTCAGAATGCAAAGGGTATACGCCGCCTCTTCCGCCAGTTTTCGACACCTGGAGGCGTGCCAAGCCATGTAAGTGTTCCTACCCCTGGCTCAATCCATGAAGGCGGTGAGTTAGGCTATGTGCTTACTCACGCATTTGGTGCAGCATTTGATAATCCCGATTTGATTGTTGCCGCCGTTGTCGGTGATGGTGAAGCAGAGACGGGGCCACTCGAAGGGTCATGGAAGAGCATCAAATTCTTAAATCCCGTCCGAGATGGTGCTGTCCTACCCATTTTGCACCTCAATGAATATAAGATTTCTGGCCCAACCGTTCTCGGACGCACCGATGATGAATCAATACGGAAAATCATCTCAGGTCATGGCTATGATGTCCATTTCGTGGAGGGTAACGATCCCATGACAATGCACCAAGCCTTTGCTGAGACACTAGAAACGTGCTACACGAAAATTCGCCAATACCAAAAAGAGGATCGCCGCCATGGCTATACGAAACATCCGCAGTGGCCTGCTATTATCCTACGTAGCCCTAAAGGATGGACTGGACCAAAAGAGGTCGATGGCCAACTTATTGAGGGCACATTCCGCTCGCATCAGGTACCTGTAGCAGAAGTGAAGACAAATCCCAGCCACCTGAAAATACTCGAAGATTGGATGCGCAGCTACAAACCAGAAGAGCTGTTTGACAAGCAAGGTCGTTTCATCCCAGAACTGGCTGCACTCGCGCCTCAAGGTAATCGTAGAATGGGGGCCAACCCACATGCAAATGGTGGAAAATTGTTGGTAGATCTAAATATGCCTGACTTTACCGACTATGCTGTTGAAGTGAAAAAGCCTGCAACCCAGTATTATGGAAATACGCAACAGCTTGGCAAGCTGATGCGAGACATCTTTACCAGCAATGCTAAACAGCATAATTTCCGTCTCTTCTGTCCCGATGAAACCAACTCAAACCGCCTTGGGGATGTTTTTGAAGTGGAAAATCGCACGTTTGAGGAAAAAATCATTCCAATTGATGACCACCTCTCCCCCGATGGCCGGGTCATGGAGGTACTGAGCGAGCATCTCTGCGAGGGATGGCTAGAAGGCTACTTGCTTACAGGACGCCATGGCCTATTCGCCACCTACGAAGCATTTGCCATGATCATTGACTCGATGATGATTCAATACTCAAAATGGCTAGAAGGAGCACTTAGCCTTCCCTGGCGTGAACCCATTGCATCACTAAACATTCTGCTTACATCTACTTGCTGGCGTAACGATCACAATGGTTTTAGCCATCAAGGACCGGGACTTATCGACACGGCACTTTCAAGAAAAGGTGCGATATCACGCATCTATTTACCACCCGATGCCAACTGCCTACTCTCCATCGCCGACCATTGTTTCCGCAGCCGCAATTATGTCAACCTGATCGTCATCGATAAGCAGCCGCACTTGCAATTTCTCACCATGCCGCAGGCCATTGAACATTGTACTCGTGGTCTATCCATCTGGCACTGGGCAAGCAACGATGACAATCTTGAGCCCGATATTGTGCTGGCTTGTGCTGGCGATGTCATGACGATGGAGACCGTTGCAGCTGCATGGTGGTTACGTCACCATATTCCCGAACTTAAAGTACGTGTTGTGAACATTGTCGACCTGACGAAGCTTTACACACCAGACATCCATCCCCACGGCCTGGACAATGCTACCGTTATAGAACATTTCACAGAAAACAGGCCTATCGTGTTTGCCTTCCACGGCTACCAGAGAGCCGTCCACCAGCTCATCCATGGACGCCCAAATCCAGATCGTTTCCATGTGCGGGGATTTAATGAACAGGGCACGACAACCACACCCTTTGACATGGTTGTGCTCAATGGAGTCAGTCGCTATCACCTCTGCATCTTAGCCCTGCAGCGTGCGGAGCGCGTAAAGCATCTCACTCCTCCACTAATACAGGAATGCAATGATATGCTCACAAAACACTCTAGCTATATACGAACCCACTTTGAAGACATGCCAGAAGTACGAGATTGGGTATGGACTGAGTAATTATATAGCAATGCCGGAAACAGATGGCAAACTTCCCTTGGGGCAAAATGAGCAAAAGAGGATTACCCTTGCCCCAAGAGAGCTTCCTAGCATCGGCAAGATAGCCAAGGTAGCTCTTCCCTATGCTGTGTATCGAACAAGCTCCAACTCTTTGCCCTTTGTAGCTTCCTCTTTCACAATTTGAAGCAACCGTGCAGTCACATCCCGATCAGTATACCCTTTCTTGCACTGATCACATACAAGGGCTGGTACATCCTTGAAAACAATAATAGTTCCATTTTCTTCAAAAGTGATTGTTGTTGTTCCCTCTTGAAGATCTCCAGTTTTACAAGCGATGCATTTCATCGTCTTCTCCTTTTGAAATCTTCTTCCCATTTATGGGGGTCTGGCTCATATGTGATAACAATAAACTGTACCATATTTTCTTCATCTTTTGCAACAACTATATGCAATGG
>DASYAN010000220.1:0-7935 GCA_036501345.1 Ktedonobacteraceae bacterium
GCCGCCCCTTCAACACGAGCGGCATCCAGGCATGCAGGATCAATCGTCTGCATACCCAAGACAGTATTTATGACTATAGGAAACACGACTATCAGCATGCAGACGACGATGACAGATGATAGCCCAGGCCCTAACCAGAGGTAGAGGAAAGGGGCAAGGACAATCGCTGGAATAGCTTGACCTGCCGCTAGATATGGCTGGAAGGTGTTCGCTAGCAAACGCGACTTGGCCACTCCATAGCCTAAGGGTAAAGCAATAGCGGTCGCGAAGAGAAAACCAAGCACGCTTTCCTGAATCGTCACCAGAGCGTTAGTGAGCAGCACACCAGATTGAAGCCCATCAACTAAACTGGCATAAACGTCAGCTGGAGCTGGGAGAATCAGGCTTGGAATGTGACCATAAGTCGTGCTTGCATACCAGCTCGCAAACAATATCAGGCCAAGCACATATGGAGGCAGTATAGTAAAGATATGCTGCATCACCTGCAAACGACGCATGCTTCTATACAGAACATGCTTCACTTCGGTAAAGGAACTGCTGGGTACGTAAACAGGTTCACGCAGTTCGACTGCTGCCTCTTCTACTTCAGAGGTTATTATGCTCATGAAAAATCCCTCGGTCAAAGTTCTACGGACAGGTTCTCTCTCAGGCATAGAGATAGAGAACTGCCAATTCAACTGACTTGGGGGACAAGCGAGGGAGATTAAGGAAACCATTGCGGAGTAATAGAGCGTCTATATACTCAACTACCCCCACTACCACCTCGGCATGGCAGCGGATCACGGATTCGCAAAAACCTTCTCCCATCCGGACTGTACCGTCGGCTTCGGAATTGCACCGAATCTGTCATATAACCAGCAAGAGGACTGGCTATGGACTCGCGGGCTTGGCTTCTCTACCCTATTCACAATAGAAAAAGCTTCACCGCCGATAGGGAATTACACCCTGCCCCGAAGGTCTCTAGAAAACAGTATGCCACAGCATAACCTATTATTGCAAGAGTTTAGAGCTTACCTATTGGCAGAGCCTCCCCAAAGGCGCTATAATTACAATGTAAGCACTACAGGGAGGACTATGAGCAACGAAATACGTATCATTCCCATCAAGGGTATTGGTGAAATCTCTCCAGGAGCTGACCTGGGCAGTATCATCTATGAGGCATTACCTGACCAGGATCTGATCCTAGAACAGGGCGATATTCTGGTTGTTACACAGAAAATTGTATCTAAGGCTGAGGGACGTATTGTTCACCTTACAGATATACAGCCATCTCCTCTGGCCCACACTATTGCCGAACAGGGCCAGAAAGACGCCCGCCATGTCGAAGTAGTCCTGCGCGAGAGTAAACGTATCGTACGTATGGATCGAGGCATTATCATTAGCGAAACGCATCATGGCTTTATCTGCGCTAATGCTGGTGTCGACGAGTCCAATGTCAATGGTGAGAGCCTGCTAACGTTACTACCGATTGATCCCGATCAATCAGCTCAGACACTGCGCACACGACTACAAACCTTGTCAGGAGAGCATGACATCGCCATTATTATTTCAGATACCTGGGGACGCCCCTGGCGCAATGGACAGGTCAATATGGCTATCGGTTTGGCCGGGATGGAGCCTCTGGTTGATTATCGCGGACAGCGTGACCGCTATGGCTATGAGATGCAAGCCAGTGTCATTGCTGTAGCCGATGAATTAGCTGCTACCGCCGAACTGGTCATGGGGAAAATAGAGCATATCCCTGTTGCCCTCATTCGTGGCTACAGCTATTCATCTGGCCAGGGAGATACCCGCACACTCATCCGTGAGAGCACAACGGATATGTTCCGCTAACGATTCAAACAGAGATCCAATACATGACTATATCTAAGCGAGCAAATGACTTGGCAACACTTCTGCGCAACAGAAGAAGTGTGCGCACATACCAAGATCGTCCTGTCGAGCGAGCATTACTTGAGCAGATGCTGGAGGCTGCACGCTGGGCACCATCACCACATGGTCGGCAACCATGGCGTTTCGCTGTACTTACGCAACAGGAGCCAAAACAACGGCTCGCAGAACAAATGGGTGAAACCTGGCGTGCTAACCTCCAGATGGATGGACAATCAAAGGAAACTGTCAATATCCGCCTGGAGAAGTCGCACCAGCGTATCCTGCGAGCTCCGGCCATTATCATTCCTTGCCTTTATCTAGAAGATCTAGATCACTATCCTGATCAAAAGCGACAGGCAGATGAGATGACCATGGCTATTCAAAGCCTGGGAGCTGCCGTTCAGAATATGCTCCTGATGGCTTACGACCTCGGTCTGGATACTGGCTGGATGTGTGCACCGCTTTTTTGTCCTGAAGTAGCCTGTGCTGCTCTTGACCTTGATAAGCGACTGATCCCTCATGCACTCATCACTGTGGGTTACGCAGCTGCAGACCCTGTACGGCGTCCACGTCTGCCTCTGGATCGTTTAATTGTTCGTTTCGATTGAGGGTAAACTACTATGATTGCAGTTCTTGCTGGTGGAGTTGGTGCAGCTCGCTTCTTAGAAGGGCTTGTCCAGGTTGTGTCCGAGGAGCAAATCACTGTCATTGCCAATACAGGCGACGACCACGACTTTTATGGTTTGCGTGTGTCGCCCGACATCGATACTGTGATATATACCCTGGCCGGGATCATCGACCAGCGCAATGGTTGGGGCATCCATAATGACACTTACAACACGATGCAGCAATTGACCAGTTACGGCTATGAAGACTGGTTTCTGCTTGGCGACCGCGATCTGGCTACCCACATTCATCGCACAAACCTGCTACGGCAGGGGAAAACGCTCAGCGAGGTCACTGAGATCCTGTGTCGCTATTATGGACTGCTCAAAGACAACAATCAAATTCGCATTCTACCAATGAGCGATCAGCCCATCGCTACGCATATTCAGACCCCAGCAGGCCTACTGTATTTTGATGAATATCTGGTCAAATGCCGCTGTACCGATGAAGTACAAGATGTTATATTTGTTGGGGCCGACAAAGCAAAGCCAGCTCCAGGTGTGCTCGACGCTCTGAAACAGGCTAAGGTCATCCTCATTGCTCCCAGTAATCCAATCGTCAGCATCGGCACTATCCTGGCCGTGCCAGGTATCCAGGATGCACTTCACCAAGCCAGTGGTACGGTGGTCGCTGTAAGCCCAATCGTCGGAGGAGCACCCATTAAAGGGCCCGCCGATAAGCTGATGCGAGGTATGGGTCACGAGGTCTCAGCCTTTGGTGTTGCACACTGCTATCAGGACTTCCTTGACGTCATGGTCATCGATACCCAGGATGCCCACCTTGTCAAGCAAATTGAAGCTCTAGGCATTGCGACTGTGGTCACAAACACGATTATGCGCGATGAGGCCACCAAAGCAAATCTGGCTCGTACGGTATTGCATACAGTATCATAAGGTAAACTACTTGGTATACACAGCACTTATCCCAGTAAAATCTCTCGATGAAGCCAAAAGTCGCTTGGCTACCCACCTAACCCAGGCACAAAGAGCCACATTGATGCTCGACATGCTTCACCATGTGATCTATATTTTACAAGCCAGCGAAATTTTAGAGCGTATTTCAGTCGTTAGTCCGGATCGACGCGTTCTGGATCAGGCACAGGCATGGGGAGCACACACACGTGTCGAAGAAGAGATCGGACATAATCCAGCGCTCACAGCTGCCGCAACGAGAGAGCTTGCAGAAGGAACCACAGCCTTGCTTACGATCTCTGCCGACCTTCCCTTACTACAAGTCCGCGATATACACGGCATGATTGAGCAATCCAAGCACCATGCGGTCGTCCTTGCTCCCTCACATGACTACACAGGAACAAATGCACTGCTTACACGCCCACCACTAGTGCTCCCTTACACGTTTGGCCCAGGAAGCCTGCAGCGTTATCTCTCAGAAAGCCGCATCCGACAACTGAGTAGTGGCCTCTATAGCAGTATTAGCCTCGGATTGGATATTGACACAAGCGAGGATTTGACTACCCTTCGACGCTATCAATTCTGCACTACATTCCGTCAAACTTGATAATCTGACTCTCATTGGACTGTGAGACACTTATGGTCGCAGTCCAGCTTGACAATTGACAAGACTCGATCATTTGTCCCTCCATCCCTCTTGCTATCCTCCCTCCAGTCCTTTATTCTTCAGATAGTAGGCAAAAGAGACCCCCTCCCTTTTCAAGTATTTTTTGAGGAGCAAGAGCAATGAAAGAAGCTGCTAGCAGCTACCTAGGAAAAATAGTCGCCCTTGCCAGTCTCGCTTTTGTATTGTCCTTCATCAGTTTCAGCATTATTTCTCTGGTTGGACAACACTTTGCCTGGGCTGCAGAAGCCCATATTGCTCATTCATCATCTATCTCCACGTCTTCGGCTAAAGCAAGTCTCTTGGCTCCTCCTACTAACAATAACAACACTGCCAATAATGGCAAGCCTCCCGATCCCACCCTAGTTAATGGTGACTGGTACTGTCAACCACCATATGTTGCGGTAGCTAAGCAATTAAGTAAGGCTCCTGATGGGACAATTAACTTTAGTGTAGATTGTGTCCAGAATAATTTGAGTTTCCCTTGTTCAGACCAACAAGGGCCGAATGGCAGTCTGCAACCTAATGAGAATGTCATTAAACTAGACTGGTTATCTGGAGATATTCCCATGATTCAGGGACCAAACGCACCACACTATGCCGGACATTTTATGTATACCTATCCGGGAGATACCTACGCATTCCCAGAAATCACTACCCTCTTTGGGTATACGGAGGGACTTGCATTTTTCTTGATGATACCATCGATCATACTAATGGGATACAATCTCCTATTGGGAGCATCGACGACCTTTCGTTATGCAGGCTCACTTGAAGGGCTGTCGCGCCTTATACTGGGAGGTTTGGCAGTGGCAGTCAGCTTCACATTGGTCCAGATGCTGATCAATTTAGAAACTACTGTGACGATTGCCATCAGCCAGCTGCATGCTCAATTCCCCTTCCCTCAAATCTCCATTAAAGGGATGCAAATCCCCTACACACTTGCCACCGAGCCTAACAAGAGCTTTCCTGGCTCGTATCGGGGATTGGTCGTGCCAATGAGCCGATGGGGATGTGCCGCCAATGATTTCGTCGGCATTTTTTCGCCACAGTTTATATCTAATACCATTTCTCCGGTCATTCCAGTTATTGGCTCTTTTACACACCTTGCCGGAACTGTAACAACCTTGCCCGATCTGATCCACCGTGTTGGCGAAATAACCCGCACACTGCTATCCATTATGCTATGGGTACAAGTGTTCGTGCGCATTATCCTCATCAATTACTATATTCTGACAGCTCCTCTGTCATTTAGTTGCTGGGTATTACCGGGGGGAGCAGGACAAAGGATAGTGGGCCTCTGGTTCAGAGGATTTGCCTCGGTGCTCTTTGTCCAGGTGCTGCAGCTCTTTATTCTCACGACTCTGCCATTGATCCTGCCAGCCCTACCGCAAATTTCCTCTGATAGTGTCGGTATCATGCAAGGCTTCCTGGTGGAATTTCCACCTATCCTGACGCTATCTGTCACCCTAATGGCACCGACATTGATCGGGGTCTCGGCAAGTAAAGTCCTCGGGAGAGCTGGCTCGATGGCAGGACAGACCATGGTCGTAATTGGAACGGCAGCCTCTCAGGTGGTGTAATGAGCAACCCCAATATTACAATGCTACAGGTAGAACACCCTTGGAGAATAAGGGATAACAGGTCTCCTCAAGCTATCCGAGCCTCTCAATGTTTCCAACGTTACAGGCTGCCAGTGATCATCACTTAACTTATCTTGGTCCTGCAATCTTTTTACAAGCCCCGAGCTAGGCCAAGCTCGCTCTTGCTCTACCGTGTCATTTCTTCTAAACCGTCACCTTAATGCTATCAAGTAAATCCTGAGATTCCCTTAATAAATCCTGTAGATTCTTTATCCTTTTCTTTTCGTTTTCATCTACTGGTGGCAATGATGCAGCCTCATCTACTTCATTCTTTGCTTGACTTCTAGCAACCTCTAAACTTTTTTTTGCACTCTCTGCCATACTACTAAAACAATCCTTTATAGTCTGCTCATCATTAGCTTTCAACAATTCAAATCTGTCATCAAGATAACGTTTATTCATATTTCCAGATTCAAGCGCCCTAACATTATTCCATCCATCAACAGATAACGCATTTACACCTTTAGATACATGAAATTTATAAAACATATTTTCAATTCTTACATATTCTTCCCCTTGGTATTTGCTTACGAATACTTTGAACATCTCATCTGATAAAAATTTTCTTATACCGTATGCCTCGGAATGTACCTGCTCAGCATTGTTATTTCCATCAAAAACAGCTTCTTCTTCAAATTTATCAATAGAATTAATAAAAGATATGATTTTCTCCTTATATTCTTTCATAAAAGAATTTTTATTATATAATTCTTCAGGAATATTTTCGTGTATTCCTTGGATATCTTGCAATAATTCCTTTATCTCATCTTTTGCTTCACTTTTTGCTATACCTTCTACACCATCTAGAGATTCTTTTAACTTTTCATGTAGGTCATCGTTGTTAAGGCTTTTCTCATACTTTTCTGTAATCTCTCTCATTTTCTCTTCGGGACTCTTTGTCTCTTCAATTCCTTTGCGCATAATTTCGTTCATCCTATCTAGAGCCGATTCAACTTCTTCAAGACAGGCTTTCGTTTTTTCATCGAGCATGTCTAATTCCAGAGACACCCTCACGAATTCATTTCTTGCAGGTAAATATCTTGTTCGATCAATCAAATTGACTTTGGCTTTCAGCTCTTGAGAAAGGTTCGGATCATCATAAAGGGCCTGCCACTCAGTTTCCAGCTCTCTAGTATTTTTCCCCCCACCTAAATCCTCACTGAGGAATGCATTAAAATGTTCCCCGTATAGAATCGCTCGGGCAGAATATAATTTACCTTGTAAGTCATTAATAGCAGCTTTCTTATCTTCTTCGGCCAATTCACTACTATATTTCTTCAGAAATATTTTTAGATGAACCTCAAATTCTTTTATAGTATCTTTATAGGCTTCATTATTTTTTACAGTTTCTCTCTCTAAATATTTAATATCTGCCAGAATTCTCCTGGTAGATACTCCTTCTTTACTTTCTATAAATGCTTTAAATTGTCTATCCTGCTCATCATCGCTTAATGTTTCAAAATCTGATTTTATATCCTTCTTTTCTAGCGCTGCTTCCCATTTGACAATGCTTAAACTCTTTTCTAATTTTTTTTTCATATTATCAGCAAGCCACTCAGTTTCCTCTGAATACTTTCCCCCATCTATATCCATTTCTTTGTGTTTAAAGTGGCGCGTCAAGAATTTATCCCTAAAAATTTTATAATCCTGATAATGATAATCTATCCTATTTATCTCCCTTTTTACTTCTTCTGAGCTTCCATCGAAAATACCTCTACGCTCCTCATAAAGACTGCCAATATCTGCTCCCTCTTCATTTACGAACAGTTCAAATCCCTTTTCTAATAAAATTTCCCTCATCTCTTTCAAAGACTTTCCAGCATCGTCAATGATACTAGTCATTTCGTTCTCATCCACTTTACCGAGTTTCAATTTGTTCTCAAATTGTTCCGAGCAAATTTTAAAACCCTCATTATATACCTCATTATATCTTTTTGAGCGAAAATCACCTTCTCTAGACAATTCTTCACCAAATGCTCCATTGAGAGTGCTAAAATCATCTAAAATGTTTTCCATATCTTCCCCCCCCACATCAGATAGAAATTGCCCAAAAGCTACTATTGCCCCATCTTCATCAATACTTTTCTTATACTTCTCCCATACACCTAAATCAATGATGGCCTTCTTAGACTCTTTCTTGTCTGTCCCCGAGTCGCTTGGAGATTTAGCAAAGTACTCA
>DASYAN010000221.1:0-3542 GCA_036501345.1 Ktedonobacteraceae bacterium
CATCAGTATCTTACGATGCGGAGACCCATCATCCCAGACGGAATTGGCAGGAGTGCCGCATCTCCTCCTTATATTCCCTTTGCTCGCCGTTTCGATGCTCGGTACCCCTTGTAGGGAAATACTTTTGAATCTGAACTTGGAAAACTAATTCGCCTTTTAGGAGCTATATTCCTGCTTCTTTGACCGTTGAGAAACGAAACTTGCTCTAATTGAGTCAAAGTGTAGCAGATCTGTTGAGGTGCCGTCAAGGAAGTGCTAAATGACGTGTGTGCGTCACTTTTTTGCGAGGGGGGTAGCCAAGCTGGGAAAGAAGAGATAAGATGAGAGGAGAGGAGAAAAATTGGCTTCTGCGAGAAAGCGAGAAAGGTTATGGAGAAAATCCAAGAACTTTACGAAGAAATAGTAATAGGGATGAGAGAATGGAGATTGGCCAATCCGAAGGCAAAAATGAGGGATATAGAGATAGAAGCGAGGAAGCGAGGAAGTAAGTTGGAAGCGCATTTAATAGAAGAAAGTGCGCTCACAAGTGCAGCCAAAGAGTGGGCAAATGAGCCGGAGGAAGAACGGCCTCGCTGCAGCAGTTGCGGAGAACCGTTGACCGCACGAGGAAAGCACGTGAAGAAGCTGCAAGCAACAGGAGCAAGAGAGGTGAAATTGGAAAGAACCTATGGAGTCTGTCCCAAATGCGAGACAGGCTTTTTTCCCCCTCGATGAAGAATTGGGCTTGCAGCCGGGGAGTTTGACGCCTCGGCAACAGGAGCATCTGGTGCATCTGTCGCTGTGGATGCCATTTGGCAAAGCAACCACATTGCTCGCGGATGTGACCGGAGTGCAAGTGAGCGAGCCAACAGCCCGTCGTCAAACAGAAGCAGCAGGAGCGGTCTACGAAGCGTGGCAACAGGAGCAAGCAGAGCAGCTCTGTGGAGGGAGCCGTGGCACTTCATCGGCTCAAGGAGCAGCAGAGCAAGGCAAAAGAGCCCAAGACCCAAAGATCTGCTCTTCAAAGAGGAGGCAGAAGAGCAATTGCCAAAGAGTTGAGAAAAAGAGGGGGAAAGACGAGGAAGAAGGCGAGAAGCTTCTGCTCTCAAGTGATGGGGCGATGATCCCTTTGGTGGGAGGAGACTATGTCGAGGCCAAAACGGTGGTCATCGGTCGTGTACAGACCAAGCAAAAAACAAGCAAACAGCGGCCAGATCAGCATGTGGAGACCGTCGATCTCTCCTATTTTTCACGGGTCACTGATGCAGAGACCTTTGGTCGGCTCTCGATCGTTGAAACAGAGCGACGAGGGATCAGTTTGGACAAACAGGTAGGTGCAGTGCAAGATGGGGCGGAGTGGATCCAAGGGTTTGTGGACCTGCATGCAAGAGATGCTGTACGGATCCTCGATTTTGCCCATGCCAGAGGCTATTTGGCCGCAATTGCGGAGCTGGTCAGGCAGGCTGGGACCACACTGCCTTCAGACTGGCTTGACACACAATGCCACGAACTCAAGCATCACGGCCCAACGGCTGTCTTAAAGGACGTTGGTCTTCTGCTTGAAAAGTATCCGGACGTGCCTGATCTGCAGACCAAGGTGAACTACTTGCGCAAACGTGAGCAGCAGATGCAGTATCCGCTTTATCAGCAATTGGGCTGGCCTCTTGGCAGTGGGAGTGTAGAGAGTTCTCACAAATCGGTGGTCCAAGCACGACTCAAAGGCGCTGGGATGCGATGGGAGCGCTCTCATGTCAATCCCATGCTGGCTCTACGCACCCAGGTCTGTCATGATCGCTGGGATGAAGCTTGGGTGCAAACCGCAGAGCACCATGGGCAACAGCGCATGCAAAAGCGTTTCTCTCGTCACCAGCTTCGCCGCCATCAGGCTCTAGAGAAACTGCAACAGCTCCTTGTGCGCATCACCCTGTTGGCTTCTCCTCCCCGGCCCAAACCTGCTCCTCCTGAGCCTGTTTCTTGTTCCTCTGCTCCCCATCGTTCCCCTCGGCCCGCTCCCAACCATCCTTGGCGTCGTCCTCTCCTCGCAAAAAAATGACGCGCACACTCTTTCTTAAGCATACTTGTCTGCATAGGCCCTACATAGTACAATGAGATTAGCGAGGAGTTCCTGATGCTATATTTCCCCGGTCAGGAGACGGATCTGGGGAGCTACCACAAAACCTGGAACTTTTCTTCTATTTCAAAGAAAGGCATATCTCCATGTCAGATGTATTTTATGAGATCGACACTTGCATTACTGCTCCCCAAGGATTTCTGGCTGGTACAACTGCCTGCGGCATTAAAGCAGACCCCACTATCCAGGATCTTGCCATCCTAGCTTCAGATGTCCCATGTGTGGCCGCTGGCACGTTTACCACCAGTAGCACACGAGCAGCCCCGGTTCTCCTCTGCCAGGAGCGCTTGAAAAGCGGTAAAGCTCAAGCTCTGATAGTTAATAGTGGCAATGCTAACTGCACTACAGGCCAACAGGGCATGCAGAATGCATATCGCATGACCGAGTTCGCAGCGACACACTTAGGCATAGAGGATACATTGGTCCTCTGCTCCTCCACGGGCATCATCGGTTATCAGTTGCCAATAGGGAAAATAGAGGCAGGTGTCAAGCAGATCGCCTTAAGCAAGGAAGGAGGAAAAGCCTTCTCTGAGGCCATTATGACTACCGATACCTATCCTAAACGTATCGGGCTGGAATTCAATTTGAATGGTCGTACTATTCGCTTGGGAGCAGTCTCCAAGGGCTCGGGAATGATTTATCCGAATATGGCAACTATGCTCTGTTACTTCACGACGGATGCCGCCGTCGAATGCGACTGGCTACAAAGTGAGCTGCGAGCAGCCGTTGCAGATTCGTTTAATATGATTTCTGTCGATGGCGATATGTCCACGAACGACACATGTATTCTCTTGGCGAATGGTCTGGCAGGCAATGTTCCGTTGAACGCTTCACATCCAGAAGTCGGACGTTTCCAGGCGGCACTGCGTTATATCACCAAATATCTCGCACGTGAGATGGCACGCGATGGTGAGGGCGCAACAAAGCTCATGACTGTTCACGTGAATGGTGCACGCAACAAAGATGATGCGGCTAAAGCTGCACGTGCAATCACACGTTCTTCCATTTGGCAATGTGCGCTGGCAGGTGGCGATCCCAACTGGGGACGTATTGTTGCCGCACTGGGAGCCAGTGGTTGCACACTCCAACAGGATCTATGCGATATTTCCCTTGGAGAAGTGCAGGTAGTCAAACTGGGAACAGCAGCGTCCTATAATCAGCAACAGGCACAAGCCGCCATGGCAGGACATGAAGTCATAATCACAATTGATCTTCACCTGGGTAATGGCGAAGCTACGGCCTGGGGTTGCGATTTGACTCATGGGTACATCGACGAGAATACGTTGTACACGCGGTGATTAGCGCATCTTCTCGCAGAGCATACATATCACGCTAACAGGCTATTGAACCAAACCGCGCAAAACCTATCAGGTGAATGTTCATTTACTATACAAGACTATACAAGGAGGCAATAATGGCAACAGCAGAGGTC
>DASYAN010000222.1:0-13061 GCA_036501345.1 Ktedonobacteraceae bacterium
GTATTGTATAAATTAAAAGGTACATGTTATTTAGGTAGAGCTACATTATCTGGTGGTTGGCCTCAAAAACTTGGCCAAATTGAGCTTAAATGATTATGCCTCCACCAGTTAATGTGGTTGTACCGTTATTTAGAAACATAAAAATATTTAATATATGTGTTAAATATCATAAAATCATTAAAAATGCGTATCTGTTAATTTTAAATCTTTATTCAATTTTATGATATTTATTGAAAAAAATCTATTTTCTATCTTTATAGTGATTTTTGCTCTATTTGCAAATTGCACTCTCCTTTGACATTCAGCCTTGTTTTGCTTTTTATATACTCTTTATAGATATTTTGCTATTCAAATGTTTTTTTGCTCGAATTTTTGTGTAGGCTCACTGTTCTTTAGACATTCCCTCTCCACACTGGTCGAGTGAATGACATTTCCCTTCCTAGCTGGTCAAGGTCAGTAAGGCGAACAGGACGTGTGGGCGTGTTTGCCTCTCGCTCCTGCTGATGTGGTGAGACGGGATCGGGCATTCACCCATGGACCACTTCCTCCTGCCAGTGCTCCTCAGCGTTTTCCTGAAGGATTGCCCGGATTTTCCGCATCCCTCGCTGCAGCGTACGGATTTGCAACGGCTGATAGCGTCCGGGGGAGAGACGCTGTAACTCTCGGAAGATGTCCCCGCTACTGCGCTCAGGATTGACCTGTAACCAAGAAGCGATCCGCTCCCACTCCCCCTCAAAGGGATCTTTGTGCGTTCGCCTCCAGCCTAGGACGCGTTTGCGCTTCTCCTGCTCTTGATACAAAGGAAGAAGCCCTCCTGCCAGATGAGGGGTGCTCCCTTCAACCGTAATCGATCCTGCTGTGCACTGTTCCACCGCAAAGACGCGAATCGGCAAGGGAGCTGTCTGTGAGATAAACGGATTTCCCTCAACAGCACAGCGGAACATAGCCTGTTGTAACTGTTTCAATTGCTCCAAGAGGCGAATGGGGTCAAGTGCCTGTGCCACGTCTCGCAGTTCCTGCTGTTTCTGCTCGGGTAAAATTCCTGAGAGGAGGAGGCGCTGCAGCGGCGTTTTCGCTGGATCGTAGTGATACGAGATGTTTCTCCCATCGCGTTGTTTCGACAACAACTTCATGGAAGGTTGGAAGCAACTGACAGACAGACGCAACGCCCGATACAGTTCTCTCAACTGTCGGTAGGCCTGTTCTCCCACGAAGCGGTCATAACCAACCACCTGGCGGACAATCGTTCGATTCTTTTGCTCCACAAAACACTGGTCATTTTTCACCTGCGGACGTCCTCGTGTGAAGGTCAGATGTTCTTGTTCACAATAGGCCATCACCATCTCATTGATGAACTCCCCTCCATTATCCGTATCAATTCCCAGGATCGGAAAAGGGAACAGGCTCCGTGCGCATTGGATCGCTGCCAGAACTGTCTCCTGGCTCTGATAGAGGAGCGCAAGACATTCGGTCCACCCCGTTGCCACATCTTGTGAGGGTCAGGGTCCAGAGAAAACCTCCCGCAAAGCCTGCCCCTCTGTCCGCGCCACAATGGGCCACCAGATCTGCTTCCACAAAGCCGGGTTGGGTCTCATTCCATTGCTGGAAGGTGCGAATGGGAATCTGCTGCTTGAGCAAAGGCCCTGCTTGGGTAGTGGAGAGGCCATGCAAACGCTGTGTTCGTGAGGCACGCAGGAGGCGATCCACCGTTGCTGCGCTCATGGAAAGCAACTGCGTTCTGCATGCTTGGGTAAGATGGAGATGCCCATGTTGCTCCAATGCATCGAGCAGGGTAGGCAGGAAAGGGATCAGACGTTTGGCGTAGATTCGATTGGCGGCATTCCATGCTTGCACAAGCGCGTCCTGAACTTCTGGCCCATAGTGGCGTGGGCGAGCACGTCGGACCACCTTCTGCAGGACCTCCTCGCTATGGTTCAAGAGTCACTGGGCATAGGTACGATGATAGCCAGTGATTTGAGTAAACGCATCAAGCACCATCCGTTTCTTTGCAGGCAGTGCCTCCCGATACTGCGGTGCTATATGCTCAAGCAACTCACGCCGTGTTTGAAGACGTAACCCCATTTCCGCACTCTCCTTCCTGGAACCATCTTGCAGGAGGCCCAGGCGTCGCTATGACAGAGACGTCTCCCCCGTTTGCCTCACCAACAATCTTTGTTGTTACACACCTATTATAGTGCACCCATTGCTTTTAGGCCAAGAGGGGCAAGGCAATGTTGTGGCATTGAACACGCACAAACAGAGGTACAGTGAATAGGTCCTAGAAAGTGAGGAGACAAAGATTTTTCGTGAGGCAATGCGCTTTTTCCGGCAGCGTGCCACTTCCCAGTAGGGTAGAGTGGTGTCCGAACAAGGACCCAGCCTACGCCATTCGTGTATGGCTTCCCTCTCCCGCCCCGATTGGCTATACTGATTTTTGAGATGGCCGTATGACCGTGCGGAAGGGCGTGCGGAGTTCTTGCTCTCTGCGGTGGAGATCATGGTGCTGCGGATGATCGAGCAGAGTGCATATTGAATTGAAAGGGCAATGGACTGAAGGCAACTTTGGAGAATGACAGTGTAACTGGTAATCGGCTGAGGAGCGGACGTCCCCGTCGCTCCCTTTTTGTGCTCTAACAGGCTTGGAGTATAGCGCTCAGCTCATCGCGTATATACCTCCAATAGCTAACTGTGAGTAGTTGTCCAGACGTCTATTACAGCGGCGGAGCGGACCTGCGTATGAAAGCACAATGAGCAGAGCGATACCGCTGCTTCGCATAGCCATAATAGCAAAAGTACGTACCCCATGTCGTGTTGCGAGATTGACCTCGCCAAGGTCAGGGTAATCTCCAATCGGATTGCTCTTCATGACGGAGCCAATTGGACTTCTCTTCATTGAGAGTCCTCTGTGGCGCTTGCCATACATCGAGATTTAGTGGCTTCTCTGCCCAGGGATTATGCCAAAGTACTGGCGTTTTGCGAGCAAAAGACCAGGGCATAAGTTCATCGACAAGTAACACTGCACTTACTTGTTGATTACGCAACCTTCCTCCTTGCCCAACCCAAAATCCATTTTCTCGACTTGGGCGGTTTGGATGAAAAGGGGACCGCGTTTGCGTCATTGCTCCGGAGTTTGGATCAATTAATATCAAATCCTGGCCAAAGAACACTTCGTTTAAATCGCATTCCATAGAATCTAATGCAAGAATATCAACAGCAATGATATATGGGAAGTGGAGTATCCCATACTTTTTTGCTTTCTCATTAAGCTTTCGGCTGAGTGCATTTTGGGGTTCGCTCCACTTCCCATGTGACGAGAATGTATACAGCACTGTTTCACCTTCTTGATGATTTCTCTCCTCTGGAGGTAGTGGAACAGCAATAAAATCGATATGCCAGCCATCCTGCTTCCATGAACAACGCGGTCTATCATCAGGATCGAGCAAATCCTTTTTGCGAGATCTATCGTCGGGATCAAGGGTTTTCAGCCACTGGTGAATCTCATTGCAAATTTTACGAAATGGCAAATGATTGGCCTCATGGTGTATTTCCAAAATGATCTGAAAAGATGGTTCTTTCAGTTCATTAAGCGCTTTCCACAGTTGATTTACCTGCTCGTGGCTCGTGAATGACTTATCAGAATCCAATGCAACCGTGGCCTCAAGGTAAAAGAGGGGTGTATCTCCAACTCGTATGAGAAAGTCGATGGGATTTCCATATCTCTGATCTACTACTTGCTGAAGATCGACCGAGAATCCTTGCTTTTTGAGAAGAGCATGACAATAGATTTCAAAGAAGGCTCCGAGATGCTGTCTATCTCCAGCACAAAAACTAGTTTTTAGTGCTTCCTGATACGTTTCAGGAATATCGCTGAACCACGAATTTAGCACACTGCGCGTTTGCTCATATTCAGAATGACCAGATCGGTTCAAAAAGGAATAAATCCGTTCATTCGGCTTTCTATAATCCATATCATTCCTCTGAAAATGGGTCAACGAGCAGGAATCTATGGGGGCAGCAGGATCAAAAGGCAACAGATCGTGCAGGGAAACGGGAGAGCGATCGGCATTGGAATCCAGACAAGAGACCGCTTTGTGGTTTGGACATTGGGGAGCAAGAGGAGTTCCTCGTTGAGGACGCCAGAAGAGACGGTGTGGAAGCAGTGGCAAGAGAAACCTCGGAGAATATTCCCAAAAAGCTTGTATTAAACGTTAAATAGACAAAATCAGGTAAAATAGTCCTGCCACTCCCCTCTCTGGAGAGAGCAGTGTCAGAGTGATGGCTCTCAGACTCCTGGCTTTGCAGAAGAGTTCAACCAAAGGCTTGGTTCAGGCAGCTTCACCAGATTGGAGTGTCACCTCATAGCCCAAGTGTTCTAATCGCCGGATAGCCCACCGTTTAGCCGCTTCAGCCTGCTTCTCTTCCAGGTACTCAGGACCTCGCTCTTGATAGGGCTGATGGTCTTTGAGCAGATGATAGATGATGATCAGGATCCGATGGGCCAAAGCGACGATCGCTTTCTTGGCTCCCATGCGTTTAGAGAGCCGTTGATAATAGGCTCCCAAATAGGTGCCCTTGCTGCGGGCCGCGCCATGGGCAGCTTGAATGAGGGCCACGCGAAGCCAGACATTCCCTTTGCCTGTTTTGCCGCTCAGCCGCTTGCCAGCACTGATGTTGGCAGATGGACACAGTCCAACCCAGGAAGCCAGATGGCCCTCCGTCGGAAAACGAGACATATCGGTTCCGATCTCAGCTATCACGATCTCAGCTATGCGTTGGTTGATGCCCGTTACCCCATCTAAGAGATGAATGGCCTCAGCCGCACTGAGAGGCTCGTTGGGATCTAGAGAGGTCTGGGGTTGCTCACCGCTCTCAAGAGATGGGCTGACCTGTGGGATGCCTCCAGTTTGTTCGCAGACCGCCGTTGGCTCAAGGCTATCTGCTTGTGGGATGCTTTCACCTTGCTCTGGTCGCAGCGGCTCGGCAACAGAGAGATCCACTGGCCCCAAGACTTGTTCTTGGCTGGTCTGGTCTGCTGAACTTGGCAGAGCTTGTGAGTCCTTGTCCATTCCCAGCCGATGGGCAATTTCCCGGTCCAGTTCACCTATTTGCCGATCCAAGAAGTCGAGATGATGTAACTGATTGGTCAGCAACACCTGCTGATGCTCGCGCAGCGTTCCTTGCAGGGCTTGAGCCAATTGGTCTCGTTTGGCGCGTAGTCGCCCACGAGCCAATTCCGCCAGCATCTGGGGATCCTGTTGGCCTTGCAGTAAGGCAGTGAGGATGGCACGACCTGAGACACCAGTGATGTCGGTCACCACTGATGTGAGCTTGATATTACTGTCTTCTAACACCTTATGCATACGATTGACTAATCGCGCACGGTCGGCGATCAGACTGCTGCGATAGCGCGTCAATTCCCGTAATTCTCTTTGCGGACGCGGTGGGACAAAACTGCCTCGTAACAGGCCATGTTGCAACAAGTCGGCGATCCATTCGGCGTCCTTGACATCGGTCTTGCGTCCAGGTAGGGCTTTGGTTTGCTGGGCATTGACCAGCAGGATTTCGACTTCCCCTTCCAGCAGATTGTAGATCGGCTTCCAGAAGACTCCTGTCGATTCCATGGCCACATGGCTGCACTCATGGGCCTTGAGCCAAGCCAGCAACCGCAATAGCTCAGGCACGGTTGTGCCAAAGGCTTCGGTCTTTCTTTGGAGGCCTTGGGCTGTGCAGATGAGGATACAAGCTAGAATGATCTTTTTGTGAATATCGAGTCCACAACAGCGTTCATGGACAACGTACATGATTTCCTCCTTGAGACTTTGCTTGCCTTCATTTCGAGAGAACCAACCCCTCGGTGGAGACCAGTAACAAAGAGTTTCCTCTGCGTGCTTCCGGGCTCGGAGCAACATTTGGTGGTGCCTCTAGGTCTCCACGGCCAGCTTCCGATTCAGGCTGCTTGCTCTAGATAACACATGGGCCTTTTTGACGCGAGCTTGGTTCTGCTTGTATTCTAGCTCATTTTTGTCTTTGATGCTGCTCTGCCGGGGAGTGCCGCTTGCGGGTCATTTTCCTGTTTGGTGGTGCCCCGCAGGGGCATGAAGCTTCCGATGAAATTCTTCAAAAAGCTGCACAGTAGTTCTCCCTGTTCAAATAGAGTTCAACTCATCGCGTCTAGTGAGAATTAAATTGACGTGCCTTAAGCGGGTCTTTGTGCCTTACTACGGTCTTTACGCTACAGCCAAGCGCTCGAAATGTGTACATTCGTATGCATTGCTCAATGCCTTGACCTAAATTATCACGATTGGCGTAAAAGCGGTTGCTAGACTCCAGATCGAAAAATCCATGAGCGACAATATTGCGCATTTTTAGTACAGTCTCGACATTCGGCAAGGATATCAGGCTGCTATATATGCCATATTCGTTATGTAAAAGCTCGGCAAGCGCCTTAATCTTGTGCTTGAGTGCAGACAAGCTTCCTGATGAGATGTAAAACCCTTGAGCAGTATTAAGCAGATAATCGTAAACTGGTTTAGCAATCTCGCCGTCATTCCTGACCTTGTCAAGCAAAACTTTAAATTCTTCCTTGCGCTTAGTTTGTTCGTCGTCTAACTGCTTAACTAATATCTTCTCCCTCTTTTGTGCATAGTTAGCGCACTGCTCTAGTGAAGTGAAGAGGCGTAATAGCTGTATGCTATCTGGTGGTGAAAGTGGGTAATCATAATAATACTGCACTAAATCTTCAGTAAACGTTATTATCTCGTTGTACTTATCAATGAACGTAGATAAAGCTTCTCTGATAACTTGTACAAATTCATCTAAATCTACTGGTATCCGAAATGCGTAGCTTGCTTCTTTATAGTCCTCGATAAGTCCTGGCACAATGATACTGTCAAGACCTCGGTGAATAGCGGTGGTGACGACGCGTTCTTTATGTATGAGTGTAAAAAATTGCCCTAATCTGGCGTTCCACATCAAGATATCCTCATTTGAAAGTGGCTCAGCCGGATTTATCGTTACGACAATTTTATCCATGCGTTTTTCGACTACGCTTGGATGCTTTGAAAAGCTCTCATATATCGGTAAATCAACAGATATACTACCGATTGACGTCTTTATATCTTTGAGATCGGCAAGCATCTTGCATAGCTTCTCCTCCTCTTCTGGCTTCTTGGGCAGGAACTCCCAAATAAATGAGTCATAATCAAATGTGACTTGCTTCGATCCCTGAAAGTTGGCCGATGACTGATATTCATCAACTACCATGAAAATCTCAACTGGCCACGTTTCGGACATCTCAGTAGGTAGTATATATTTACATGATCGTAAGTCATAAGGATGCAGAGTGCGACGATTGCCCATCGAACCATCGCGGTAGATGTACTCAAAATTGACAGTTTCGGCTATACTCTTCGAATTAACGTTTAGAACTATGCGTCCGTCTTTGTGAAGTAGTACACCATGCAAAACATGGCCCGTGTCGGTCGTCCACTCAAGCGACTGCACGTGCTTATCTATATCTTCTAGAGTAGACCGGAATGTTTGCATTATTGCTTTATTTACCTCTTATAAGATATATAACGTAACGAGAGCGTATACTTTCCTCGTTTTAAATATCCATGGGTTTACCTCTATATACCTCCAATAGCTAATTGTGAAAAGTTGTCCAGTTCTCGCTGAAAGCCGGTATACAGTGGCTCTGACAATGTTTTTTCCTACTTGGAGCTAATGGAATTAAGAATATGATCACGCAAAGCAATGGTTGCATGGTCGCCATGAGCACTCAAAGTGACTAGCAGTGACAGGAATGCCTTTTGTAAGTCAGAATCGCTCGATATTTTTTGTTCTTGGTTCTCCCAGCATACGCGCAGAAATTCTGTAAGGCTCCCTTTGAGACCATGTTCTCTCCAATGATATTCCTGGAATGAACGGGTCGCATCTGCTAACCAGTATATCGCTGGGAGTAAAAGATGCCTGATCGCGGGTTGGACAACAAACTTAGCAAAGCTGAGTACAACACGCGGCATAACAAACCACTTCTTGGCTGCCATTGCATATACATCAGCCATTTTACCAATATAGCCTGTGAAATTCTCATTGTTTCCGATAATGCTAAAGCCAACATTCAATCCAAGTAATTCACAGACTATCTCATTGAGATAGTGAGTGCGGTTCTGTTCCATGTCCCAAAGAGGATGACTTAGGGCATAACGGATCATTTTAATCCATAGTTCTAAAAATGGTTCCGGGGCACTAACTGCGAAGACCCCTCTTGTAAACCACCTACTTAAAAAACGTTCTACCCAGTAATGAGCAGGCGCTCCGAGACCTAATATTGGTTTCCATAAAGAATCTGGGGTTTCCGCAGATGTCATACATGGAATTGCCTCAGCTACTTGTTCATAAATCCAGTCGTCGAAGTCACTTGGGAAACTATCAATTTCCTGGTGAGCGGGATCTGCGACAAAGGGAACAGAAGCAAGCGAAAGGTTAAGAAATTCCTTTATTAATGCAAGCCACTTAAGTCGCTCCACAGGGGAGGTTGCTGATTTAATGTTAATCCATGTAAATGCGTGAGTGAGAATGTTCAGGTCAATGCCGGGAGGATTAGGACGCAAAACTTCCCGACGGCCTCTGTATTTCTTGCGCGATTTGCGCGTCCCGGTTCCTCGATCAGGGAATTGCTGAATGCGAAGTTTTTCAGCTTCTGCCAGCGCAGCAGTGTTGATTTCCTGCAAGCTCGGTCGCTTGGTAGAAAGACTCCTATCAATAAAGGATTGCAATAGCTCATTATATTTTTTATCCCAATCAAGTGTATCTGCATCAGATAGACGATAATTTGCGTATTTTTGTCCATTTAAGGCAGCCCATTGGATGACCAGATTTTGCAACCGGTCAAAATCATCCCTCAGCTTATCGCGATATCGGAAGGCCCGGATCATTGTAAGTGTGGTCGTTTCATAATGAAATGCAGCTACTCCTAACGCAACTAAATATCTTGCAAAGTGGTCATTAGAATTCTCCGTAAGCAATGCTACACCGCATTCCGCGATAAATGCGTCCCAGTGATGATTTCCTATAGAAACCTCAGAATCAAGGGGTGTCCATGCAGGTGGATTTCTTATAACTTCTTCCAACTTTTGGCGACACCACGCCATTCTGTTAGGATCAGCAACGAGCCACTCCCTATGAAAGGTAAGCAGCACTGCTATTCCACCGCATACCGCATCTTCAAGATTGAGAATTTGATACCCTGATTCTTCCGGTACTGTTGGTGAAGAATTGTCAAGGGTTTGCAACCTCTCCCACAGGTAGAGGATCTGTTGCGGTGGAAGTGGTGTATCTTTGTCCAAAAGATCGCGGCACCGCCATGGCAAACTCATTAATTGCCATTGTTCTTGCCTCTGCTGTAATGATATTTCATTTTCACGTTCTATGTCTTCCGGCCAGTGAAATTCCGCTTGAGAAATTCCATTTTCGACGGGAGTAAGCGTATAATTATCGGGATTGAGGTGTTCAACAAGGAGCCGCAGATTATTGGGCTGGCCTTTTTCATCAAGCTGTTTCTTCCAGTTGTCTCGTAACTCAGCAAAAAATGGCTGTAAGTCTTTAACCGAGAACATCATTGTTATTGCCACGTTTTGAAATAATATAGCTCGATGGGGTAAGCCATACCATTCCTTAGCCAAATCCATGAATGTGCTGGATTGCAATCCCCATGCTAATAATCCTAGCTCAGAGCCGCCTTTTTGCGCCACTATCGGCGTATCTAGGTCATACAATTCCCAAACAGAAAACAGAGGCTTGAGTACCTTTAGGAATAACGCCGGATTTTTTTTGCCTACATCGAGTAAGAGTCCTGCAAAAGCCATGGATTCACTTTCAGCAATGATACGCGATAGATAAGGCTGAACATCTATTTCCTGGTCAATTTGCTCATACAGCCATTTTTCCAAAGCCATTAAAGCGCATGTCACTATATGTGCGTTATGAGGCCCGCTATTGTGCCATTGAAAAGTGCGGTAGTCGCCCAGCCATTTGCGCGGCTGCCCTTCTATGATAAATACGGTTCCATCCTTTCTCTTCCTATGATTGCCTTGACTTCTCAGCCACTTCATTCGTGCCTCCACCGAGCAACGGGTTGCGAAGTTCACCAGCCGTAAAATGAAGGAAAAACCATGCTCAGGAGCATTGCGGAGGAACAATAAGAACGGGCCACGAAAATATAACGGCGGATACCCGCCATGCCAATACTCAACAAAACCTTCATCGTCAGGACGAGGAGATCTGTAAGGATTTTCACGACTCGGTTTTTGTATGCAGACAGCTAAAAGCACTTCCAGCGCAACTTCAGGCTTAGATTGTACTAAAGCAGAAAACGCGTCAGTATCAAGACAGGCATTTCTAAAACCTTGCGCTATACGTTTTCTTGGCCCGTCCGGCCATGGTTCTCTCATAGCGCCAGGGGGAGGAAAAATAGGAAGAACAGGCACACTTGCGCTATGGGCGTCCTGTTTTCTCTCTTCTGCTCTCTTCTGCCGTGCTGCTATGACCCGTGCTTGGATAGCCGGAGACAAGTCCCGCCGTTGCGCGAGTTCTAAACAGAGTGTGCTCACCTCTTCTGAAAGGTCGGGGGCTGCATAAAGAAGAGCTTCATAGACAACTTGGTCTTGACTATTGCCAAAGGGATTATCCTCCTCGTCCCGCGCCTGAAGCTCGCACGCTATGGCTATGGCGAGTTTAGCAGCTTCCTGCCTCCATAAAATAGATTGTCCGTTACTATCTTTGATGGGCATCTTTTCTAGCCACATACTACATACTTTGGCTGCCGGAATTGGTGTGATCCGGACGATCTCTTCCCTATGTGCATAGAGAAACGTCAGCACTGGCCCCCAATAAGGCCAGAAAGGTCTGCGAAAGGCATATTCCAGCCTGACGGCCATTTCTGGGGTCTTAACAAAGGATAATCTATAGGAGTCTGGAAGCGTGGCGGTAAACAGAAATCTGTCGAGAAGCCTGGCAAGTAGTTCTCCATTGTTTGATGCTAGCACCGGCCAGACCCGCTCTAGCAATTCGGCAGCATTATTGGCAACAAAAAGCGATTCCAGGAGAAGATCACGCAGAATTTGGCCTGTCTCTGAACCATCATCGAGCTGCCTTAATGACTCATGCCACCACTGGTCTCCACTTGACGATTTCTCCAATAATCTCTGTCCATAAAGACGCACTGCCCGGTGCCACCTGGGGGTAGCAGCACGATCTCGATGAGCAGTGGAGGCCGTTGGCTCCTGTTCAACCAGTACCTTCATCCTTGCCCAATCACCAAGGAGATCATGGGAAAAGCTCAAACGCTCGTCTCGGCGTCGTAAAAGATCGGATTTGATTAAAGCGTGCAGCGTATGCTGCTCGGCATGTCCTAGTTGCCCAGGTGCAACACTTGTATATAATGTTTCAGCCTCAAGGATAGCCATGCGTTTAAGAAGCTGTGCGCGGGCCAGATTATCGCTATCATCTCCTTCCACCCAATATGCCCAGAGCCAGTCGATGAGGGTTGTAAGGCTGAGTATTGTATTGTCAAGAGCCTTCCCGCTTTGGGATACTCTGATAACCCAATCTAATATCTTCAGGTTAGTAAGGAGAGGGCAAAGCTCAGGGCGAAGAGATGCCCATCTTAGTTTAGGAAATTGAGCGAGAAGATATCGGATTTCATTTTCAGAAGGACGGCGACTAATAGCAGCTTTATCCAGAGGAGGCAGATCACAACCTAATCCTGCCAGCTTCCTCATAGTGCTCTCTGCGGTTTCAAAATGAACCGTGAATAAAAGATAAATATGATCCAGGGAATCATGGGTGCGCACCTCCTCAATTATGCGCGCCGTAAGCCGTAATACCTGAGGAGAATACCCTTCAATGCCATCAAAAACTATGAGACAAGAATGGGAAGCAGCCGACAGGATTTCACCCAGTGCATGGCGCAAGCCCATGTTGCGTTCAAACTGGACAGATGTATCATATGCCAGCATATTCGCAGAGAACCATATCACCTGCTGGTAATTCGCTTGTGCGATTACCTTGGCTAAAGCCGACTTGCCGCTCCCCGATTCGCCAACTAGGAAGCATGTGTTATATTTGTCGAGGTTATCTTGAATAGTGGCTCGTTCCTCATCCCTGTCTAAGGAAGGGATTCCCGGAATTTCTGTGTATACATCATTCATCGCTTCTTTGCTGTAGCGGTCAAGAATATCCCAATCTGATTGGTAGTCAGGATGCTCCCGAAAATCGAATGCACCACGTAGTGCCGCCATCAGGCCAGCAAGATCAATAGAACCGCCAGAACGTTTCGCTTTGGCAATACCCTCTAATCTTTCCCATAATTCCAAAGCCTGTTTGGCATCGCCAGAGCGGAGAATATGCTGGCAGTCGCTTAGTGCCCTTACGCGGTCCTGTGAGGTTGGGTTTTCATAATCAAAATCCAATAGCCGTATATGCCCAAGAAGACGGACAGTTTCGACTTCGTCAATCTTGCCATACTGCTTGAATTTTTGAGGACAATGGAAACTATTGAATAAATTGCGTTCAAGGATCGAGGTTTGTGAACCCTCACCTTCCTTTGGAACTGAAAGCCTTGCAACTATGCGGTCTGGTGCCGGAGTTGCGGACAAAATTTCACGAAGAAGATCCGACCATGCGCTTTTTACTCCTGGGGCAATGTCTCCAGTCACTAAAACTATAGCGTCATTGCTGTCTTTGACTTTTCGTGAATCGTCATATCCAAACCATTGCGCCCATGCGATTTTTATGAAATTATCAGAAAATCCAGACTCTGTGACTTGTTTATGGCTTTTAATTGAAATCCCTGCAGTTCTGTCTCCGCCTGCCATACTAGAAGAAACCGCCAGATCATCAACAAGCCACCCGCTTTCCCCTTTCACGGGTAGGTATTTGAGAACAGGGGGACAGAAAGCGAGGAGACAGACCCATCTGCTAAGATGAAGGATCAAAAGGACTTCATCAAAGGAGAAAGGTCATGTCTCAGCTAGATACCTTATCACAATGGGAAAAGA
>DASYAN010000223.1:0-8249 GCA_036501345.1 Ktedonobacteraceae bacterium
CGTTCCACATCTCAGTCACCGTTCAGATATCTATTTATTCCCCTATGCAGTGGATCAAGCGCAGTATATTTTTCTGGATGTGACGAGCGATGTTTACCCGTATTACAGTTTTCATGACTATCTTCAGGCTGTGAAGAACACACTGTCTAGCGGTCAGTATGGCATCATCGCTGCACAAGATGGCTACTTGCTCCTAGGACGTGGGCTTCCATTGACTGACACTGTATCCTGTCCAACCAACGAACAAGACCCATATAACAACTCAGGACCAGTATTGTCTAGTCTGTTAGGGAATGTCTGCTCTCAGCCATCCTCGACCGCTCTCTGAGAAAGGACTTGCGAGCATTGAGGTATAGCACGAAAAGGGATCAAAGTTGGTTTCCATTTTGAGTCGTCCCAGCGGGACAATTTCTCTGGAAACCGACTATGTGGCTGTGTCAGAAGAGCAGGACTTTAGCCCTTGCTGAGTGTCACTTGAGGGCCTTTCTGATTCTTCTCAGTACTTCATCCAAGTACTCGGTTTTTGGCGTAAGCATACGCACTGCACTATCAGAAAAGCCCGACTCATTAGCTAAGGATACACTATAATCATTCAAACTAGTTGTTTTAATTCCTTCTCTTGCTAATTTCTGGTAAAATTGATTGTCATTAGAAATAATCACTTGGATAGGTGTGCGTAAGTCCGTCACACCTATATGCAAGCCAAATTGCTTCAACTCTTTCATAAGTTTTTCATTGACTTTGACATTGTATGAGGCTACTCTCCTAGCATGTTTTTGTGCCAATGTCTCACCTTGAGAGCGTTTAAACAACTGTTGATAGATAAACTCTGCTTCATTATGAAGTCCAAAGACAAGCCTCTGCCCCTCTAAAAACTTTTCTTCTATTAACACTTGAGAAAGAATTGCATATCCAGTTCTCAAACCAGGTAGACCCTGAGTCTTAGACAATGACCCAATGACAATTCCTCCCTTGATAAGAGTATACTGAATTGCATCTTTAAATTCTGCTCCCAAAATTTCTCCAAATGCCAAATCTACTAGTGGCATACCCTCACATTCAATAACATGATCTATGATATTGCGCAGTATTTCTGGATTAGCAACTCCAAAGGGATTATTAGGGTAATCTATATAAACGATCCTTCGGTATAGTCCGCTCTTATCCATTTTCAAAACTTCTTGAAGAGAAGCCAAGGGATCTTTTAGAAATGTCGGTAAGGGTGTATATAAAATCTTATGCCTTTTCGCCCACTGCACAACATTAGGAAATGAGTAAGTAGAAACGAGAACTTCATGATAATTAAGGTGAGACAAAAATCGCATCATTTCATCTCCCGCTCCATAGCTCCCATTATCTATGAATAACACAGCATCTGTGGAAACTTCCTGCAAACCTATACCTTCAATTAGTATCTGGCATGTCTCGCGATGAAGAGGATCAATAGGATATATGCAAAGACTAGAAAATGCATCTCGATTTTCTAGTAAATCTCGTAATTCGTGTGCAAAACCAATAGGGCTCATTGCCAAGCCCAAGTCAATTTCAGCTCCATTTCTTCCATCATAAATTTCAAGATATTTTGTAACGTATCCTGTTGCTATATGTCCAATTTGTCTCTTATCCAAGCTCTTTCTCCATTAAGCAACTAATGCATTAAGAACTATTCAGAAATTGAAAATACTACTTGCTAAAACTCTGCTATACTTATCTGCAAAAACCTTGTTAGGGAGTTTGTAGAAAATTGTTTTCATACCATTGATCGCGGATATTTTTATTCTTCTCAAAAAATTCTACTAGGTTCTCTTCATCCCTAGCTTCTACTAATTCACGGATATCTCTAAGCTTCTTCTCCAGTTCGCTCAGCGCTAAAAGTATCTTTTCACGATTTACGCAAACGATATCCTTATGTAATTGGGGATTACCACTAGCTAGTCTTGTTGTATCCCGAAACCCCCCTGCCGCCAATTTACTAGAGATATCCCATAGCGGATTCTCAGCGACAGTCTCTAACAGTGTATTGGCAACCAGCAACGGCAGATGAGAAACTGAAGCAACCGCCATATCGTGAGTCTCAGAATCTAATAGTATTGTTTCTGCGCCAATTAAGGCAATAATATTTTCAAGAATACCATATTCTGTCATAGAGATATTATCATTGCGGATTAGCACCCATGGGCGTCCCTCGAAAAGACTTGAATCGGCACTATCTACTCCTTGTGTTTCTTTACCAGCCATAGGATGCCCGGCAATAAAAGTCACATTTTTACCGAAAAGTTCCTTCCCTACTTCATTGACAATTCCTGATTTTACGCTTGCAACGTCAGTCACAATAGTCCCAGGAGACAAGAATGGCAGAAGATTTTTTATAGTTTGAGCTGTCTGAGCGATAGGGGCTGCAATAAAAATGAGATTTGCTTGCGATCCAATGTCTTCTAACTCTTGTACATAAAAATCAATTGCACCAATTTCCAGTGCTCTTTTTACTACAGCAGGATCAAGGTCAAATCCATAGACACTAAATTGTGTCTTAGCCTTTAATGCTAAGCCTATAGAGCCACCTATTAAGCCTAGTCCAATGATCCCAACACTTGTTGGTTTAAAAACCATCGAGAGTATTTCCTTTGCTATGTCTAAGATCTATTTTTGAGGGCATTTGCTAACCCTGAAAAAGAGAGCAAATGCATTTACTTGCCCCTCAGCCAAACGAAAAATGCACCCAAATATACATGTCATATGAAACCTTAGAATAACTATAGCCGAGAAAAGGGCTCTTTGCAAGGTTAACAAGAGGATATCTAGGGGGCAAGTTGAAAGACAGAGGATTTCTTCGAGCCGTGGTGAGGCAAAGGAAACAGCCTTGTCTACACCAAAGTATTATTAACAGTACACTCGCAGAACTTTTCTACAGTATACTGTTGTATTTTTTCCTCATTTATCCGAAAGCCCAATCCTTCGAGATCTGGCACTTCTATCCACCCTTTTTCATCAATCAAAAAGCCACCATCCACAATATCATCTACAAAATAAAAATGGGCAGGTGACATATCAGCAGCATACACAAAGCCAGACAATGAAGATAATGCAATATTAAATGCTTTGCCTAATCCTGTTTCCATCATTCCTCCGCACCACACACCGACATTGCTTGCTTGACAGATATCATGTATCCTTTGACTCTCCAGTAACCCTCCAACTCTGCCAGGTTTAATATTTATAACCTTGCATGCTCCCAAAGAGATTGCTTTTCGAGCATCTTCTACCGAGAGGATACTCTCATCAAGACAAATAGGCGTATCTATCGCTTTTTGCAGAACAGCATGATCTATAATATCATCAGCAGCAAGCGGTTGCTCAATCATTGTTAAATGATAATTATCAAATTTTTTGAGCATTTTCATATCTTGTAAAGTATACGACGAATTTGCATCGACCATCAGAGGTGTTGTAGGATAAACACGCCGCACTGCGTCAAGAACATTTATATCCCAGCCAGGCTGTATTTTGATTTTTATTCTTTGAAACCCTTGGAATAAGCGAAGGCTAATTTCTTCAATTAGCTCATCTATCGAAGCTTTGATGCCAATACTCTCACCAACAGCGATTTTTTTTCTAGATCCCCCAAGTAAAGTACTCAAAGATTTTCCCTCGATAAGGGAAAAGATCATCCATAAAGCTGTTTCCAAACCAGCTTTTGCTATATGATGTCCCTTGATATGCCGAATTTTTTCCATAGCATCCATAATAGATTCGATACGCGGCCCTAGAAGAAAAGGAGCAAGGTAGTTTTTTATAGCTAACATACATGTATCTACTGTTTCAGCGTTATATACTGGCAACGAAAGCGCAGCTGCTTCGCCCCATCCTTTTACCCCATCATCAGTTTCAACTTCCACAACCACCGTTGGTTTCCTATCAATAGTGCCAAAGCTTGTAACATATGATGAGTACATAGGAATTTCCAATTTGTAAGCTGCTATCTTAGCAATTCTCATACCCTACTTCCCCATATTTGCGTATAGTAAACTAAGCATAGCGTTATTCATGCTTTGAGACTGTACGTATCTATTCTGAATAAATTCAATAGCCTCTTCAGCAGGAGCTTTTTGACTTTCCAATATTTGTTCGATTGCCTCACCCACTAAATTTCGCTCATCCTCTTCTAGACCCTCCTTTGCGATAGACCAGATATCTTTCGCTAGAGTGATGACTTTTACTTGGCGTAAAACGGTCTTAAAGCCTTGTATTCGATTGTTAGTCATAGAAGGTAAATGGTATGCAAAATCATACCATGTTAATGGTATACTGTCCATGTATGCGAGTACTTCTTTGAAGCGACGTACCAGTGCTGTTTGCAAAACGAAGGGAATACAGAAACGCTCCCATGTGGGCATATGTGCTGTAGGGATTGCTGTTGCTGCAACACGTCCTTCTGCACAAATGAATCCCCCGTCATGAATACCTCCCTGTAACAGCAGCTTTTGGAATTCATCTTCGTTTCTCTCCGCAATAGTGTTAGCAAATAATCTTGCGTCGATTGTATCAGCTAAAGGTAACTTGATACGAAGCCTACTACCGAATTGAGGAAAATAGAGAAAATCAAACCCATTAAAGATGTGTCCTACACTGGGAACAATCTTTTTTTCTTCTCCTGTTTCGATATCAACAACACGAATAGACTCAGCAGTAAGATAATCTAAGACAGTAAAGTCCTCATGATCATCTGGCTGAACAACGGCCATAAACCTCGTTTTATAGTGTTGGCTAGCAATATCATCATGCTCCACAAGTGGGATTACTACCGGACGTTGGTGCATAAGTACAAAATGATAATAATCAACAAGCTGTCTTGGTCTATCTGGAATATTCTTTATTAAGTCTCTATCGGCCTTGTATCTGCTAGTAGATAGCATACCAGAATTTCCCCATATCTCCAGCCGATAATCCCTTTTTTCTTGAATGAGCCCATTCGCCACAGGGGAATTGGCAGTCAATAAATTAAATAACCATCCTGTAGCTTGAAGGACTGCAATTTGCTGGGATGCATTGCTTACTGTTAAAGAATTCCATGGCTGTATAGATGCAGCGAGTGCCCCTAAACTATGCTTCCATGCACGGCCTGATTGACTAGCTGTTAGATATATCTTCTGCAGCACCGATGGATGAATACTTGATTGTGCTCTGTAGCGCCCACGTAGTAGTTCATAAATAGGACGATCTACCACATGCAGGTAAGCAGCAGCATCATTTTCTAACGGATGATATGACAGCGAAAGAAGTGCGCCGTTTCTCTCTCTTGTTAACGTTTCCTGAAGGATATCTATCGCAGCTTTTAGAGATGCGATAAGACTCGTAAGACTGTCATGTACACCAGCGCCGATCTCGACGAGGTGAGTTGCACAATCATGCCCTATAATAACCGGATCTTCATCACGAAGTATTCGTTTGTTGACGCCATCCTGAACAATCTCTTGTATTATTGGATCTACAGGAAGGAGACCGCCAGATTGTCGATTTACAGCTAAGAGTTCTACTTCACCACCGTAGGTTACACGAGGTTTAAAACTTTGATCTTCCGCCATTATTTACCTTCAAAGATTGAAAAACATTTTCTCCAATAATTTGATGCCTAGCACCGTGCCAGTCTCCTACTAGATGAGCTAAGTACCTAACCCCTTTACAAGCTTCTGCTGAATGAACCCAGAACCTTACAAAATGTCGTATGGGTAGCTAAGTCTGCTAGAGCACTGCGTACTGCTGGATCTTCACGATGGCCTTCCAAGTCGAGATAAAAGACATATTCCCAAGCCCGTTGACGTGATGGGCGTGATTCAAGCTTGATGAGGTTTATTTGTTTAGCAGCCAGTATTCCTAAACATTTATAGAGAGAACCTGGTTGGTGCGATGTTGCCATGACAAGCATCGTTTTTGCTTGTCCTTCGCGTCGAAGTGCTGGTTCACGCCCAAGGGCGATAAAACGCGTATAGTTGTCCTTAACCGTTTGAATATCGTGAGATAGAACATCTAACTGATAAAGTTGGGCTGCTGCTGCACTAGCAATTGCCGCCACGCCTTCCAGATGTTCATCTCGAACCATCTTTGCGCTACCCGCTGTGTCATAGGTTGCAACAGTTTCTACTCCCAATTCACGAAGGAACCCTTCGCTCTGTGCCAATGCTTGAGGATGTGAAATAACACGTTTAATATCACTCAACTGCTGCCCGGGTAGACTGAGTAAGCATTGATTGACGCGGTGGCTGATTTCACCGATTACAAACAGATCATGTTGACGTAACAGATCATAGACATCATTAATACTGCCCGCCTGCGAATTTTCCACTGGAACGAGACCATAGTTTACTTCAGCAGATGCAACGGCATAAAAAACATCCGCGAAGGTGCGATACGGAACAGGCTCAGGTTTGAATTGTCCTTCCTGCTCAAAATATAAGCGTGTTGCCTCATCTCCAAATGCTCCTGGCTCCCCCTGGAACCCTACTGTTATTGTCTGGAGCGAGTGGCTAATACTGTCGGCTTGTACTTGTATTTGTTCGATAGATGACATTAAAATTTTCTCCTCAACATTAAAAACATGTACCGATTGTGCCAGCTTGTCCAAATATTGTCAACAAGCGAACAGAAAGAAAAGCCTTGACCTCAGCAACGAGCTTATTTCAAGGCGTCTCAATCGTTCCCAATACTGATACAGCTATGCTAAATGGGTGCAGTTCCCCTTTATTCCAGCAAAGGGCCTATATCTTTACGTCCGCTGAGCCTTGCTGTAAAGCGCATACCAGACATCATCATAGTACGGAGAGAACATGTGCCCAGGCTGCATACTGCTGGTGAAGTCGTTATGACCGTTAAGGTACCAATTGCCGCTGACCTTAATGAACCAAGGACCACCGCTAGAGCCGCCAGTCATATTGCAAGGAATGGAGACTACTGTGCCACCCTCTTCCTGCCAGGTTTTGCCTAAGGAATCCTCACAGGACTGTCTAGTCTGACCATCGAAGGGATGAGCGGCGGGATAGCCATAAGCATAGAAGGATTGGTTAGCAGGTTGATTATAGGCCCAACCAGCACCACCAACGATGTCGGTCAAGATACCCTGACTACTGGGAGAAACAATGACCATGCCCAAGTCATAATAATAGTTATAATGATAGCCATCAGGCGTGGAGTCAATCCACTGGGAAGGAGCCTCCAAATCGCGAGCAGCCCAGCAACCATAAGGCGTGTTGCCGTTGTCATACAAAGGGCAAAAAATCAGGTTCTGTACCCAGCTGCCACCCCAGTAGAGGCAGTGGCCAGCGGTGTCAATAACACTGCGATTGAGACTTCTGACGGCCGTACCAGAGCAGACAATAGCTTGACCAGCATCGTTGGTAAAAAAGAGTTTCCCAACGGTCGAGAGGGGATACGAAGGGTCTCCATTGCGCGGGAGCTGCCCTTGTTGCTGGGTTCCCTTACTCGGACTTTTGTCACTGTTTCCCTGGGTAAGATTGGGAACATTGCCGATCAGTTGATCGGCATCGATGGCATCACGCATGCGAGCCACTGTCCAATCCTTGACGATGTCGGGAGTTGTATCCACCGGGTGCTCAATGATGGTCTCAGAATGAGTTGTCACCGAAGTGTAGAGAAAACTCACAAGTGCAATCAGGTACCCCTGGTAGACTAGAGCAAGCAAGCAAAGAAAAATCTTGCCAGCCAGGGGTAGTTGGATGAGTCTAGGCTGTCGTGGCATCATGCCTCTCTCTTTCATCAACAACAATGGTACAAACTAGGCAGGAGGACGTCGCGGATGCTGTTTCCCTCGATCGAGAGTATCGACGTTCGGCAAATCGGCGGGTTTAGCATCGCGCATTTTGTCTGCTGTCCAATACTTGAGGGCCTCATCGGGATCAGTCTCTACCAAGTGCTTAATGATAGTAGTTGAAGGATCGGGTTTTGAAAAACGCTTACATGCAAACAGGTACGCACCCACAAGCAAACAAACAAGGATCACGCCAACCAGAGGTAGTTGGATGGATCTCCATTGTCGTGACATCATGCCCCTCTCTTTCATCAAAGATGGTACGGACGGAATACATGTGCAGGGTACAATGACTGTCATTTCCCTCTCTGCACTTTCCAAGAGCCGCTTTTTCCCAGAATTAGGATCGCGTTTCCTCTATACGATTAAGTATATCAGCATTTCCCGACTTTACAAAGATCGGCAAATCATCAACAAGTACAAGTACTCT
>DASYAN010000224.1:0-6922 GCA_036501345.1 Ktedonobacteraceae bacterium
TCATCATCAAATGTCAATTCGTCTTTGTTCAAACCATTGGCTTCGAGCTGTTTGGGTAATAGATAATTGCGGGCGATGTGTATCTTCTGCTCTTCGGTATAGCCCGATAGTTCCAGGATCTCCATACGGTCGCGCAATGGAGCTGGAATAGGTTCCAGGGCATTGGCAGTTGCAATAAACATCACGTTGGATAGGTCAAAAGCTAGGTCGAGGTAGTTATCACGGAAATTGTAATTCTGCTCGGGGTCCAGCACTTCTAGCAGAGCGGACGAGGGATCGCCACGCCAATCTGCACCAACTTTATCAACCTCGTCCAGCATAATCACTGGATCGTTAGTCTCAACGCGGCGCAATGTCTGAATGATACGTCCTGGCATCGCGCCGATGTAGGTACGGCGATGCCCACGAATCTCAGCCTCATCTCGAATGCCGCCAAGTGACATACGCGCAAACTTGCGGCCAAGCGCACGGGCAATGGACTGACCTAGCGAGGTTTTACCAACACCGGGAGGGCCGACAAAACAGAGAATCGGCTCACGATTAAAGGATCGTCTCTCCTCCGCATTTGGCAATGGCTGTGAACGACTGACCTCATCAGTTTCAGAAGCCTCTTCAGCTACTACTTCCTCGCGGCTGCGTGCTAGTTGTTCTGCTTGGCGATCCTCTTTTAAGCGTCTAACTGCTAAATACTCCAGAATGCGATCTTTGATCTTTTCCAGATCATAGTGATCCTGGTCAAGGACTTCCCGTGCATGTGGCACGTCGATGCCTGCACCGCTCGTTTTACTCCATGGAAGGGAAACAAGCAACTCTATATAGGTACGAATAATGCTGTATTCAGGAGAGACCGTCGGCAACTTCTCCAAACGAGCTAGCTCACGAGTAGCTTCCTTATGCGCTTCCTCAGGCATCTTCGCTTCTTCGATCTTGCGGAGCAGCTCAGTGATGGTGGCTTGCTCCTCACTCTCCTCACCCAATTCGCGCTGGATAGCTTTGAGCTGTTCACGCAGCAGATATTCGCGCTGCATCTTGCCCATCTCTTCCTGCGCACTGGTCTGAATTTTTTTGCCCAGCTCAAGGATTTCCAGTTCATGTGCCAGGAAAGCGCTCAACTGCTTCAACTTTTCATGCACAGAATCGAGTTCCAGCAGTTGCTGGCGCAGCTCCATATCCATCTGCACAAAAGTGGCAATCACATAGACAACTTGGCGGGGCTCTTCCAAATTCAATGTTGCAGCAGCTACACCTTCTGGCACATTCTGTACCAGGGCTACAAGACGCTGAAAATAGCTGATCACATTGCGTTTGATAGCCTCGGTTTCGTTATCGACCTCCTGGGTATCGGGCTTCAATGAGACACGAGCCATAAGGTAAGGCATTTCCTCGGTTATCTCATCGATTGAGACCCGCTCTAAGCCTTGCACGGCAATCTGCACTGTTCCATCTGGCATGCGGAACATACGGCCAACACGAGCAACTGTGCCAATTTTGAATATGTCATCTGGCCCGGCATGCTCGATCTCGGGTGATTTCTGAGCTACCAGTACTACCAGACGGTTACTACGCATCACATCATCGACCAAGCGAATATAGTGGTCCTGCCCAAATGCTAACGGTTGAACGGAAAACGGATAGATCACCGCCTCCTTCAATGGCAGTAGCGGAAGAATTTCAGGAATGCTCAGGCCTTCTTCTTCATCCTGAGGCTCGCTAAGAGATTCGCTGTCACTTGATTCAAGCTTGCTATCCTGAGGCCCACCAAGAGATTCGCTGTCACTTGATTCAAGCTCACTGGCGAATGCGGAATGATTGCCGTTATCCTCATGCTGGACATCGTCCGTTGTGGACGATGGAAGAATGGCACTCAGGTTCTCCCCAAGGTCAGTCTCGCTACTCTGGGACTCACTGGGGGAAATTTCACTCTCCTGCTTAACATCAGAGCTGGTCTCGGTCTTAGGGTTTTCGTCACTATTGACAACAGCGTGATTCTGGTCCTGTTGCTCTTCCTGGTGTATCTCTTGATTGTTGTAATTCTTATCCATAAAATCATCTCTGCACATTTTGTATATTACTCTATAGCGTCAGCGTGATGAATGTGCACGTGTTCAGGCTGACTGGCAGGTAATTTAGGTAGATCTACTAAGAGCATGCCATTGTTGTAACGTGCAGCCACGGCATCGCGCATAATCGGAGTTAGGATAAAGACCTCGACACGAAAAGGACCATAGCGAATTTGTGCTTCGTGATAATTCAAGCCTTCCTGGGATTGCTGATTGTCATGCCGCTCTCCGCTAATTACCAGGGCATCTTCGTAAAGGGTCACCTCAATATCTTTTTCTTCCATACCAGCAAGCTCGACCTTGACCCTGATCGTCTTGGGTGACTCCAAGATATCAGCCAGGGGGCGCCAAGTGGTCGATTGTTGCAAGATCGACGGTTGACTTTGATGCAGCGCATCATTCAAGAGTTGACGATAATGTAACTCTAGCTGCTTTTGTGATCCTTCCCCATAACGATAGGCCACATACCGATAGCGCATCCGCATATTTCTTTATTTCTTTGTTTCTTTCAACCCCCAGCCAGATTAACTGGCTGCTACTTGTAAAGACGCCGCTTACTCGGATATAGGAAGTTGGTCACATGTACACCCCTAGAAGAGAAAACGGCAAAAGGGAAAAGTATACCAGAGACCCAATGCTCACATGCCGAGTGGCTTTTGCCGCGAGTTGCATTGTGATAAGAGCAGTAAGACCTACGTAAGAGGAAGGTCTTTTTCTCCGGCAATAAGAGCTTTCTGACACTCCGGACAGATATACTCGAAATCGGAATTGCTGTCTGAAAGTACATCACTCTTAATTACACGAGCATAGCGCAGGCGTGTAGCTTTGCCGCATCTCGCACAATTGACATACGTTTCTGAGATGGCAGTTCGTCTAGTTCCAAGAACATCTTCCTGCATAATTGGCACCTTTCTTTGTTTCATGTTTCAGAAAATAGCTAAAACATGAAATACCCTGTATCCAGGGACATGGAACGAATGCCAAAGAGTACACCAGAGGCCTTTTCATCAGGCCCGGCGGCCTCCTTGATTATGGCACGCCGACTATAAAATTGCAAGTTAAGTATTACTCTGTATCGGTGCCTTGTGGAAAGCCTTAATAGTCTCTTCAATGTGTTTGACGAGTCCTTACCAATGTGCTACTATGTTTCTATATTCCTCTTTGTGCTACTAGGTGTATAGTTTGTAGCGTGATTTGAGCTGCGGAGACCTATGCCAGTCATCTTTACGACAGCAAGGCGCAGGTCACTATCACCTAGGAAACCAGTGTGGGTTTGGGTGTTCCCACACAAAAACGCCCTCCCGGCATCGGGGCATATCACGAAAGGAGGGGCGGCGTTTCCGTTGGCTAGCTTGTGATGTGGTTCGCTAGCCTGCGACGTACCCTGGAGCTAAAGGGGTATCCGCGCCGCAATTCTGATGATCATACAAAAGATCAAAGCTTGGTTAAACAAACTGTTTGCGTGGTGGCCCTGGAAACGATCTTCAACGACCGGGTATCCTCAGGCTGCCATTAATATAAGCAAGAGCATGACTCAGGAACAAATGTGGCGATCGGTGCTAGAAGGACCGATGTCACAAACAGGTATGACGTCTGTTGTTGTTGAGCATGGGGCGGGAGGAAACAGTCCAGAATCACAACCTCAGCCATTACTTGGCGATGAGCTCCCTGAACGCGTGTCTCCCCCGCCAAAGCACGATGAACAGCCTACAATTCCTCGTCCCTTGTCAGGCGCAATAGGTAAAGACATGAATATCTTACCAGACAGTGTGCAGATGCCCTCATCTGAATATGAACAGCAATTGGAATTTCTCCGGTATTTAGTTCAGCAAGGAGTCGTCAACGAAGGTTTTGCGGAAGGACAGGTTCCTGCGCAATATCAGTCTAAACAGGAAGAATAGGGTGTGATATGGCGGGAGGCGGACCTTCACGCTGACCCTGGCCTTAATTTGTTCCTTGATCCCTATTTTGCAGCTGAGAAGCCTTGATCCCTATTTTGCAGCTGAGAAGCCTTGCGCTTTTGCATCTTCTTCTGACGTGAAGTAGACCACATCAAGCAGATTTTCGTCCAGCATTGCCAGCTCATCAGGTAGCGTTTCTATCGGATAATAGTGCTTGCGGTCGATAATACCGACAAAGGTTGTACCTTCTGGAACAATTGATGTGGCAATTGGCCAATTGCCAGCGTCGTATGGAAGCTGAATAGGTGGCTCTCCATTGGTCTGTTGCAGCAAACGCTGGCGGATCATGTGGAAAGTCACGATGCCTGCGACAATTAATCCCAGCCCAAAGCCTAGCACAGCCCAAAACTCTTTCTTTTGCTGGGTCAGTTCCTGCTTTGCCTGTTTGCCTCGCTGGACCAACTCCTTCTTTACGCGCTCGCTTCGTTGGACCAATTCCTCTTTTGCCTGCTTGCCTCGCTGGGCCAATTCCTTCTTTACACGCTCGCCTCGTTGGCCTAGTTCATAGGAAAGCTTATTGCTCACCTTCGCTGGACTGCGGTCTTCTCGCTTATCTAGCAGATGGGAGAGTGCTCTACTAATGATAGGGGCAAGCGTGCTCAGTGTGAGTATGCCTACACGAAACCAGGGGCCAGTTTTTTGTAATAGACCTTTGTTTGTGGATTGCATAATTCATTCCTCCTAAATTTGCGTATATGCATAGTGCTAGACGGTATACAAGTTCTCTATTAAGTACACGTGTTGGATATGGCAGTAGATACCTGCCACTAATGTTAATTTGCTCAAGGCATACACATGAGAGGATATAAAAATGGGGAAAGAAGTACAGAGGATAACGTCTGGAACAACACAGTGCCAGGACGAAAACCCCACCGACTAAGAAATATTAAATCGGAAATATTGACATTGCCAGAGTGCAATGCAATTAAAAATCTTCTGTTGCAAACTCGCTTAGTTGCAAAATGAGACGACAAAAGTGTAACATAGCAGAAGCAGACTCTAAGTATGCTTCGTCGCTGGAAGCTGTAGCTGATTGTCGTGCACTGGGTAAGCGACGACGTAGAGCGCGTAAGACTACCATCACATCTTCTTTGAGGGAGGTATCGAGATCGCCGCGCTGCATAAGTAAGATAACCTGACTCACGATGGAATCAACCTCGCGACGCATCATATCTAAATCATTTATCCAGCTATCATCGTCGATCTCATTATCTTCGCTCCAAAACAGTGCATCAGTCAATTGCTCTCGTCTTTGGACATCGCCGTAAAGTGGCTTGCGAGCTTGTTGGAGGTGAGCCTGAGGTTCTTCCTGCTTTACGCCTAGCTCATTTAGCAGCACAGCTAGTTCCTCTTCCCAGCCAGCCATAAGAGCACCTCCTTGTGAAACAACTGCGAATAGTGTATTGACTACGAGCTTGAAAACCTTATCCGAAGTGTAACATAGTGTTTCAGGCTTGTAAATGGCCCGAATGGTTATCATTGGGAAGGCTAGTGATAGGACTTTTGCGTCACTCGTATATGGCGATAGCTCATGTGGGCTATTGATGCCGATGGACCTACTCCTTTTTAAAATTTCGGAATAGGTAAAGGTAAATACGGCAAAATGGGCATGATAGCTGTGGCGATTAGCCCGATCATGAGCAGAATGGTAAAGAATACCTCTAGCTTTAGTGTCAAGCCTAACACTAGATGGAAGCCCGCTGGAGCATTTGTCCGCATGGTGCCGATGATGGCAATCATTAGCGTGGGCAATGTCCATAGGGTAATCAAGATCAAGTGAGGGCCTTTATGAGGTATACCCAGGTAGAGAATGATCCCGTAAGCTCCCAGCACTAGAAAAAGGTACAGGACCCGGCTCACGAAGATTCCAACAAGGCTTGCGAGAGTGTGCTTACCAGAAAGCGCATCCCCTTCAATATCACGCATATTATTGGCATGCAGCGCGGCAACTGCTAGCAAGCCAACTGGCAGGCTATAAATGAATACACTGGCAGGGAAATGTGGACCTACCTGTACCATATATGCTCCCAATGTTAGTATTGGGCCAAAAATGGCAAAAACTGCAATTTCACCTAATGCTCTTGAAGAGAGAGAATAAGAACCGGCACTATAGAAGAAGGCACATAGCACGACAATCAACCCAAAGAGGTAGAGCAGGACACCGCCATTAATAGCGAGGACCAGGCCCAGCGCGGTGCCCAAGCCCAACAGCAAGAGCCCCGTTTCCAGCACACGCGTAGGTTTAATATGTCCTTGCTGGATTAATCCACCGGGGCCGAGCGCATTGCTCGTATCAACGCCGTGTAGGAAGTCATAGTAATCATTGACCAGATGTGCCCCTATCTGGAGCAAGAGCACAACGGCAAGCGTGCCGAGAAATTGAATTATATGGAAAGAGCCAAATGGTTTCTTTGTTGTGATTGTTGATAGCCAAGCCAGAGCACTCCCTAATAGTATTGGCATCAGCGAGAGGGAAAGATAGTTCAGGCGGGTGCCATTGAGCCAGATCTGCACCCATTCTCTCAAGCTGCGCCGATACTCGGTTGGTTGAATAACCAATGGACTTGGGATACTGACTGCTCGTGTAGAGGCAACGGAATAGACTGAAATTTCTGGCTGCAGAGTACTGATCGCTTGAAGTGAAGCTATAGGGATTGTTGGTACCTCTTCAGCCTGTACGAACTCAGCCGTCACAACCTGGGTTGCGCTTACGATCTTCGGCTTCATATTTTCCAGTTCTACTAGTTCAGCGTCAGCGTTAGTGACGACTTCAACATTTTTTTGTTCTTCGCTTTGCATGGGCTTGGCAACCGTAACTTCCTGTTCTAGGTTAGCTGCCGTGTTAGAGACAGCTTCAGCATTTTCTAGTTCTTCGCTTGGCATACGCCCCTCCTGGCGTAG
>DASYAN010000225.1:0-12431 GCA_036501345.1 Ktedonobacteraceae bacterium
CAAAAAATATCCCTAGAAGAAAGATTTCGTGAAACGGGCGGCAAACGTTCCTACGTACAGCGCCTCTTCGGTCGCATCGCTCGCATCTATGATTTGATGAATCGTCTGATGAGTCTTGGGCTCGATCGCTATTGGCGAGCACGTGCAGCTCGCTATCTGGCCCTGGGAACGGGAGAAACAGCGCTCGACCTGGGAACAGGCACGGCGGATCTCTCAATCGCAATCATTGCCCAATCAGGTCCAGGAACACGAATGATCGGCATGGACATTACTCCAGAGATGCTCGAACAGGCACGCATCAAACTAGCACGTCTGGGCTTACAAGATCGTATTGAACTGCGTATTGGGGATGCAGAGCACATTGATTTACCAGATAATAGCATTGATGGCTGCTGCTCTGCTTTTATGGTACGCAACCTTATAGACATTAAGCAAGGCTTCCGGGAAATGCTACGCGTCGTTCGTCCTGGTAGCCGCGTGGTCTGCCTGGAGATCAGTCATCCTCCAGGAAAAATCTTTGGTGCATTATTCTATTTCTATTTTTATAAGCTTGCCCCCCTATTTGGTACAATCATTGGCAAGGCATTTGAAGAGTACAACTATTTGCCAAACTCGCTCACCACATTTCCAGATGCTCCCGGGCTCAAAGCTATCATGGAGGATGCTGGCTGGAATGATGTTCGCTTCTATCATCTCAGCCGTGGCATTGTAGCTCTGCATGTCGGCACCAAGCACTGATAGAACAAGCGCATACTTTCTGGCTTTTCTTGAAAAGTATGCGCTCATCCTGAGACCCTCCATTCTTAAAATTCGGGGCAGTTCATGCCTCTAGCTATCTACAGCAATCATCTATTACTGTTCTCAGGCTCAATTGTACCGAAGAGGCCATCTACCTCATCGTTAATACCAGACGTGAAGAAAAGGGTATTACGATCATCAGCCTGCGCTCCGTTACCAAAGGTCAATCCCCACAGACCTTTACTCCTAGGTGGATTGCCGTCACGCCCAAGCGCATGGCCATCCTTATCTTTAAGTGTTCCCAGGAAATCTCCGTTGTGTGGATCGAATGCATTGATAGTACTGTCTCCAAAGTTGCCGACGAGCAGGGTATTGCTGAACCGACCAAAATCGGAGGGTGTAAGAGTCAAGCCCCACGGAGAATTCAACACACCATGCGAAATGAGGCGCTTGATCAAGTGTCCATCGGTATTGAAGACATCCACAAAACCATTACCAGTGCCAGCCACGTCATCATGTTTTGCCGCATCCTGCTTTGCAAATGTCACATAGAGCAAGCCATTAATATTGCGAATACCGAAAGGTGCAAAACCAGAAGGTACTTTATGATCAGTAAAGAAACTCACCAGCTTGAACTTCGAGTCGAAGACATCTACCCGACCGAAGCGGAAATTTGTGGCAAAGAGCAGATCACGCCCTTGGTCTCTCCCATTGGCAAGTCCCTTGTAGACAGGGCCAGTACCAGTGTTCGAGTTGTTGACTTCGAGAATAGCACTTGTTCGATCAACATTTGGATTCCAACCCGATATTGTGCCATCTTCAGTAGCAAAGATGAACAGAGCAGGATCAGATTGGCCATTTTTGCTGACGACAAAGTTGTCTGTACTGTTGAAGACAATACCTGTTGGTGCTGCTGGAGGCATCTTGCCCTTAGGAGGTGGAACTGTGACTACTAGTGCTTGTGGTGTTCCATTCCTTTTATACGTAGTAGCCACACCTGCACCATTATCCGCTACCCAGAAGGGAGTGTTAGGACCAAATGCAATCCCCCAGGGATTTATCAGATTTGGGTCGGTAAACTTAGCTATACCGCGGATATTCGAGACGAGATTCGTCTGCCGATAGAAGCTCCCCTCATGAGCGTTGGCTATAGCTGGCAATATCAGCATAAGCATGGTTATGACAAGCGTCGGTACAGTGACCAGTCGCAACCGCATGAATAGACGAATGTACACAGATATTCCTCCTTGGCAAATGTCGTTTTTTCTCGGCACAACACCTCTGGCTGGCAAGGCGGAGCAGTAGATGTCTAGACCGATTTCTTTACTTGCGAGGTTCAATCTCTGTTTCTGCAATCAGTATAAACACAGCCATAAATTGAGCATTATTGCTGAACAGAATTGATTGTGACTAAAGGTGTGGATAATCGCAATGATATATAAGTCGAGGAACACCTGACACAACAGCTGCCAGTAGATCATAGATATCACCCACATCTGCACCTTCGCCAGCACCAGCGTCAACGATACCGAGAAGTTATGAAGCTGAGTCATACAGTCAAAAAAGTTGCAAAGGGAATGCTGTTTGTGGAATTGCCTGAGTCAGGGATGAGAGTAGAGATCGTAGGAAATGCCTAAGGCAAAGCTGGGTAAGATTACCCATGACTTTATCTCACTAGCTGAAGTATACTTTCTCTTGGACAGTATATCTGCTATTTTTCCTGAATGCGATCTTCAATGAGGTTCACAATTGCCCAGCGTGCGTTGCTTATAAGAAAGTTGTTTCATTGTTGGTGTGCCCAATGCGAAGTGGCAGATCTTCTGATGGTAAAAAGGAAAGATTTCTCTAGTAAAGAAGGTCAAGAGAATGCGAGTGATGACATTTTATAAGCGTGCTTTTCTGTCTATACCTGCTCTTATCATGATGATGATTGTCATCAGTAGTTGTGCAAGTGGGGCTAGTGCCCCTAATACTACCCAGAGCATATCGGGTGGGGCTAGTACCCCTAGTACTACTAAGGCCACACCGACAGTTTCCTCTAGCGATAATGTAGTAGTAAAGACAGCTAATGCTACCGTGGGCGGAAAATCAGAGTCCATTCTGACTGATACTAATGGCAGAACCCTGTACTACTTTACGCCGGACGTCCTACATAATGTGGCCTGTAGCACTGGCTGCGTTGATACTTGGCCTCCGCTTCTCTTTAAGGGAACTGGCACTGTCAATGCCGAGACAAAGCTATCTGGTAACTTAACAACGGATAACGACACTAATGGCAATCAGGTAGCCTACAATGGCCATTACTTGTACACCTATTCTGGTGACTCAGCTCCTGGAGATACAAAAGGAAACGGAATAGGCAACAAATGGTATGTAGCAACGCCTGATCTAGGACAGAGTCCGTCAAATCCGTCGTCAAGTGGCCAGACAACAACGGGCTACTGATCCTCTTCCTGCCAACAAGACTAAACTATCGATATTCTTCATCCCATACTATAATCGGTATGGGATTTTTGCCTGCGTACCGTGAGGAGAGGCCGAGTCTGTACAAGCTTTCGTCCATCAAAGCTTCAATGGTAACCACTTCAATGGAGGAAGCACTTGTTCCACTATCCGGAGGTGGTCGTAGTAGCCATGCTGCCAGTGGATAAGGCCGGAACGCACAAGGAAGATACTGACACCGTCGACCTGGAACGGACGTGAGAGCCAGCGCTGCCGCAGTATCGGTGGTGTATGTCCTCGCGCGAGCCAGCAGATTGCCGCCTCTTTCTCGTTGAAGAAAGTCTGTGTTGGGGTATACTGGATCGTACGCATCTGTCGGAAACGCTGTGTAAACCAGGATGTAATCTCGTTATGTCCTTTGCGAGCATGCTTCATACCCGTGTCGAATAGTTCGGCATCTTCCGCGTAGAGCGCAGTAATTCGCTCTACATCATGAGCGTTGAAGGCTGCAATCCAGCTATTCACCAGCGCGGAAACCTCTTCTCTGCCGGGAGAAGCGCCTACTGGCCCACGGTCATCGCTATTCGTTTGCAAATGCATTTTCTCCTTAGCTTTCTGCTTCCTCTGCTCCCTGTTCAGATCTCTGTGTATACTCTCTATTGATACGTTGTCTAAAGTATCATACTATGCTAGAGTATAGTGACTGCCAGTTTCACTGGCCAAGATAGTAATTATTACAATGGATTATCTGTTACTCATCAACTATTAACAGGGAGTCAAGGAAAGCGGGAATCCCTGCTTATCTAAACCAAGATCTGAGCACGAATCTCATTTCAGATGGAAGGGTTCACGGACACCCTGATTAAGAACAAAGGAAAGAAAAACTCATGAATGCAACACTAACTCCCCTACCTACTGTCACACAAATCAGTGCAGCAACATTCCGAGCTGATGTCCAGTTTCTAGAAGAACGCTGGCAACGTACACCCATTGCTGGGGTTGATCTACCTCTCATTGATCTTGGTGTGGGCGATCCTCTGGTCTTCGTGCCGATCCTCGAACATCTGGAATTTGTCTATGTGCATCAAGTCCGTACCTTCAGCCAATCTCGGCGTATAATCCTCTACCGTCGACATGAGTCACGTACACGCTTTGTGAGTCTATCTGAGCGTGCCGAAGAATTGCGTGGGGTGCTCGACGCTCGCCAGATTGCCTCTGCCGATTTTGTAGGGCATGGTGATGCCGCGATGGTACTCTTCGAATTTGCCCTGCGTTACCCCGAACGCTGTCGCTCGCTGATTATTGTTGCGCAAGGAGCAGATTATCGCATCACGCCACATCCTTTAATTTGGCTCCTCCATGAGATATTCCTTCGTCTTCCCATTGAGCACCTAGTGCCAGCTTCATTGGTGCGCCGCATGGTTATTCGCTATATTACCCATACAGAGCCATCATTGCACTCGGAGAATGTTACACCCAATATAACTGAACTTCCTGGTGAGTTCATTGAAGAGCAGTTTCGCAAAATCGCTCTTTGGCCTGCCGTCTACCGCTACTCCGTACTACCAGTTATCCATGACTTCGACATCCGTGCACGTCTCGCCGCATTGACTATGCCTATCCTCTTGATCAATCGCCAGGATGATGCTCTTTCCCCAGAAGCGAAAACCTCTTGGCTATCACAACACCTACCGAGATGCAGTGGCTACCACATCGTTCCAGCACGCGAGCGTTTTTTTCTCTATTCAGAAGCGGAACATGTTACTCCACTGATCAAGACGTTTCTAGCGGGTCTTTGACAGCTTTAATCGCTAACACAACGTTTGCACCACCAACACCACGTCCACCAATCAACACGGCCGACTCAAAAAAAGGACGCGCCTCTTTTTGCACTAAGTTCAGCCCATAGTCGGGGTTTAGTTCCTCGCAATTGATGGTTGGTGGGATCAAGCGGTGGCGAAGCGCCAGCAGGGCAGTAATTGCATCTATTGCCCCTACCGCTCCATAGCTATGGCCCAGCATGGTACGAGGAACACTGACAGGAAGCTGTTCAACATCATTTCCAAAGACTAGACGTAATGCCTCTGCCTCTTCCTGATCAGCAGCGGGCAAAGCCCGTCCATCAAGGCTGAAGTAGCCAATATCCCGCAGGTTTACATCCCCTTCTTGCATCGCAAGCCGTATGGCACGAGCATAGTGTCTACCATCGGATGATAAGGTGCTTAACCCATCAGCACTATTGGTCTGCCCAAAACCAACAACCTCACCATAGATGGGAACCCCTCGCTGCCGTGCATGTTCGTAATCTTCTAGAATGCATATTCCTGCACCTTCTCCTAGTATTAAACCAGCAGCGCGTTGGTCAAAAGGGCGATAAGTATTCGGATCATCCGTCGAGATACAATCACCGCCTTGTGCAAATGTAAGAAGAATAGAAGACTCTAACATACCTTCACATCCACCTGTAATGATGACATCTGCTACTCCGCGCCGAATAGCCTTGTAGGCTGTGACCAGTGCATCTAAACCGCCAACGGCATCGTGTGTTGGTGTTTTACAATACCCTTGAATACCATAGCGAATGGATGTCTGGCCTACATTGGCTACCTGCAGCCAGGCAATAGCCGTATAAGCACTCATAGCCCGTAGCCCACGCGTGTAAAATGCCTGAAGCTGTTGCAGCACATATTCTGCTCCACCAAGCGTACTGGCTATAACTATTCCTACCCGCTGTCTATTTTCGTCTGTCAGTACTAATTTGGCGTCCTGCACTGCCTGCTGGACAGCCGCCAGAGCATAATGAGTTGAGCGATCAGTACGATTCATCAGCTTCCGGTCAATGTAGTCACTTACCACAAAGTTGTTCACTTCACCACCTACACTAATTGGCACATCAGTAGTAGAGAAGCGTGAAATGCGCTGTATTCCAGAAATCCCTTGGCTCGTTGCATCCCAAAAAGCCTCTTTACCAATCCCATTAGCGGCCACCACGCCAAGTCCTGTAATTACGACTCGTCGCGCTGCATGATTTGTCATAAATCCCTCATCCGGTTTTGTAAAAAGCGCTACAATTTTCTATCTACCCAATCAGGCCGTGCGAGAATCAAGGCACTATTCACACCCCCGAAGCCGCTGGAATGTGTGAGAGCTACATTGACTGTAGCTTGACGTGCTATATTTGGTACATAATCGAGATCACAGCGTAGATCAGGATTTTCCTGATTTATTGTGGGTGGAATAATTTGATGCTCTAACGTCAATGCGGCCACAATCGTCTCAATTGCACTGGCTGCACCTTGAGAGTGGCCAATCATCGACTTTGTCGAGCTAATGGGAATGCGGTAGGCGTATTCGCCAAAGACTGCCTTATATGCTGCTGTCTCTGCCACTTCGTTGGGAATCGTTGAGCTGCCATGCGAATTGATGTAGCCGAGTTGTTCTTGCGAGATTGCCGCCTCGCGTAATGTTTGTCTCAGCAACTGCTGGAGTGGAGCTCCATTTTCAGGAAGGGAGGTCATATGGTAAGAATTACAATTAGAACTGAAAGCAAGCACTTCTGCATAGATGTGTGCGCCACGTAGGAGGGCTAGTTCTCGCTCTTCTAAGACCAGCATGCCTGCTCCCTCTGCCATAACGAAGCCATCGCGTTCTCGATCGTAAGGACGCGATGCCCGCTCTGGTTCCTCATTACGCGTGCTCAGTGCACCAATCCTCGCAAACACACTTATTCCGACACTAGTAATTGCAGAATCAGACCCGCCTGCTAGCATTCGATCAGCATATCCCTCCTGAATGTTCCAGAATGCCTCCCCTATCGCATCTGCACCTGCGGAGCATGCTGTGGTCAGGGCAATGCAAGGCCCATGTAGTTGGTGATGTTTAGCAACAGCAGCAGCAGATGCGTGAGTCATAACTCGGGTTGGAATAACACAGTCACCCTGTGTTAGACGTGGGGAATGTGTACCATTGCTGGTGTATCGTGCCCAGAGTATTTCTGCCTCTTCGGCTGCGGCCATTGCTGAACCCATAGCGACGCCTATACGATCATGCTCTTCCGTACTGAGCACATCAACGAGTCTTGCATCTTGGATAGCAAGATTGGCAGCAGCAATAGCATATTGAGCGGCCCTGTCCAGGAATATGCATTCACCTTCTGTCAAACCTAGTGGTTCAGGACAGAAGTCTGTTACCTCCCCAGCAATCTGCGTCGGCAGGTCGCGGGCATCGAAACGGGTGATACGTTGAATACCTGAGCGGCCAGAGACACAGGCATCCCAGAAGTTCTCTTTTCCTATGCCATTCGGGGCTACTACACCCAATCCGGTAATAACTACTCTTCGCCGCATAAGCTTCTCCTCTCACATCACTTGAGCTGCAAGCTAGCAGCATTGCCAATGGGTATATCAAATACCCCTACTTCTAACTAAACGCGGACGTCCTTCCGTTTTAGGCCAATGCAAATTAGGGTGATAAAAACAATAATGAGCGCTCCGAGGGCACCCCAGGCAAGTAGCACACGGTGCATTGCATCGGTCTGACTAAAAGTCGAGAACAGCGTCCCATGGAAAGTGGTGTCGCTACCAAAGAGTGTATCTCCACCTAATTTGTCGCTGTGTAGGCCAATCGATGAACCCAAAGCAACCATTGCCCAGCGGGTTGGAAAGATCACTGAAGCAATCTGTAAGAACCACTCCTTAAGTGCGATCTCGACTCCGGCGAAGATTACTTGTGGAATGAGGATCAATGGGAGAAGGCTATTTGCGCTATCCTCATTGGCTGCAAAAGCTGAGGCTACGAGCCCCATCAGTAAGCCGCTCAAAGCAGTTAGAACTAGCGTGATGTAAGCCTCCAGAAAGATGGGGAGGAAGATACCCTGGTGCAAAGGCTCGAATAGACTCACAACGAAGAGCAGTACGCCACTTTGGAACAGGACAAATAAACCCAACAAAAGGATCTTTGAGAACACATAAGGAAGGATGCCGAGATTGATGGTACGCTCACGGCGAAAGATGGAGGCTTCCTTAACAATCGCTCGCGTCCCATTGATAACCCCGAAGAGCACTGCAATAAAGGCAACGATGAAAAGTGCTGTTTGGGCATTGAGTCCTGAATTAGTCGAGACAATGAAGTTCTGCAAGGCGGCATTTACACCCTTTTTATTTCGAGCGTAGGTGATACCCTTCTGGTCGTGCTTGAGAAAACTAACAATGCGATTACAGTCAACGGGATCGGTTTTCCCCTTGGTATCAATACCCAGAGAGCCAGTAGGGTTAGTAGGACTGACCGCCGAGGATGTGAATATTTGCGGGGCACATTGGACAACTTTGTTGGCATCAAATATACCCGTTCCCACTTCAACTCTGATCAGGAGCGTCAACAGCAGCGCAAGCAGTGGTGCCTGCAAGAGTAGAAGTATGAGCGTGCTTGTGTCGTTTTTGAGCAACTCGAAGTTGCGCCGCGAGAGCAGGGCAAACTGTTTGAACGGATTGCCCCGCTTGGGCCGTTTGAGTACATTGGGTTTTCCTTTGAGATTGGAGCCTGTATCAGGCCCCACCTTTCTAAGAGGCTGAGCAATATACTCCTGGTATTCCTGAGAGAGTTTAAATCTTGCCTCTGCCTCCTCGGGCGCATCTGGTTTCTCATCGGTTGGCTCCAAGGCAGTATATATTTCGGTAAAGTCATTCTTACCGAAATGGGCTTTGGCTCCATCGGGTGGTCCGAAGTAAGCTACGCGACCGCCCTGTGCGAGGAAGCACACATAGTCGCAAGTATTGATGTTATTGGTGGCATGTGTGACCAACACGATCGTATGTCCCTTATCGGCCAGTTTGCGCAGAAGATACATCATCTTGCGATCTAGTCCGGGGTCGAGGCCCGAAGTTGGCTCATCCAGGAAGAAAACACTGGGATTGGCGAGCAATTCTAGAGCAATGGAGACACGTTTGCGTTGTCCGCCTGACAGTTTCTTCACCAGGAGTGTACGCCGTGCGGTCATATCCACATCTTCCAACACATCCTTGATACGCTGCTCGATTTGCTTGTCAGTGAAGTCACTTGGCAAGCGCAACTTGGCTGCATAATAGAGCGCACGCTCAACGGTTAAATCGCGATGCACAATGTCGTCCTGTGGCACATACCCGATTTGTGTACTGAAGGCATCCAGATTGCGATAATAATCTTGGCCATTGTAGAACACTTTGCCCTGCTGTGCGGGTCGCAGACCGTTAAGGGCATCCAGGAGGGTGGATTTGCCAGCACCGGAGCCTCCCACCAGTGCGACAAACTTGTGGGGGGGAATCGCAATAGAAATATTATTAAGCAGTGTAACATTGTTGTTGCCGGCCTTCTTCAGATTATAGGCCTCGATGCGAATGAAATTACTCTCGTCGTACTGTGTCAGTTTATTGCCTTCGTAAATCAGCCTGTGCGACCCAATACGAATCTCATCACCCAGCTTAAGGAGGTGATTTGCAGTAAGCTGATTGTTGACGTAAACATGGTTGGTGCTGTTCAGGTCAGTGATGCGATAGGTTCCTCCTTCTCGTGATAAACGTGCATGATGTGAGGAAACCTGTGGATGAGACAAGACAACTGTATTATCTAGTGCCCGCCCAATAGTAATTTCAGAGTTACCTAATTTGATAGGTTGCATTGGAGGTAGCGTATCTTGCTGAGTGCCAGTCCCATCATTGTAGGTGAGCGTGATGATTGTACCAGACTCATTACCTATGCGGAAAATGTCACCATTTACCAACGTCCTGCTAAATTGCTCATCCCCCCGGATTTTGCGACCCTGGTACAGCAGACCATTGAGCGTTGACTGCTTCTGATTGTCTGGATTAGGATGGATAAGAACAAACTGATTGCCCTGACGCATAATCCGCAAGTGAAGGCCGGAAACAATGCGATCGTTGATAACGATCTCATTCGTGGCATCACGCCCGATATTAATGATTGGCTTATCGAGTATGTGGGTCTTCTTATCATCATAAGCATTGCTACTCAATACAAGTGACGGTGAATTTGGTAGGGAGAGAGAGGCAATTTGCGTCTGGCCAGGTGACAAGTAATTTACTGGACTGTTAATTAATGGGGTAGTACCAGAAGATATTGGAGGCTTAGAGGCTGGAAATACCTGTCCTGGGGTCGAAAATACCTGTCCTGGGGCTGGGAAAACCTGTCCTGGGGTCGAAAATACCTGCCCTGGGGCTGGAAACATCTGTCCTGGTGCTGGAGTTGGCTGGGATTGTATTTCACTAGCTATATCAGCCGCAACTCCTTGTTGTACTGGCTGCCCAGCTTGAGTAAGAAATATGAAGGAAGTATCTGTCCCCAAGCCAACAATGCTATTGTCCTGCAGAGGTGCCTGCCGAGTATTATATTGATTGACGGTGAGCTGCGCTTTTTGAGAGACATTCTCGATGCTCCATTCCCCATTATTCCAGAGCAACCGGGCATGATACCTCGAAACCCTCTGATCTTGCTCAACGACGATATCATTGGTAAAGTCTCGCCCAATCGTCGTAATCGCCTTCCTGATAGGGAAGGATCTCCCTGCCAGTGGACCAGTAAGAAACTTGATCAAACCTTGCATAGGTGGATTATTACTAACATTCATAAAATATTCTCCTAACTTCCCTGCCTGATTTTAGTAAGGATCACGGTCATCATTAAATAACCTGCGTTCTAACGTGGTAGGAGTCACAGCGATTAGGAAATACCTTGCGTTAGAACGCACTAGAGAAGGATAAGGTCTGCCAATTGTAGGACAGGCTTTGGCAGTTCGTTTTTCTATTAAATGATCTTGCTCTGATCCTTCTCAAGATAGGACGGTCTTTGGCAAAATCGTTTTTCTATCAAACGGTCTTGCTCTGATCCTTCTCAAGAGAAGCCAGTCCCAACTGTGGTTTTGTTGTGATGTATAGTCCTTCGCTCGCAGTCTCCGGAGACATTGAGGAGCGAAAAAATACCTTGTTATAAATACCGTGGAAAGCGTCTCCCCGATGATCAGCCTCTATCGACGTCTTTTGCACATCAAGTTCACGATGCGGTTGCTCAAGATCCTTCAGGTCCTCCATGCCAGATACGACATAGAGCCATGCCTGCATCATGGCTTCGCTGTCATCGTAGTCATGGTGGGTAAGCTGCTGTGCCTGCCAGAAATAGGTTTCCTTACCATCGTATTGCTGGTACATACCTGATACAACCGCCATGAGACGTAGGTAGGTCTGGCGATAGCACTGCTCGAAGAAGGCTGTGCCTTGCTGCTCTGTGACCTCACCGCGTAGGATGCTTGCAATACTTGCAGCACCGAGCATTGCGCTGTGTGTAGCGAGATGTACACCGGTTGAGAGAAGTGGATCGATGAAGCATGCGGCATCTCCTATCAGGAAATATCCCGGTCCCGTCACACTATCGGAGATGTAAGAGTAATCTTGCTCGGTCTTTATTTCTGTGACGAGCTTACCTAGCTTGACGAGTTCAGCTATCAGTGGACACTCCTCGATAGCGTTGAGATAAATTTCCTCAAGGGACTTGGATTGCTGCCTTTTCTCCTTGAAGGTTGTCTTATGGAGTACTAGTCCCACACTCATGGTGCCATCATGCAGAGGAATACCCCAGAGCCAGCCGTCTGGAACAGCGCCATTGGCGATAGCGCCTTCGGGGGCGAAAGACATCCTACCCGCGTCCTTCCAATATCCCCAAATAGCAACGTTCTGGAATGCCTGATGATAGCGCCGATTCTTGAGATAGTGCATCGCTATAACCCCAGCCCGACCAGAAGCATCGATCAGATAGTCGAAGGATATCTCACCCGTGCCATGGCCTCCAACTACCTGTGACCAAGTAGCACTCCGCGGTCTATCGCCATCAAAGGAGAGACTACGGATCTCCGTTCCTTCGAAGACCTGGACTCCCTGACTCTTTGCATGCTCTAATAGCAAGTGGTCGAATTCGGAACGCACTACCTGATAGCTGTATGGATGGCGCAAGTGAGCAAAATTCAGTACCCAGGAATCTTTACCCCACGAGAAGTATCCACCGTTCTTTCGCTGGAAGCCGTAGGATTCGATTTTCTCGCGTGCACCAATTAGATCAAGTATCTCCAGACATGAGGGCAGGAGCGACTCTCCAATGTGGTAGCGAGGAAAGACGTCTCGCTCTACCAACGTTACATTGAAACCCTCTCGGGCGAGTAGGGTAGCAGCAACCGTGCCAGATGGGCCTCCACCTATCACAAGAACCTGTGT
>DASYAN010000226.1:0-15376 GCA_036501345.1 Ktedonobacteraceae bacterium
ATAAATTCTCCATTCATGAAAAGTGTTTTTGCGTTCATTCTGTGTGATATTCGATAAGTGGCGTATCGCTACTTACCCTTTCCTGCCTTTCTTGATATTTTGAAACAGAGCCAATCGCGGCGGGGCAAGCATACTCGCCCCAACCAATAGTATAGCATAGAAAGTGGATACTCTATTGCTTGCAGACCTATATAAACCCAATTTTTCACATCTATTGGTATCCACCATCAATAAAATCTTAGTGCAATTTATTGCCTGTATTGTAGGGACCCGATTTACCGTGTGCCCTTCCGGGTATCGCGTCCGTTGTTGCCCCCATACTCACAAAATCTTTTTGCCCATTGCCGACAGGATAAGCTCAACTGCGAGCAAGGCGGTGGCATTTTCACGATCGAGAATAGAATTGACTTCAACTACATCCATGGAGATCATACGCCCGCAGTCGGCAATCATTTCCATGGCGAAATGTGCCTCGCGATAGCTGAGTCCACCGCGGACGGGAGTGCCCACTCCAGGAGCCTCGTTTGGATCTAGTGAGTCCATATCCAGGCTGAGATGGATGGGAGCGTTGTTGGCTCCGGCAATCTCGATAGCCTGTTGCATGATTACTGAGATGCCACGGCGATCAATGTCGGACATAGTAAAGACATGGATATTACTGGCCCGTAGGAGGTCTTGTTCACCAGTATCCAGGCTGCGTGCGCCGATGATGACGATTCTGTTTTTGTCGAGTTTCGGGCTCCAGCCACCAACATCAGTGAGCTGTTTATCGCCGAGACCAGCCAGGGCAGCAAGGATCATGCCGTGGACATTGCCGGATGGCGTTGTTTCCTCGGTATTGAAATCTCCATGAGCATCGACCCAGATAACACCGAGTGGCTGGTGTACCTTGGCAATTCCACTAATCGAGCCAAGGGCAATGCTATGATCACCGCCCAGAATGAGCGGAAACTCCTGTGCCTGCAGAGCAGTAGTGACTGTGGAAGCCAGTTCTTCGGATGCCTGAACGATTTGTTCGAGATATTTTAGATGGGGGTTGCCGATCGCAAGGTTTTCCATTAACGCTATCGAGAGATCTCCTGCATCGTGAACGGTATGACCGAGGCTTTGCAGTTGATGACTCAGACCAGCGTAGCGAATTGCCCTGGGACCGATATCAACACCTCGTCGGTCCGCACCTAAGTCAATCGGTGCCCCAATTACGCAAATACGCATAAGGGTTTCTATCCTCTGTTCGTCTTTGAACACTGTACCTTTTATCGCCATTATAGCCCTCGCGCATATATTTGTCTATCAATATTGACCTCGTACATATATTTGTCTATGGATATGGAACCTGTTCATGTTGAAAGCACGGTGAGAAGGATGCTATACTATGTGTATTATATCAATGGTCAAGCCTGCCCGTCTCAGGGCGGATTTGCTACTTTAAGCAATGGAGCTTCGCATGCAGAGATGTGTGAGATCTTCCGAGGAGGAGTGAATGGTTGCCAATGTTGTAAATCTTTATGACGTGGCGGTTGAACAGTTTAATGATGCTGCTGAGCGTCTAGGTTTGTCACAGCCAATGCGTGCTATTTTGAGTAAACCGAAACGTGAATTGGTTGTGAATTTCCCGGTGCGCATGGACAATGGGAATGTTGAAATGTTTACGGGCTATCGTGTGCAACATAACATTAACCGTGGTCCTGCTAAGGGGGGTATCCGTTTTAGTCCTCTCGTTTCCCTTGATGAAGTACGCGCTCTGGCGATGTGGATGACATGGAAGTGTGCCGTGGTTGGCATTCCCTTTGGTGGTGCCAAGGGTGGGGTGATCTGTGATCCTCGTAAAATGTCCCGTGTCGAACTCGAACGGATGACTCGTCGCTACGCCACGGAAATTTCTATTCTGATGGGGCCTAATAGTGATATCCCTGCTCCTGATATGAATACTAATCCCCAGGTAATGGCCTGGATTATGGATACGTATTCTATGCATGAAGGTTATTCTGTTCCCGCTGTGATTACTGGCAAGCCTCTGTCAATTGGCGGTAGTGAAGGGCGGCTTGAGGCTACTGCACGCGGTGTGCAGGTGATCACACGCGAAGCGATGCATGACTATAACATGGTGCCAGAGGACTGTTCCGTGGTGATCCAGGGTTTTGGCAATGTCGGTAGTATTACTGCTCGCTTATTGCATGAGCTGGGATGTAAGATAGTTGGTTTAAGTGATATCAATGGTGGGGTCTATAATCCTAAGGGCATTAATATACCGCGAGCCCTGCGCTATTCGAAAGAGCACGGGACTTTGCTAGAATTGCCTGATACGGAAGCGGTTTCCAACGAGGGGTTGTTAGAACTGCCTTGTGATATATTGATTCCTGCCGCTCTAGAGAATCAGTTGACCGGCGGGAATGCCGCGCGGGTCAAGGCACGCATGATTGTTGAGGCCGCCAATGGTCCGACGACTCCAGAGGCCGAACACATTCTCTACGATCGGGGAATAACGATTGTGCCCGATATTTTGGCGAACGCTGGCGGTGTGACCGTTAGCTACTTCGAATGGGTACAGGACCTCCAGCACTTCTTCTGGGCTGAACAGGAGATTAACCAGCGGTTGGAGGCAATTATGACCAGGGCATATCAGGCAGTACAACACAAGGCGCGGGAGCAGGAGACGAATTTACGCCTGGGAGCATATTTATTAGCCGTGGCGCGTGTCGCTGAGGCAACTGAGCTTCGTGGTGTATATCCGTGAGTGGTTTATCAAACTTACCCTATTAGTATATCTCTACAATTTATACCGAGGAGCAACAATATCCGCTGCTCCTCGATTCTTTATTTTGCTCGGCAGCTGTAATTTCCTGCTTATATCGTCTAAGCAAATTTAGCATTCATCCCTTGCTAGGTCTTCCTTCTCAAGCTCTGGAGCATATGGTTGAGCTCAAATGTCCGCTTTGCCCTCTGAACCCTTGCTAAGTTGTCCGATGTCTTGCTTCAAATTGTCCGCTTTGTCTCTTACAAAAAAGCTCCTTCATTGGGTATCCTTAAAGAGGTTGGTGTGAGTGAGATATCCACTCATCGTCATCGGATTCCTCGAAGGAAACAGTGTTCTCCAACTATCTCACCTCGGCTACATTACCTCACAATCACACCAACCATTTTTTCTATTCGACACTCAATAAGAAGTTTACTCATCTGCAGCTTCTACATCCAGAATTTTCAGCCATACTTCTGACCTGGCATCTTCTGAAGACTCTAGCTTGAAGATAATATTTACATGAGAGATATTCTCAAGTCGTTGCACCTCAGATGCTCCATGTGTGTAGGTGCCGAAATACTGTGTGTTACTATTGGTTGCTCTCAGGCGCAAGCGCAGATTTTGTTTATTGAAACCACTAGTTCGTATATCAAGCAGATCCAAATTTTCCATTTTGAAGATGGGGTCGGGATTGCCAGCGCCGAACGGGCTTAGACGGCGGATTGTTTTGTACATGCTATATGTAAGATTTTCGATTTTAGTGAATGTCAGGTCAACCATTTTAGGCGCGGCAACTGGCAAGCTTTCTAGAGGCTCTTGCTCAGTAACTGTGCCCGTCAGGTCTGGTATTTGTGTGCCCTCGATTATCGGTGGGGCTGCTAGTTCGGCATTTTCTTGCCAGTGCAGGAGATGTTCTCTGAGTAGTTCAATGCGTTCACTCTTGATGGTAAAGCCTGCGGCCTGCGCATGCCCGCCGTAGCGCTCTAGTTGATCCCCAAAACTACGCAATGCCTCGATGATGTTGAAGTTTTTCTGGCTACGGGCCGAGCCGCGACTCAATTGTGTCTGGAGATCATTGTTGAGGACAAAAACAGGTTTTTTGGTTTCTTCGGCTAGTTTACCAGCGACTAGACCGATAATGCCCTCATGCCAGTTGTCACCGCTGACAAGGATGATGGGGTGGGTGGACTGGCTCCGTGCCTGTTCGCGCACATTTTTCATCAGTTCCTCTGTACGCTGCTGGCGTGCAATATTGAGTTGGTCTAACTCAGCGGCGAGAACTTTGGCTGTTTCATCATCATCAGTCGTTAGAAGCTCGAATGCAATGCTGGCCTCTTTCATGCGGCCTGCTGCGTTGAGGCGAGGTGCCAGGCCAAAAGAAATGTCGCGTTCGCGTAGACGGCCTTGTTGTAGATTTGTTGTGCGCATAAGAGCCTTCAGGCCTGGTTTACTGGTAGCGTTCAAACGTTGCATACCCAGGTGTACCAGAGTATGATTTTCTCCCAGTAGAGGCGCGATGTCGGCAATGGTGCCGATGGCGACCAGATCGAGTAATGCTAATTCTTGCTCTGTACTGCGTTTGTGAGCGCGATAGAGGGCTTGTGTGAGCTTGAAGGCTATTCCTACCCCACAGAGATAACGCTCCCCGTATGTGCAATCTGGGCGCCAGGGATTGATCATCGCATAGGCGTCTGGTAGCTCCGCTGGTGGATGATGATGGTCAGTAATGATTATGTCAATGCCAAGCGATCTCGCATATTCGACCTGTTCAACATCGGAGCTGGCGCAATCGGTAGTAATGATCAGAGAGGTGCCGCGTGCTTTGAGCTGGTCGAGTGCGGGCAAGTTAAGGCCGCAGCCATCACGTAGTCTGTGGGGGATATGGTAGTCAAGTACTGCCTCGGGTTGTTTTAGAGAACGTAGTGCACGGAAGAGCAGGGCTGAAGAGGTGACCCCGTCGGCGTCATAGTCTCCGTAGACGGTGATATGCTCACGGTTGACCAATGCTTGTTCAATACGTGTAATGGCAAGGGCCATATCGATAAGAGCGAGTGGATCGCGCGTAGTGTCATAGTCTGCCTGGAGAAAAGCTGTCATTTCCTCTAATGTTTTGAGACCACGATTGTGGAGCAATTGGGTGAGCACTGGATCAATCCCGGTATGCTTAGCCGCTTGGAATTGTTCATTTGAAAGTTGGGGATAAACCTCCCATGTTGTTGAGTGCGACGTTGAAGATCCCAAATACCTATCCTTGTTAGATAATAATTAATCGGGTAGCAGGCGTAAAAAGACTTCATTACCGAGCAGTCGCCCACGCTTACTCAGGCGCAGCCACTCATCAGCACATTCCAGCAATCCGGCCTTTGTAACGGTTTGCAAGCGTTCGCCGACGAAGTCGACAAATGGGACTGCGAAACGTTCTTCAAAGGTCGGTAGATGGAGTCCCATGGCGGTGCGCAGTGCGAGAAACGCGGTTTCGGACATTGCCTGGAGATGGCCGATAGCTTCGCTCTCAGCCTCAGGTATTTGTCCCCCCTTGAGCTTTTTGACGTAGATCGATGGGTTGCGCTCATTAGAGAAACGTCTTCCACCGAAACAGGAGTGAGCACCAGCTCCCATGCCAATATAAGGGAGATTTTTCCAATAGGTCAGGTTATGACGGCTGTGGTGACCCGGTAAGGTCCAGTTTGAAATTTCATAATTGGTATAGCCAGCCTTGCCTAGATATTCATCGGCATACTCGTACATATCGGCGCACAGATCCTCGTCACCAGGAGTGATGCGGCCCTGGTGTACCCAATCGTAAAACGGTGTGTCTTCCTCAATGATGAGCGAGTAAAGGGAGAGATGCTCAGGGTGCAGGGCCAGAGCGCAAGCGAGCGTTTCACGCCAGTGATCCATTGTCTGTTCTGGTAGACCAAACATCAAATCCAGGTTTATTGAAGTGAAACCTGCATTACGTGCATAGCTGACGGCTTGCTGGACTTCCTCGGGTGTATGAATGCGTCCCAAAGCTTTGAGCAGACCGGGATCAAAGCTTTGTGCTCCCATGCTCAAACGGTTGATACCGGCGGCACGCAGACCAGCTAGTTGCTCCTGGTCCAGTGTGCCAGGATTGGCTTCTAGGGTGATTTCGGCATCTTTGTCTACTGCGAAAGAGCTATAGCAAGCTTCGAGTAAGTCTGTGATCTGTGACACACTGAGGAGACTGGGAGTGCCACCCCCAAAAAAGATGGTACGTGAACGACGAGGAGATCTATCTCCATGTTGAGCCATTTGTCCTGCCAGTCTGATTTCGGTGAGTAGTGCACGCACATATGGCTCACGCATCGGGAGGATACCTGCATAGGTATTGAAGTCACAGTAGTGGCAACGAGTATGACAAAATGGAATATGCAGGTAGAGCGAGACCGTTTCCAGGAGTTGCTGGATTGGTTCCGTTGGCTGTATGGTGTCTGTGGGAAGTGGTGGGGCCGACAGAGTCATTATGGGCCACCACTTCCTGGCATCCCACTGCTAGGTATACCACCAAGCATTCCGCTACTAGGTACACCACCGGGCATGCCAGAACTACCAGCTGGATTAGAGCCTGGTGGAGAGCTAGGAATATCCTGTGGCATGTTTTGTGGGTCAAATTCCATAGTGGAATCACCCGGTGTTAGATGTGCTTTAACCTCCTGAGAGTTAAGCCAAGCAATCAGCGGGGTATCATCTGCTTTAAGTGTGTCTAGGGTGTGGGGATCATCGACTTTACGGGATGGATCAATGTCCTCGATCTGTACAACGTGATAAGTACCGTTTTCGGTCAGCACCGGGCTTAAGTCTTTGACCTTACGTGCTGGATCGAAGAGCCAGTTATCGATAGCGCCAGTACCGCGTATATTCGAGGAGCTATTAACTGTATACTGCCAGCGAACCAGCCAGCCGAGTTCTCCACCGTTAGATTTGGTATTACTATCGACAGATTTACTCTTGGCAAGTGTGGCGAAGTCTGTGCCCTTTTTGAGTTGGTTGAGAATGTTTTGGGCATCCTTAGAAGTACTCAGTGTGATGGCTCGTGCTTTTACCTGACGAGTAGGTGAAGTAATAAACGAGTGCTGGTAGTTGTTCATATTATCGCGTCGCAGTTTGAGCGCTAGCATAACGTGCATGTCATTATCGCTCACGCCGTATTTGCTCAGAAACTGACTGTAGGTAGTTCCTTTAGGTATCTGGACAATAAATTGGTTCATCGCTCTGGCGAGCTGGCTGGCGGATGGCTCAATCTTGTTCTGGATAGAACCGCTTTGCTGGGCAGTCCACTGGCGAATAATCAGATCGTCCTGTAGCCACTCGACACTCTCATTAGCGATCTGTGATTGGGTATCATTCGTTTGCGCGGTCGTAACATTTGTCTGCAATGTGGTCAATTGGGAGTTATCGCTATCATGCTGTTTCTGAGCAGTATCAATCTGCTTCTGAAGGTCTGCCTTTTTCGCTGGGTCCGTCGTAGATGAAAGTTGCGTCTTCAGATTATCGATCTTGGCCTGATCATTGGCAACCTGTGTGCTCAAATTATCCTTCTGAGCGATAATACCCTGTGGCCCATTAAGGTTATTATTTGCTAGCTGTGCTTTGAAGACAACGAGCTTGTGGTAATCCGATTGTGGAATATTCTGGCCATTAACCGAAGTAATGGGTTGGTTTGGAACGACAATATTAATATTGATCCAGAAACCAACAAAAATCGCAATGATACCTGCAATAATTAAAATCGTAAGGGACCAGATGGCGCGGCGCTGGATCTGTGTTTTCTCGGTGCGAGAGAGGTGCTCTCCCCATCCAAAAATGAGAGGTTTACCATCGCGACGTGCCTCGACATGTGCTGTCTGTTTGACATACTTTTTAGACTTGGCTGTACGCGATGATCGTCGCTGATCGGGCCGAGGCTTCATTTGACTTTTCATCAAAACTCCTCTCTAAATGACCATTTTGGTGCTGGGTGGTGTCCCCAGACATGATGGTCTCCTTTCTGAAGACCCTCATGACTTCAGACTGAGGGAGGAAAGAAATCTGCCCGCAGGCTGGATCTGCCGTGCCACCTTTAGGTGGTTCAAGACTAATCCCCTTGCGGGGAGCCGTTTTGTGTTGGAACGGCTAAACCCCTCTGGTTTCCCAGGTAATGTGAGCCTCGACGATGTTAGAAAGCGGTTTGGCGTTGCAAGCACTGGCACTAACCCTCGTAAACCTGTTTAACCTGCAACCGTAGAGCATCGGGCTGGCTCACGCACCCTATGGTACCTAAATTTGCCTCTAACGTAGCCCCGTCAGTCTTACGACTGGTGGCTGGATCTGGTCAGGTGAAGCCGGAGTCGGACGGGCAGAAATCACCCCCTACTCACAAGCCCATCCCTTTTCAGGGATCGGGTCCCTGACCCTGTTTCTTTACAAGACTGGAACTATTACATCCCGCGTATGTGTTCGGCTGTATACGGGAGCAAGGCCATAAAGCGTGCTTGCTTGATAGCAGTGCTTAAACCACGCTGATGTTTAGCGCAGGTTCCCGTTTTACGGCGGGGCTCGATCTTGCCGCGATCGGAAATGTATTTCCGCAGGAAGCGGCTAGAGTCTTTGTAGTCAATTTCGCGAACGTGATCGTGACAGAATTGACAAACTTTGCGGCGAGAACCACGGTCGCGCCCACCCTCGCGCCTTTGGCGCGAAGACCCTGAGCCGGTATTTGACCCGCCGTGACTGTGCCCGCCTTCGTTACGTCTTTGCACAACTTTTCTCCTTCAATTAGAAGGGGTGGTCTTCCAAATCTCCGAGACTGTCATCTCCTAAGATATCTGACGAGCTGGTACTGCCCTGGCGATCCTTTGGTGTGAGCATCTCCAAGTCATTGGCAATAACTTCGATAGCTGTACGTTCGACTCCAGTCTTGTCGGTGTACTTACGCATGCTCAGACGCCCTTCGATGAAGACCTTTTGGCCTTTTTTCAGGTAAGTGGAACATGTTTCTGCCAGTTGACGCCAAGCGACAATATTGAACCAGTCCGTATCTTGCTGGCGTTCACCAGTAGATGACTTGCTAAAACGATTAACAGCAAGTGAGAACTTTGCTACCGCTGTGCCATCAGGCGTGTAGTTCATTTCTGGATCGCGACCGAGATTGCCGATGAGCATGATTTTGTTCATAATGCAAATCCTTTCGACGTGCTATTCCACCCCAGCTCTTTTTTTTGCTCGGAGACTGAATGAACGTCCCCACATATATTTCAGCTAAGCTTCAATGGCTTCAGGGTTCTCAACAGCCGGTGGAGCACTTTCGATCTCTTCAGGAGACAGAACGACTGCTTCCTCTGCTATTGGGGTTGCTGTGACCTCTTCAGCCTCTGTCTTGTCCTCTACGGGACTCTCAGCTTCAACGGGCGTGACAGGGATTTCAACCCTGCTGGCAGCTTCAACGGGTACAGGAGTCTCGTTTTGACCTTCAGCTTCAATGGGCGTAGCGGGAGTCTCTGCTTGATTTGCGGCTGCTTCGGCTTGCGCGGCGGCCGCAGCTGCACGAGCCTCGCGCTCTTTCTGAGCTGCCTTTGGATCGCGCCTCTTCATCATGTAGCGGAAGACTATTTCAGAAACCCTAAGTGTACGTTCGATTTCAGCCACGGCCTCAGGAGTCAGTATCATATCAATGAATATGTAGTATCCATCGCGGTGACGATCGATGGGATATGCCAGACGGCGACGCCCCCATTGATTTACCTTGACAGTCTGGCTGCCATAGTTTGCGACGATGTGTTCGATACGGTCCAGTAAGGAACGTGTCTCATCTTCGCTGACTTCGGGGTTGAGAATGAATCCAAGTTCGTAATCTCTACTCACGAAGCCACCTCCTTCCTTTGGGTATGCTTCCGGTCAGTATTGTGTTTGACTGCCGGAGCAGGTGGAGCATCAGTACCATATTATTTAGGCTGACGCTGAACTTTAGTGCCGCTTCATAAGGTTGCGGCCTATCGAAAAATTATCCCACAATTAGTGGGGATGTTGATATGCTCTCAATTGGTTGTCCCGCACTCCGCTTGAAAATTTGGAAATAAACTGCGCAGTGAGTGCCCTGGAAGCCATCAACACGACGATAGTATATCATCAAACTCAATCTGTGGAAACCCCCCTTGCTTTTTAAGTATTAGGAGGGCCTTTTTTAGGAGAAAGACCCAGAAAACTCTTGCTCGATTGTGAGCCACCGTGTTAAAGCACGGGTAACGTGTCTCCGACTTTTGAAAGTGCTGGGGTGAACCAACTTTCAATTCTCTATTCTTCTTATACGTTGTGAAATCGGAAAAGCGGAAATACTTTACTTCGATTGGACGGATGAAGAAGTTCGTCAGTATAAGACGTGGCCCAATCAGAGGAACTCTTGCTTGCAACTGGAGAGTGTGCTATAATCGTGCCGCGAACACGGGGCTTAGCTCGTAAGCAAAACTCCATAAAGAGATAGTAGAGCTTGCTTTACGTGGCTTTTTTCATGAAAAAGGCTACTCTGCGCCTTGGATTGAGCACATAGGGATTGATAGATTTCATTCATGTGTAGAATATCTGGTTGTTGCCCCGTATAAGATGAAAAGAAAGAAATTATGAAGCAGAAACTTAAAACACACAAAGCCATGGCTAAACGCCTCCGTGTGACCGCTTCCGGCAAGTTTATGCGTCGTAAAGTGGCCATCAGCCACCTGCGTCGCAACAAGTCACCCAAGGCTGTTCGTTCTGCCGACAAAGAGTATCAGCTGAAAACAGCTGATACACGTCGTCTGAAACGTTTGCTGCCCTACGCTTTCTAGCCGTGTCCCCACTGGGGGTTTGCTATATCACCTTTAGGTGAATGGAGGAAGAAAAAGGACTATGCCAAGGGTAAAACGCGGAGTTACCTCTCACAAGAAACATAAAAAGATTTTACAGATGGCGGAGGGCCATCGTGGTACACGCAATCGTCTTATCCGTCGAGCGCATGAATCGGTTATGCACTCGATGGCATATATGTACCGCGACCGTCGCAATCGCAAGCGCGATATGCGTCGGCTGTGGATCACACGTATCAATGCTGCAGCTCGCATCCATGGGGTGACCTATAGCGAATTGATGCATGCTATCCACGTTGCTGATATTCATGTAGATCGCAAAATCCTAGCTGAAATGGCAGTTAACGATCATGCAGCTTTCAGTGCTCTTGTCAAAACAGCATTAGAAGCTGCCAAATAGGCGGATGCGATAAATCCAGTGGATGCGATAAATCCAACAGATATGACAAATCCAACGGACGCGATAAATCGGGTCCCTACACCACGGGCAATGAATTGCCAATTGGTAGGGGCCTAATTTATTGCGCTCGTTGGACTCCGTGAAGTTATGACACTGATTATTAGCCCATCAAATCCTCGTATCAGCAAGGTGCGAGCCCTACACACGACGCGTGGGCGTAAGAAAAATGGCCTCTTTTTAATGGAAGGTCCTAATCTGCTTGAGGCTCTGCTTGCTGCACAGATCATACCGTATGAGGTCTATTATCAGCCAGAGTTGTTGCGGCGGACAGACAGAGGAGCCTCTTTATTAATGCGTTTGCTGCAGCTCCCTGCTCTGTCCGAGGATAGTCTGATCGAGGTCAGTGAACGTGTCATCGAAGCTATCAGCGAGACGCAGACTTCACAGGGAATCGTATGTGTATTGCCGCTCAATGTTCTGGATCAGGCGCGAATACAGGCGCAGCGCATGCCAGCTTACCGCCCAGCACTGCTGATTCTCGATGCTCTGACTGATCCCGGCAATATGGGAACGATCTTGCGTACGGCACTAGCAGCTGATGTCGAAAGAGTACTGTTAACTCCTGACTGTGTCGACTATTATAGTCCCAAGGTCCTGCGTGCCGCAGCTGGAGCGCACCTGATGTTGCCTGTGGAAACCGATCTATCCTGGGCTGCAATTGGAGATCGGGTAGCTACGCACTGTGGTCAAGTTTCCCACGTTTTGCTGGCTGAGGCTAACAGTCCTTCCAGATACTATGATCTGGATCTCACACAACCGTTCGCGCTCATTATTGGCAATGAGGCTCATGGTCCTTCTCAACTGGCTCATGCGTTAGCTACCCACTCGATTAGCATTCCCCTTGCATACGGTGTCGAATCGTTGAATGCTGCTATGGCTACTGGTATTATCCTTTATGAGGCTGTGCGACAAGTAAAAAAGATGTGACTACTCCTGTGAGTATCAGCCGTTGTTACCATTGCGTGCCCGACCATCCGACAGGGGATAGAGTGAGATGGGACCGCTCATCGGTTGGGGCACAGGAGTATCTCTGTCTGTATTTGTCTCCGGATTTTCTCCTGTAGAGGTCAAGCGTAGTGGCTGGTATACGGGGCTGACTGCGCGGAGAACACCACTCACTGTGGTGGGACTGTCGAGATCATCCTCCACAAAAATGTTGGTGTTAGGGGCATAATGGTTCTGATTATCGCGCAATTTGAAGGCTGCCACTGATGTACGCAACTGTTCGACCAGACGGGCAAGGTGCTCTACACTTTGCGCAGCTTGGTGAGTGTTGGTACTGTTTTGTCGGGTTGAGGCCGATACTTTTTGCATGATTTGTGTGACTGCATGAGTTGCTTGTCGTTGTAGCAGTGCCATTTGACTGATATTTTCGATCTCATGTGCTTGATGCTCAACAGCTGCGAAGATCGCTTCTAGCGCAATACCAGTCTCTTCAGTTAGATGCGTGCCTTTAGCCGTTTGCTGTTGTGTATCCTGCATAGATTGTGCAACGTCCCCGATCTCTTCACGTACGCTACGTACAGTACGTGTAATCATACTGGCTTCCTCTTTAGTGCGCTCGGCCAGACGGCGAATGTCTGCAGCGACGGCGCTAAAGCCTGTACCATTTTCTCCAGCCATGGCGGCCTGAATGGCTGCATCAAGTGCTAAACGATTTGTTTGATGAGCGATACCAGAAATGACATCGACGATGTCGTTAATCTCACGGGAACGCTCATCTAGAGTATGGACCTTGCTGGCAGTTGTCTGAACATTTTCGTTGATCCGTCCCATGCCCGCGATGGTTTGCCTGACTGCTTCGCGCCCTGTTTGCGCATCTTGGCCTGCTAAGCGGGCGACATTGTACAGTGCCTGGGCTCGTTCGGCAACTTTGTGGGTCGATGAGGTCATCAGTTCTACTTGGGTGTTGGCTGCGGCGATCTGCCTGAGCTGGGCCTTATCCGTTTCTACGAGCTGGGTCATTCGTCTGAGAATTGAGACTGTAGTGGCATCTACCCCGCTAGCTACCATCTTGACCCTGACTACCAGACTGCCAAGTTCGTCGATCATGTAATTGAAAGAATCGGCCAGGACACCCATGGCATCAGCGGTGACTTGTGCCTGAATACGCAAGTCGCCTTCACCAACCCCACTGACTTCGCTAACCAGTTTTTCGACCTGGGCTTGCAGGTTATCACGTTGTGACTGGGCTTCTTGGGCGAGCTGGACAATATAATCCAACATATGGTTGATAGATCTGGCGACCAAAGAGATCTCGTCCTCTCCAGTAATTGTTGCACGAGCATGTGTGTCACCTTTTGCAATACGTCTTGTGAGCAGTGCAAGTTGATGTAACGGGCGAACGATGGTGAGATAAATGATGTAACCAATTGCGGTAACGATAACGATCGTACTCAAGAATGCTAGCAGGGTGGCTAGGTAAAAGGGACCAGTTTGTGATGCACCAACCTGTGCAACTGTGTTGCTAATATCCTCCGTGATGTTGATGATATTCTGCCATCCTGGTTCCAATAATGCGTAGTTGTCGGTAGCCTGTTGTAGAAGGGAAGCTACCTGTTCTTTGGGTGCGTTCGTAGCGATTGCACTGAATACGAGATTCTGGGCCTGTTGGTAGTTAGGCCACAACTTATTGGTAATCAAGCCAATGGCTGCTTGTTGCCGCTTAGCCAGGGGAAGGTTGGGATCATCACTCAACAGAATGCCGTAAACACCTTTCATATCTGGAGAAGTGCTGATTTGATATTTTTGTTTATACTGCTGAATCGCCTGATCAAATCGCTTGGTGACGTTTTGCAACTGATTGAGTGCATCAGTGGCTTGGGCTGGTTGGCTGGGGACGGTTTCATACCGATACTGGTAAGCTGATTTGAGCAATTCAGTCATTCTGGGAAGGTAGTCCCCTGTTGTAGTGACCATCTTGAATGCTTGGATATTCAATTGAATTGCTTGGCTGCGGCTCTTTTGAGCATTGATGAAACCAAATCCGAGTATCGAAATAATAATTCCCGGGATAACTGCCGCAAGAAGAAACGCAAATAAGAGACGACGGGAAATTTGCATGTTGGTGATAAATTTGAGCATTGTACTTCGGCTCCTCCTCAGATGCCTATCTAAAACTCCACAACAACGTATCCACGCGAAGGTACGATTGCTACCTGGGGGTATACTGGAATGTGCACCCACACTATTAAGTGTACTCGTTTCCGAAGTAAATAAAAATCTTCCTGCTGAGATGGCCTGAATTTCCTAATTGTGATACTTTATTGCTTGCTAGAGATTCGTGGATCTGGGGAGATTGCCATTATGATATTGTACTGATGTGGTAGAATATCGACACTTTAGTAGTCTTCTCTTACAATTAGAAGTACAATGGCCCGACCTTTAATAAGCAAGATTGTTATTAAAGTTTCCTTTAATAAGGCTTTCCGTTATTAAAGGAAAGGGCCCGAACCTTTAATAAGGGGAACTGCAAGGCAACAAAAGAGCTAAAGTCGAAGGAGCTTTTGTGCAGATTTTTCCTATAGCTGATTGGCCTTTTCAAAAAGTTCTGATTGCCAATCGTGGTGAGATTGCCGTCCGCATCATCCGGGCCTGTCGCGAACTGGGATTGCAGAGCGTTGCGGTCTATAGTGATGCTGATCGTGATGCATTACATGTTCGTATGGCTAATGAAGCATATCATATCGGGCCTGCACTTGCCGCACAGAGCTATTTACATATTCCTACCATAATTGACGTAGCTAAACGGTCAGGTGCACAGGCAGTGCATCCAGGTTATGGATTTTTGGCTGAGAATGCGGCATTTGTAGAGGCATGTGAGGATGCTGGGCTGATTTTTGTAGGCCCTCCAGCAGAAGCACAGCGTGCGATGGGCGAAAAGACAGCGGCTAGACGTACAGCTATGGCAGCTGGAGTACCAATTGTGCCTGGGGCCATGACGGATGTGGAAGATGATACGCTAGTAAGTGAGATAGCTGACCGCTTGGGGTATCCAATCCTGCTCAAAGCTGCAGCAGGCGGTGGTGGCAAAGGTATTCGCTTTGTGCGCGACCCGCACGATTTGTTCTCGTCGCTGCGTATGGCACGTAGCGAGGCCAGCAGCGCCTTTGGGGATAGTCGAGTCTACCTGGAAAAGGCTATTGCTCCGGCCCGTCATATTGAGGTCCAGTTTATCGCCGATGTGCACGGCCATGTGCTACACCTGGGGGAGCGTGAATGTAGTATCCAGCGTCGCCATCAAAAGCTGATCGAGGAGTCACCATCGGCTGTGGTTGATGAGCAATTACGTGCCCGTATGACTGAGGCGACGATCAATCTGGTGCGCTCTATTGATTA
>DASYAN010000227.1:0-12685 GCA_036501345.1 Ktedonobacteraceae bacterium
CATCTCAATCTCATTGCAAGCTTTCAAATTTGCTCTACGAAGCTTGATGTGCATAGTTGTCCTCTAAGTTGTTCCCACTTGTCCGCAAAGTTGTTCCCTAGTTATCCTGGAAAGATCCTCTAGTATTGGGTATGCTTGTAACGGTTTTGAGATTCCGGCTTGTCTCTTGAACTCGTAGGAGCAAAAACCATGTTGAATTTACACTATTCATTCACGCACCCAATGTTTTATGAAAGGAACTATTACTATGGATTCTCGAGGCAGACAACCTAATAGAGGATTTCAAAGCAGCAAATCATTTGACATGATTAAACGCAATGCATCGGCTCCCGCAGCTATGGAAAGAAGCAAAACTCCTGACTTGTCTGAGAGCCCCTCGATAGATGCTATTGAAGCAAATATAGAGAAGCTTCACGACATAAAATATGGCATTATAAAAGACATCGAAATGAGACAGACGCAGTTATCCCAACAAATGCTCGATATTAGCAAGAAGTATTATCGGGTTAGAGCAAAACATGATTCAGAAAAGAAGAAATTACAGGAATTGGAAGGAAAATATGAGAGGCAGGAAAATGATCAAGCTCTTGCAGATACTACCCATAGTGATGCAGAGAGGGAATATAGCAATTTCGCAGATCAAATTGCCCAAGTGCGAGCAAGACAGGATAAGCTTGAAGCTGATCTTCGAACGCAAGAGGCGAATGCAGAAAAAATCTCTGATGAAATAAAAGATTTGAATACGGCTCTAAGAGGAGGAGAGCGTATTCTAGAAGACTTACAGGAAAATAAAGGTAATTTAGATGCAGATCTAAAAGTAGAAGATCATAAACTAGAAAATCTACAACGAGAACAAAAAGCTTTAGATACAGATCTAAAAGCAGAAGAGGATAATTTGAAAATATTGAGGCAAAATAAATCAAAATTAGACAGTAATAAATCAAAATTAGCGGAAGATTTGGAAAAGCTAGAAATAAATCAACAATCATTAACAAATGAAATAGAGGCAAAAAAATCCGAATTAGAATTTTTACAGAAAAATGAAGAATATAAAGATACACAGCTATCAATAGAAAGAGCAAAATTAAGAGGTTTTAATGACAGTAAAAAAGATTATGATTTTGATATGGGTATTATAGAAAGAAGCGATGAACAACATATAATGAAAATCAAAGGTGAGGTAGAATATGATTCATCCATTAAAAAAATTGATATTATGACAGTTTTTGAAGTAGAATCCCATGAAACGGCATTTGATCTAAAAGATCTACTAATAAGAGAAGATGAAAACCATCGATATCGAGGAGATATAGAAGAATCAATTTGTGATAGTATGGAATATTTAAAGGATGCTCTATCTTTTATTGAAAAATACCGTTTAGGGGCTGAATTTAATCATAAAGTGGAAGAAAAGAAGAGTGAATCTGTAAAAACTCCGAAAGCTCAAATAACAGATGATACAGGATACGATGATGCCTGTGGTACAAGAGATAGCCTTATCGATGAAAGTAACTTAAACAAAGAGAAGTATGAAAAACTCCATCGAATAGTAAAAGGTGATACTGATAGAAAGCGTCTGGGAAAGGCTAGAGACTTTATAAACTTATCTCTTGATAAATTTGTTATGGAAAATAAAATCGTCAAACTATCACAATCAATCATTGAATATAATAAACAAAAAATAAGTGAGAAGCGTGGTCAGCTTCCCCTGGAAGAGAATTTTGATGTTACTCAAGAGATTAATACAATGTTTGAGCGTGAGATAGTACAACATCTAGATTTACAAGGAAAAAGAGAGCAATTGCTAGAATCAGTAAAGGCTTATCTAAAAGATACAAACGGTAAAATCGAAGAAGCAGAACAAAAAATTTCTAGTTTAGAGGGCGAAAGAGAAAAAATTCTATTATTTAAAAAGAATATTATGAATTTTGAGATAGAAATCGAAGCTATTGACATAAAAATTACAAAAACGATTAATATCAAAACAAGGGCAGAAGGTGCTTCCGAAAAAGCTCATATGAATTACATAACACAGGAAAAATTGGTTACAGGATTGAAAGACAGAATAAGAAGCAATGATGCTTCCAAAGAAATTGATGGTCAGCAAGGCAAGATTGCAGAATTGAGGGGGGAGATAGAAGATATTGATACTCGTGAGAAAAAAGCCGAACGAACTACTTCTGCAATAAAACAAGATATAAGCAAAAAAAACAATGAAATTGAGCAAGCTAAAAATAGCATACCAAGTATAAAGCGTAAAATTGCAGAAAATCTTGAAACCATTGAGGATTTAAGCAAGAAACAACAAGATGCTAAAGATAAACAGGAGCGAGCTTCTAAGGATAGAGAACATTATGCTCAGCTCGCTCAAGAAATTAAAGACTGCGAACAACGAATACAGGAGCTTAATAAGCAAATAAAGGAGCATTCAAGAAGCTTCAATCAACTTGTAGCAGAAGAAGAAAAACTCCAAAGAGAAAAAATAGAAACACTAACGAAGGGCATTGTAGATGATTATCGTACCCCACGGGCACAGGCCACAGAAGTCATTGGGCCGTAAGTCCTAGCATCTCTAGGTGTGATGCGCGAAGGGAGCACATAGAATTTCTGCCATATCGGTTTGGGGCGGCTTACCCTTTAGGTGTTCATAGGTCGTGTTGTGTATCCATGTTTATGTCTATCGCGTGTACATACTTGAGAGACAGTACAGTGATGCTTCCCTTACTTGTTTGTGGCACAGCTTCAGACACTTGCCTTCAAAAATCTACCCCACTAAAAAAGTAGCTTTAAGAGAAAAATAGTCCCAGTTAGAGATAAAACCATGAAAACGCGCATTTTAGTTGTAAATGACACACAAGAGATTTTGGATATGTTCCAGATATTGCTGCAAGAGGAGGGGTATGAAGTGATACTTTCTTCCTTTCCCTACCAGGATGGGAAGGTAATTGAAGAGGTAGCTCCGGATCTCGTCATTTTGGACTTGGTCTTTGGTCACGAACTTCTCGGATGGCAAATGTTACAACTCCTCAGAATGCAGCGAGCAACAGCAGCTACCCCCGTTATTGTGTGTACAGCTGCACTCAAGGATGTTCAAGAGCAGGAAGGTTATTTGATATCACAAGGGGTTCATATAGTTTACAAACCTTTTGATATCGATTACTTGCTTAACGTTATCAGAAAAGCACTTGCATCGTATAAAAAGAATATATCGCAAGCAGAGGAAAGATGAACGTGTGAGTGGTGTTTATTATTGATAACCTTTGGCCTGAGTCAAGAACATGGAAGCATACTTCCTATTTAGCTGGTAAATGCCCTGAAGGGTGAGCAGATTTTTCCCTCTGGGCGGGCAATGTGCCCCGAATCATGAGCAGTATAGCCATTCGATGCCAGAGAACCAGCCTCAGGGGAACATCGTGCTCAGCCCGGTGCTGGATGCTGCGCGGGTCGGGATCGTTGAGATAGCTTGCAAGCCTGGCCGAATGGCGCAAGAGCGGTGCCCAGTGCTCAGCAGACTCTCGATCACCTACTACCACCGAATGCGCGACCAGGATGAGCATGGAGGCTGGCTGCTCGACGTGCCAAGAAGAAGGGCACCATCGCGGTTGGTCATAGCCTTCTGGTCATTCTTTTCCATGTCTTGCAACAACAGAAACCCTACCAAGAGGGTTGCGGGTTCAACCTAGGAGGATGGCCCACTACCCTCCTCCTTATCAAGTAGGTGAAGCTCTTGCGCTTGTATTACTGCTTGTAGCCTGTTTTGTACGCCTAATTTCGAGAGGATATGCCTGACATGGCGTTTAACCGTGTCAAGAGCAATAACAAGTTCTTGGGCAATGTCCTGGTTGGATACACCGCGAGCCAACGACTGCAACACCTGCAATTCTCGTTCACTTAAGGGCTCTGGCAGTGCTTGGCCCTTGCTATGCCCTTTATTCTTGTGGATATGTCTTGTGCCTTCCTGCTGAAAGGCAGTGATCACGGTATCCAAATAGGGAGTAGGCCCATGCACGCGCTCCTGTTTGCGTAGGTGATACAAGAGAGCCTCCATCGGAGCCCCTTCGTCTACGAAGCTGCGAATATAGCCCTGCGGCTCGGCGAGACGAACGGCCTCCGAGAGGGTATCGAGGGCCTGGGTTTCCTGGTGGTGCATCTGGTAGGCTAATGCTTGCAAAATCCGGATCTCAATGACATCTCCCCATCGTTGGCCCGCTGTCGCTCTCTGAAGCACAGGCTTCAGTCTCTGTAAAGCCAAAACAGATTGGTCTGTGGCTAAAAGGATGTGAGCACAGGCGACCTCTTCGCGTTCGCAGAAAAAGGGATTGGTATGCCTCTTTGTGCTGTTGAGGTCCTCACCCCAAGTGGTTGCCTGATCCACATCTCCAGAAGCGAGCCAGAAGCGGACTTGGTCAATGGTAAACGTGGTGCGGGAACGTACCTGAAGATAGAGATTCTGGTTGAGCTGCGTTCCAATGCGTTCAAACTCCTGGAAAGCTCGCTGTGCCACGTTGAGGTCTCCACCAGATAAGGCAATGTGGAGCAGTGTGGCATATCCGTGGGCGATGTAGGTCAGCGAGACGAATGATTCTCCCTGTTGGGAGTGCGAAAGAGCTTCTTGTGCCAAGGCAAATGCCCCCTCCAACTTATTCCATTCACAGAGGATCAGCGCTTGAAAGGCCTCCGACCAGCCCAGCTCAGGAAGCATGAGTTCTGCTGATGATTTGCCTAGCTTAATGGCTTGCTGGGTAAGCCGATAGGCCTCGTGCAACTGACCTGCTCCCAGCACATGTATGACAGTTACGTTCATGGCAGCCATGATGGGACCGATCTGCCCTGTCGCCTGGGCTAAGGAAATCGCTTGGCGTCCGGTTTCAATAGCCGTTACTGTATCGTTCACAGAAGTACCAAAATAGGCGAGAGTCTGACATAAGATATTTTGTGCACGAAGCGTGAGATTATCTGGTGGGATCAGGGTAAGGGCTCGCTGGAAGAGTTTGAGTGCGGCTGGTCCATCTCCCTCCATCTGTCTTAGGACAGCACGCAGGCAAATCACAGCTGCGAGCAACGTCTCTTGGATGGACATGCCGGATGGGCCCTCCTCATCCATCTGTGTGGTAAGCGTAGCGGTCAGGGTGGCTTCCGCCGCGTCGAGCCAGCCTTCCAGCAGAGGATCGGAGGCGACCTGAAACAAGAGCAAGGCACTGGTAAGACAGAGTGAGGGGCGAGCATGCATCACCTCAACAGGTAACTGCTCAAGCCACTCTTTAATTGAGATCAGGACATGTTTGCTGGCTCCCCAGGTGAGAGACATCAGTGGGAGAAGCTTCTGCTGGATCAAATCGGCAGCCCATGACCACTCTTTGGCATACAAGGCATGGACGATGGCCTCAGTGGTCTGGTTATGCTCAGCATACCACTGGCTGGCACGAACGTGCAAGGTTGGCACGCGAGAGGGATCAAGCTGTTGGATGGAGGTGATGAGAGAGGGCTTGGGCGAAGAGCGCATGATAGCGATACCACTGACGCTTGCTATCCAGAGAGACCACAAAAAGATTGGCCTGTTCAAGTCGGTGGAGCATGTGCTGGCTACCAGTCTGCTGAGTGAGAGCATCACAGAGTGAAGCATTGAGCCGTTCGAGGATGGATGTGAAGAGCAAGAACTCTTGTACTTCTTGGGGCTGGCGTCGGAGCACTTCCTCGGTCAAATAATCGAGGATGTAGCGCTGATCTCCACTGATCTGCTGTAGCAAGGTCGTTGGATTGGTCTGCTCCGGCAAGGAAAGACCAAGCAGCTGCAAGCCGACCAGCCAACCCTCGGTGCGGGTGGTGACTTGCTGGATGGTTTCATCCGAGAGCTGAAGCCCAATGACCTCTTGAAGGAAGGTGGCCGTCTCTTGTGGGGTGCAGCGCAACTGGTTGGTGCGTATTTCCCGTATGTGCCCACGTGCTTGTAGCTGCGAGAGAGAGAAAGGAGGATCAGTACGTGTGGAAAGAATGATATGCAATGGGCTAGGCAGATGTTCAATTAGATAGGAGAGGGTGCTGTGGACCTGCGGCTCAGTGATCATCTGATAATCATCTAAGATCAGCAGAAAGTGGTCGACACTTTCGGCGACCAGGTTTATCAGTTCCGCCAACAAGTACTGGAACAGTAGAGCTTGTGAAGCTTGCAGTTTGGTCAGCAGTGGAGTAAAGCGTTCAGGGTGTTGTTTCTGCAAGGCGGTCAGGACATAGGTCCAGAAGAGTCGTGGGTCATTATCGTCTTCGTCGAGGGAGAGCCAAGCGACCAGAGGCTGGTTGACAGGAAGGAACTGGGTCCAAGTAGCTAGTAAGGTCGTCTTGCCGAAGCCAGCAGGGGCAGAAACAAGGGTGAGAGGACGCTGCAGACTCTGATCGAGTAAGGTCTGGAGGCGAGGGCGAGGGATCAAGGTGCCCAGGGCAACGGGCACATAGCATTTGGTGGTCAGAAGCTGCTGTTCTAAGAGTATCGATGTATTCATAATGCCTCTCCTGCCTGAAATTGCTTCTGCTTTAACTTGCCAAATAGATGAAATCATGACCATGGGATGAATGACAAATAGGTCCTTTGTCAGACCTTTTGCTTCTTGGATCATTCTATCATGGCAGACAACTGCTCCAAATAAGATGGGAGAAGTTCGCCAGGGAGCACCTTTGCATCTAGGTCCCTATTTATAGTTTGATACATCCACCACTATCTGTAAAGAGAGGGGTGGTATCAACAGTATTATTAGAGGGAGGCTGCACTTCGACTGCTTGAGGTGAACTTGGAGTCAAGCTATTCGCACAGCTTTGTTGTGCACTCTGACTAGAGTTGGCATCGCCCCCAATCCAGAGGGTAATCTCGTAGCTGTGGTTGTTGTTCCACGTCGAGTCACAATCACCACAGTCATCTTCCATAATAAAATACTTCTTGAGAAATGAGACATAGATGATGGTTCCTGGACTCAACGCATTTTGAGATGCAGCAAAAGTAATGGGATCGGAATAGGTGCCTGTTCCGCCAGCGGTCTGATGGATCTGAGGATATGCAATACTCGCTCCAGGAGGGCTATTGTCCGTCCAGCCACTAAAGTAAATTGTCATATTTGTCGTTGTCGTCAATGGCTGAGGAGATGAAGAGCTTGATGGAGGAGGAGATGATGGAGATGATGGAGATGATGGAGATGATGGAGAAGAAGAATTTACTGATGAAGAAGAGGAAGTCGCTGCTTTGGAAGATATTTGAGAGAGAGATTGTGTTGTTGGGTTATTGTTAGTTCCTTGTGCTGCTGAGTTGTCGGTTTGAGCAGAAACTGAGTCAGTTGGAGGATTGCCTGCTTGACTGGGAATCTGTGGGATAAGCCCATGTATCAATTCTTGGGTTGAATGCAAACTTGTATCATGTTGAGTCATCCCAGATGGCCAAACTGCATACGCAAGCAAGGCCACACTCATTGAGAGAGCAAGAGTTAGCCCTAGTACTTTTTTTCTACCGCGTAGTGCTCGTACAATCCGTGCTCTAGGCCGATCAGTATTATTTGTCGAGGGTGAAAGCATCCAGTCAGCTCTAGACAGACTCTGCCCGCGAACTGAGCTTCCAAATAATGCTAGCTCGAGCGATCCATCGACATCTTCTTCCCTAAAGGGATCATTGAACAACACATCTTCTATTTCTTCTATGATCGGCATGGTCATAGCCACTTCCGATGTGAGAGCTGGTTGTGGCATTGCCTCAATCGTAATAGCAGAAGATCTATCGTGTTGTAGCCCCTTGTCTGCTGGTTCTGCTATGAGGCCCTTAGTACTCAAGGATGCTCCAGATGGTTCAGGCTGCTGAGGTTTAGCAGACTTGAGGGCACGCTTGTGGATGGGGGAGGAGATAGCTTGTAATTTTGCCGACTTTACAGAATGAGAAATGGCTCTGTTTGTGCGAGAGTAGATAGAGCGCATAAGAGGAAAGGCAGGCGGAGGTGACAAAACGGATTGGATCACTTCTAGAAATAACGAGAAGTCAAAAAAGCGCTCGTCAGGATCTTTGGCCAAGGTTTTAAGCACAGCCACTTCGAGGGAGGGGGACAGGCCAGCTACACTCTCCGAGAGAGGGATAGGCAGGCCGCTGTTTGGCAGTCCCATCATGGACGCCAGACTCTGTGCGGCAAAAGGAACAGATCCTGTAATCAGTTCGTAGGCCAGACAACCCAAGGCATATTGATCGCTCCGAGCGTCGCATCTGCCTGTAAATTGCTCAGGGGCTAAATAACAGAAGGCATACTCTCCTGAGGTCTGATCACGGATGATGGCATCCTTCCTGCTAACAAGATAGAAGTCTGTCAGGAAAACCTGACTGGTTGTATCGAAGAGGATGTTCTCTGGTTTGAGGTTGCCATGAAGAACGTTGTGTTCATGGGCATAAGCGAGAGCCTTTCCTACCTGTGACACAATGGCAAGGGCATCACGTAGCTCCAAACGGCGAGGAGAGATCTGCTTCAGGCGGCTGCGTAAAGAATCGTTAGGCAAATATTCCCGCACGACAAAGGGCTGCTCTTCTTCTATGCCCATATCCAAGATGGGCATGAGATGCGAGTGCTGGAATTGTTTGATGCGTTGGGCTTTCTCCAACAGGTTCTCACGTTCATAGGGAAAATGGAAGAGTGACGCAGAGAATACAGTGAGAACCACTTGGCGCTCAGGTTCACTAATAGGAGAAGCCAGATAGGTCGAATGCGAATGCTTTTTGGCCAATTCTGTCGTGATATTGTATTGATTAAACTTTCCTTGCATACATGATCCTCTCTATTCAAATGAGCATTTACGCGAGCTTTCGCACAACCGCTATAGATGCCCAAGCAGGTAATCCCATCAAGAAGATACCTCTGTTAGGATAACCGAGAGAGGGACGTATGACAACTGACAAGTACCTGACATCTTGTCTCATTGATGCTCTTCTTCATCAACGAGGTTGAGACGATAGTGAATAATACTTCTCTGTGAGTCGCTATAAACGTTCCACTGCTCCTAACTCAGGAGACCCACGTCTTGAGCCCGCCGTACAGCTTGGACTCGATTCTGTACGTCCAGTTTGGCGAGAATCTGGCTGACATGGCGCTTAACGGTATCAATGGCAATCACCAGTTCGTGTGCAATCTGCTGATTGGAGGAACCTCGTGCTAAATGCTCAAGAACCTCCCGTTCTCGTTCAGTCAACGGGTCTAACAGCGGTTGAACTTTTGTTCGTTGTTCTACCGTTGCAGGCCGGGCTTCATGCCCTGTACTTCCCTGGGAACAGGTGGTAGAGACTCTGTCCATCTGTCGAGGTTCATTCTCAGTACTCTCCTGGGGAAAGGCGGCAAGGATCGTATCCACATAAGGAGTTGGTCCGTACTTGCTTTGCCGCATCCGTAACCGGGAGAGCAGGGCTGCCATTTGAGGGCCTTCGTCCACGAAGCTGCGGATGTAACCCTCCGGCTCTGCTAGATGTACTGCCTGGGAGAGTGTATCCAACGCTTGTGCTTCCTGCTGCCGCATTTGGTAGGCGAGGGCTTGTAAAAGCCGCATCTCAATCACATGACTCCAGCGCTGGCCATTGCTTGCTCTGACCAAGACAGACTCCAGTCGCTGCAGGGCCACAGTTGGCTGCTTCTTTGCCAGCAGAATACGGGCACAGGCCACCTCTTCCCGCTCGTGTGCAAAGGGAGTACCATACCATTCTCCTCCCTCCAGTCCCTTTGCCCAGCGTGTGGCACGATCCAGTTCTTCACAGGCCAACCAGAGCCGAACCTGATCGACCGTGGTAAAGAAGGAACGGAAATAGAGGTAGGTAGGCCGATTCATGCGGCTACCGACGCGTTCAAATTGCCGGAGGGCTGTGCACGCTGCATCTAGATCTCGACACGACAAGGAAATGCGCAACCGCACCGCGCACCTGCATAGTAAATACACAAGCGAGGTGAGCGAGGTAGTCTTTTCGCAGAGTGAGCGGGCCTCTTCTGCCAGTTCTAGTGCCGCACCAATGTCGTTCCATTCACGTAGAATGTCAGCTTGCAAGAGAGCAGGCCAGCCCACCTCAGGGAACAAAACATCTCCTGACTGCGTCTTCCCCAGCAATATCGCTTGCTGGGCTAGTTGCTGAGCCTCACGCAGTTGTCCTGCTCCTATCATGGACAAGACGGTTGTCCCCAGGGCACTAATAGCAAGAGCTGGTTTTCCTGCTGCCTGGGCAAGCGAACTAGCTTGGAGGCTACACTGGATAGCGGCCTCTATATTGTTAGTACCAGTATAATAGGCCACGGCCTGGGCACTACTGACGAGTGAGCGAGCTATGTAATTGTGTGCAGGAAGCTGGGCTAGGGTTTGCTGGCTGAGCGCAAGGACCGCCTCCCCATCCTGTTTATAGCTTCGCACAAATACACGGAAGGCGGCAATATCTCCGAGTAGATCCTCTTGATTCTGCTGTGCTTGCGGAGGATGCATCGGAGATGAGACATCGGCATCGGTCTGTGTCGTGAGCGTTGCTTCAGCTGCATTAAGCCAAGTTTCCAGAACGGGATGAGAGGCAACCGCCCACCACATTTGGGCAGAGACCAGACAAAGACCCGGCCGGGAACTCACCAGGTTTGCAGGTAACTGCTCCAGCCACTCTCGGAGAGTGACCAACGTATGTTCATTGGCTTCAAAGGTGAGTGACATCAATGGAAGACGCTCAATGAGATCTGCAGCCCACTGCCACTGGTGAGCGCTGAAGGCATGTAGGATAGCTTCGGTGAGAGCGTTGTGCTCGGCGTACCAGATGCTGGCACGAGAGTGCAAGACGTGTGCAAGATCGCCCGGCATTTGTTTTAGCCTGGAGCGCAAAGCTTCGGCAAAGAGCTTATGGTAGCGATACCACTGACACTTGTCATCCAGGGAAACGAGAAATAAATTGGCTTGTTCCAGCCGTTTCAACATCTCCTGACTTCCATGTCGTTCCATCACGGCGTCACACAGTGAGGCATTAAACCGTTCCAGGATAGAGGTTGACACCAAAAAGGTTTGTACCTCCTTTAGCTGCTGCCGCAATACCTCCTCAGTCAAATAGTCCAGGATCTCTCGCTGATTCCCGTTCACCTCTTCCAGCAGGAGGGCGGGATCTGGATGCTCTTGCAGAGACAACCCAAGCAATTGTAAGCCCACCAGCCAACCCTCTGTCCGTGCTGTTACCTCCTGGATTGTCTCACCAGAGAAGTCCGCACCTATCACCTCATGGAAGAAAGCCCTAGTCTCCTCTGTTGTACAGCGCAACGGGTCAGTACGCACTTCAAGCATTTGTTGACGTGTCCGCAGCAGCGAGAGAGGCAGGGGAGGATCAGCTCGTGTTGCCAGAATGATGCGCAAGGAAGGAGGCAGATGTTCTACCAGATATGTGAGAGAGGTGTGCACTTTCTGCTCTGTGATCACCTGATAGTCGTCTAGAATCAATAGGAATTGTTCTATGCCTTCTACTAGCAGATTGATGAGGACCATCGGGATATAGTTCAATGAGGGTACTTGCTCCGATTGTAGGGAAAGCAAGAGGGATTTGAAGCGTTGCGGTTGTTGTCTGTCCAATGCTGCCAGGATACAGGTCCAGAACTGCCCTGGATCATTTTCCCTCGCATCCAGAGAAATCCAGGCCACCCGTGGACTGCTTGCCGAGAGTGATTGCGTCCAAGCAGAGAGTAACATAGTCTTGCCAAAGCCAGCGGGAGCTGAGATGAGCGTAAGTGGATACCGGAAACTCTCCTGGAGTCTGGCAAAGAGCCGTGGGCGGGAGATTAGAGGATGAGAGGCGACAGGCACAAAGAAATTTGTTGTCAAAAACTGGTTTTGGATGATCATCGATGTATTCACAGCGCTTCTCCCTTGCTGTACCCGCATGTGTTTCTGTTTTACTCTCTGAAAGCTCTACAATTACATCCTTCTTCACTATTCTACCATGGCAAGCAACTTTTGTCCTGGTCTTTCTAAGGCTCATTGGTGCTCTGATTAAATGTCGGTAGCATCGGTTGTTGCCGAAGAAATGCTTGTCTCTGCTTATCCTTTTCATTTTCCCTTTTTAGCTGCTGGTAACTTTTCTCAGGAGTTGGTAAATCCTCTGGCATCGCTAATGTTCTCCTTTAGTAGTGGTTGTTTTCTGTTATACCCAAGGAAGGCCTTGCAGGAAATTACCTCTACTATTGGTAACGTTAGATGCTTAATAAAATAACATTACTATTTTAACAATAACATTACTTCTCTATATTTTTGAAATCTTGCAGCAGAAGCCCTTTGTGCCATAGCTCTAAACATTATTGCTCTCTTCATCCAGCTCCTGCAGCAATTTCTTGTCTAGCTTGCTGCTTAGATCTAGTTTGGCGAATAGGTCGGGGCGGCGTTGGCGTGTGCGGCGTAGCGATTCTTTACGTCGCCAGCGAGCAACGTTCTCGTGGTGTCCTGAGAGCAGTATGTCAGGGACAGGCCATCCCCTGAACTCTGCTGGTCGCGTGTACTGTGGATATTCCAGCGTATGGCTGCTATGAGACTCCTCTTGTGGAGAATCGTCAGCTAGCACACCTGGAAGTAGCCTGCTCACGGCATCAACGATGATCATCGTTGCCAACTCGCCACCTGTGAGTACATAATCGCCAATCGAGATTTCATCGGTTACCAGATGCTGGCACACGCGCTCATCAAT
>DASYAN010000228.1:0-17338 GCA_036501345.1 Ktedonobacteraceae bacterium
AATTGAATCTGATGCGAGAGAAAGTGATAAGGATACTTTCACAATCATAAATTGGTGATCAAATCCTAGACTTCTCCCCGACCATATGCTATACTCTACACTGACAGAAAACTATCAATCGTAAAAAAGCAATGATGGGGAGAGTAAGCGCGTAAGCAGCGTCCAGGGAGAAAGGGTCACCGACTGCAAACCCTTTTGCGCCACTATCCGCTGAAGTTCACCCCAGAGCTGGCTGTTGAAGACTTATCGTGTAGAGACCAAGTAGGCAGCCCCGGATCGTCCCCGTTACTGGACAAACCGAGTGGATTGTGGCTCATTTTTATTTCTTATAGGCATGAGAAATGTCTGGAGATTGCGCCATATTCAAGATGGGTGGTACCACGGAGCTTGCTATACCGACAACTTCGTCCTGTTGACGAGTGTCGGTTTTTTGATGTTTTGGGAGGTTGCATGATCGAACAACTTGAACAATTGCTAGGGCAGCTCGATGAATTGCGCGGGCGTGCCATCGCCGAACTGGAGTCTATCGAGACCTTGGCTGAGCTAGATGAGTGGGATACGCGCTACCTGGGGCGCAATCGAGGCGAACTCAAAAGTATTTCCGCCGTTATGCCAAGATTGACGAAAGAGGAGCGCCCCGTTGTTGGACAGAAAATCAATACAGTCAAATCCGAGCTAGAGCGCCAGCTTGCTGCACGTCGCGAAGCCTTAAAACAGCGCGAACTGATGCTGGCACTGGAGAGTGAGCGGATCGATGTTACTTTACCTGGACGTGCATTGCCTGCCGGGCACATGCACCCGATTACCCGTACCATCCTGGAGGTCACGCAGATCTTCGTCAAGATGGGCTTCAGCGTGGTTCAGGGACTGGAAGTGGAGACCGATTACCATAATTTCCAAGCCCTCAACATTCCAGCGGATCATCCAGCACGTGATATGCAGGATACCTTCTGGATAGAACCTGGACAGATCCTCTTGCGCACACATACGTCACCGATGCAGGTGCGTACGATGAAGCAGACGTGTCCGCCTGTGCGTGTCGTAGTGCCTGGCAAAGTCTATCGCAATGAGGCTATCGATGCAACGCATGAAGCAATGTTCCATCAGATCGAGGGCTTGCTGGTTGATGAATATTGCACAATGGCTGATCTCAAGGGTTGCCTAGAACGTTTCGCCCATGAGTTATTCGGACCTGAACGCCGTCTGCGCTTCCGTGGAAGCTACTTCCCGTTCACAGAGCCGAGTGCCGAGGTGGATATCAGCTGTGGTTTGTGCAATGGTGAGGGCTGTCGCTCTTGTAAGTATAGTGGCTGGCTGGAAATTCTTGGGGCAGGCATGGTCCATCCCAAGTTGTTGCGCGAGGTGGGCTACGATCCAACAAAATATCGCGGCTTCGCTTTCGGTATGGGCGTAGAGCGTATCGCTATGTTGAAGTATGGGATCGGAGAGATACGCCTCTTCTCCGGCAATGATCTACGCTTCTTGCGCCAGTTCTAACTTGTGACTTTGCAAGAATGTCTGTAGAAATATTATTAAGGAGAAGAGAATGAGAGTACCTTTGAGCTGGCTCAAAGACTATGTTGATATAGAGATGGCGCCCGAAGATCTGGCTCATATGTTGACGATGGCCGGTCTGGAAGTAGAGGCAATCGATTATATTGGGAAAGATTGGGGCGGCAAGATTATTACGGCGCAGATTGATCATCTGGAAAAAGTGGAGGGCTCGGACCACCTGAGTTATACAAAGGTCAACACTGGTTCGCAAGTGTTGAGCGTGATCTGCGGTGCTCCCAATATTCAACTGGGAGATAAGGTGCCTCTGGCTCTACCCGGTGCTCAAGTAGGGGATATTACGATTAGCCAGACGCAGAAGATGGGATATGTCTCGCAGGGCATGCTCTGCTCGCCACGTGAACTTGGTCTAGGCAATGATCATTCAGGCATCTATATTCTAGATCCCGATACTCAAGTCGGCTTGAAGCTAGTTGATCTGCTAGGTGAGGTTGTGCTTGAGTTTGCGATCAAGGCCCATCGTAGCGATCTCTCATCGATGATTGGTATCGCACGTGAAGTGGCAGCGCTAACAGGTAAACCATTACGCATCCCTCAGCCCGCCTTGCAGGAGCAGGGCACCGCTACCGAAAAACTAGTCAAGGTCACTGTCGAAGCACCAGACCTGTGTCCGCGCTATACGGCTCGTGTGGTTAGCGACGTGAAGATCGGTCCCTCTCCGAGCTGGATGGGACGACGCTTGCTTGCGGCAGGAATGCGACCAATCAACAACATCGTTGATATTACAAACTACGTTATGCTCGAGTTAGGGCAGCCTCTCCATGGTTTTGACTATGATCTGGTACCCGAGCAGCATATTATTGTACGTCGTGCTCACCAGGGCGAGACGATGACTACGCTCGATGACGTCAAGCGCAAACTTACTCCTGAGATGTTGCTCATCACCGATCCCAAGGGTCCAACGGCCATCGCAGGGGTAATGGGAGGTGCGGTCAGTGAAGTAAGCGAGCAGACTACTACTGTCCTGCTGGAGTCAGCCAATTTTCTGGGGAGCAATGTTCGTCGTACTTCGACTACCTTGGGTCTGCGCACCGATGCTTCGAGCCGCTTCGAGAAAGGACTTGATCCCGAACTGGCAATTGCAGGTGCGAACCGAGCTGTACAGTTGATGGCCGAATTGGCTGGTGGTACTGTCCATCCTGGCATCGTTGACGCATATCCTAGACCTGTGCAGTCACGCAAACTAACCTTCTCGATTGATGAGATCGAGTGGCTGACATCGATGAAGGTGACGCAAGATGAGGCCGTTGGAGCATTGCGTGCTCTGGGTTTTGCAGTCTTATCGGACGAGCAGGGGCGTACCATGCAGGTCACCGTACCTACCTATCGTACCGACATTGAAGAAGGAGCTGATCTCGTCGAGGAAGTGATCCGCTTGATCGGTTACGATAAAATTCCGAGCACTATTCCCACTGGCCCGTTGCCTGAGTTGGTGGTGGATCACTGGTTCGAACGCGAGCAGGAAGTGCGTACATTGCTGATTGGTGCGGGGCTAAACGAGATTGTGACCTATACACTGACCAGCCGGGAGCGTATGGTCAACCTGCTGGCCCAGGCGGATGCTACTTCTGCCCGTTTTCTATCACAAGCACCAAATGGCAAGCATTCCTCTGGGGCTGCAAAGGCGGATGCTGCGACGGCTGTTGCCACGTTTGATACTCGCTCTATTCCAGCGGTCGTGCTGGCAAATTCTCTAAGCAATGATCTGGAAGTGTTGCGCTTGACATTGATGAGTAGTCTTTTGGAGACGGTGCAAGAGAATAGCAAGCGTAACAAGGCTGGTCTGCGCTTCTTTGAGATCGGGCGGCGCTATCTGCCAGCCGGAGATGCGAAGGAATTGCCAGATGAGCGCCGAACTGTAGCTATTGCTCTGTGCGGTCCTGCCGAGATTTCCTGGATCACAGAATTGAGCCGACCAGCACATTTCTATGATCTCAAGGGTGTTGTGGAAACACTGCTCGCGAGTCTGAATATCAGAAACTATCGTTTCACACCCACGCAGCATCCAACCTTCCATCCAGGGCGCTGTGCTCTGCTGGAGTTGTCGTATGGTTCTGATACTGGCGAAGAGGCGTTTGACCAGATCGGAGTACTCGGTGAAGTCCATCCGCTTGTCCAGCAGCGCTATGATTTGCCACATCGGACTTACCTATGTGAGCTTGATCTGGAACGGCTGTATGAGGCTGTACCGACCAGAGTAAGCTATCAGCCGATCTCTCGTCATCAGGAGTTGACACGTGATCTGGCATTGATAGTGGATCAGAACATTCCTGCGCATGATGTTCAGGAAGCGATTACTCAGAATGGTGGAGAGTTGTTGCGCTCTGTCGCACTCTTCGATGTTTACACTGGCGAACCAATTCCTGCTGGCAAGAAGAATCTGACCTATGCACTTGTCTATCAGGCTCAAGATCGGACTCTGACTGATGCCGAGGCCAATACGATCCAGGAACGCATTATTCGTGCTCTGAATGAGCAATTTGAGGCAATACTGCGTTAGCTGTAGAAATGATTCGAGAAGGCGGCCCTCGTGTCCGCCTTCTTCTAAATTTATCCTCAAGTTGTCCCTCTTCTTCTCTAGAAAAAAGACCCTTCCATTGGTACTCTTAATATCCAGAAGGACCTGGGAAACTTTTCTAACAGTTTCAGTGCTTCGCTCCCGTCGCATGGTTCTTGCCTCATCAGGGTAGGTTGAAACTGGTTCTCTAATGGCTACCTATCTAGTATTGGAGTGACAAATAGTAGAGCTTCCACGTTCTATTAGTGTAGGTCTGCAAAAAAAAGATTTTTCTGCCAAATACGAAAAATGTAAAGACCGTACTTGCCGTGTATCATTAATTCAACCGCCATAGAGCGCAAACAATTTTCATGTTCATTCAAATGAGACATTGAGTGAATCTGTACTTGCGCTATAATCAAATGTAGAGAGTTATTGGAATGTTCTCTAATCAATATCAATTATTGTTAAACTGTCATGACCATCAGGTTGAATAGGGGGATGGATTGTATGGAGAAAAATGATCATAACGATGTTACGGAGACGCCTTTATCAGTGAGGCAAGAGCCATATACGCCTCTGCCATCGACACGGAATGATATTTCCTTTGCATCACTACCTACGTTGTCTGCTGTACCTTTAGATGAGTCTCTAAAGACGTCCCCGATGTCTGCCGAACTGGCCCAAAGTGATCAGGGTGAACTGGCTCTGCGTAAGTTAAATGATGCTGCCCAACATATTGCCGCTGAGGAAGCGTTGCAACAGCATCCAGGTATCCGTGTTCCCCGCCTTTCTCGTCTCGCGCCTTATGATTTCACTGCTGATATTCGACGTGGTAGTACGCTTTTGCCCCATTCCATCTATAGCACACAACCAATGCCGGGCTCTGAGCCCAATAACAAACCTCCTGATCTCGGAGCCTGGTTACAAGATCTGGATGACGAAGGTGAGCGGGATATATGGAAAGATCAGACCGATCCGTTACTGGCCCGCCGTTTCCCGAGTATTTCGGAAATCAAGCGTATTGAAGCAGAAGATATACGTCAGGCTGTAGCTGCAGGCTTGCTGGACGCATCTTCTGATGAGCTACAAGCTGCGCAGGATACGGTGCGTTTGCGGACTCATAAGCGTCTACGTCTACTCTTTACCTTTTTGGTTATCCTGGCGATTTTTGCTTTGACGTTTGATACGATGCTAGTATTATTTACTGCTTTGCGTCTTCCACAGCCTCATCAGCCTAGCCATTTGCCCCCTTCCATAACTCTTTCAGCAAATGTTGTACATAATGGTCAAACGCTTACCTTATCTATCCATAATTTTTCTCCGTCTGCCCAGGTGGCTCTGACGCGTGATATTGAAGAACCTGTATTTTCTGGGCGTAATTCGAAGGTGAGTGTGCAAGCAGATGGTTCGCAGAAGGTCTTGATCACGATTGACAATACATGGAGGCCCGGTTGGCATACCTTACATGCCGAGGATACAACTTTACACTATACTGCAAGTGCAACCCTGCGCATGGATGCCGGTACTACTCGCCCTTCACTTCTACTTGTTAGTCCAACGACTCTCGATTTTGATGCAGGTATAGTGGGAGCTGATACATTACGGCAGTTGACTTTGCAGAATGAGGGCACAGAATCTCTCTCATGGACGGCGACAAGCGATCAATCGTGGTTGTCCATCGGCCCTAACAATGGCATTTTTAGTACTACGATGCAGATCACAGTCGGGGTCGCACGTGCAAATCTACTACCGGGAGATTACACGGGCACGATTTCCATTACTGCTAATGGGGAAGCTCCGCAATCTGTGTCAGTACAAATGAAGGTATTGCCGCTGCCACGGAACGCTGGTGCTGTACTTGCCATTTCTCCTGCCGTGCTCCCATTCACTACTGTGGATGGTATGGCGGATCCCGGTGGTCAATCTCTTGTCGTGAGCAATCCTGGTACACAGCCACTGTACTGGATGCTAGCAGCCGACCCATCATCAAGTCAGGGTAGTGGTTCTGGCTATCAGACGGGCTGGTTGGATACGAATGCCGTATCGGGTATTGTCATGCCTCAATCGACCAGCTCAGTAAATCTGAGCGTGTACAGTCGTGATCTGTTGTCGGGTATATACAGTAAAAAACTGGTATTTCGTGCCCAAGCAGGTTTTGGTGCGCTCAATAATCCAGAAACAATTGATATCTCTCTCTCTGTTCGACCAAGCTGTGGCCTTGCTCTGAGTACTGGGAATCTAACCTTCACTGCCGTAGCTGGCAGTAATCCCAACACACAAGCGTTGAGTCTAGCGGCTACTGATAGTTGTTCGGGTATGATTTCGTGGAGATCTGTCACTTCGGTACCTTGGCTCACAATTACACCTGCGGGTGGACAATTAAATGGTATATCGAATGCTGTGATGACCGTGGATGTAGATACTACCAATCTCAAGCCGGGTACATATTTTGGTTATATCTCTATTGCTGTAGGTCAGCAGAGCACTCAATCTGTAGCAGTTCAGCTTGCAGTCCAAGCTCCGCTGTTACCATCTGCTCCAATTATTGCTGCATCGCCTCTCAATCTCAATGTTAGTCTCACACTGGGGCAACAGGACCCTCCTGGGCAGCTTGTGACCATTACCAATACAGGTGGAAGTTTGCTAAACTGGAATACTTCTGTCACTACATCGACCTCATCTTGGCTGGGAGTTTCTCCTACGGGTGGAACGATTGCTCCCGGGCAGACGGGGCAGTTGCAGGTCAATGTCAATGCTGCGAATTTAAGTCCTGGTACTTATGTGGGGCAGATCCAGATTAACGGTGTCGATGGAAATAATGTCCCTGCTGGTGGGAGTCCACAAACGATTACCGTAACTTTTATGGTGCAACCCCCCTGTACGTTGGCTCCTCCTTCGTCCAAAGCACTCGCGTTCAGTGCCACACAAGGTCAATCTGATCCGGCTGCACAATCGATTATACTTACCGCTTCTGGTAACTGCGGATGGCCTTTGAGCTGGAAAGCGGCAGCCGTAGGTTCTGCTCCATCCTGGCTAAAGTTTACTCCGGTATCTGGTTCCTTTGCCAATAGTAACCAGACAGCAACGTTGAAAATCGCTCCGAGTATTGCTGGCCTGAGCCCTGGTACCTATAGTGCACAAGTCTCAATTTCGGCGCTTGATGCTCTGGGCCAAACTGCTCAAGGGAGCCCACAGACATTTACGGTAACGTTGAATGTCACACAGCCTTGTTCGTTGCAAGTGGGGTCTACAAGCCTGTCCTTTACTGTTCAGCAGGGACAGACGTCAACTGGACAAAATGTACCGATAAGCTCAACTGGCAGTTGCGCTCTGCCAATCTCCTGGAGCGGTTCTGGAAATACTACTTGGCTTGTGCTATCTCCGACCTCGGGTACAGATCAGGGAAGTGGCAGTTCTCTTGGTGTGAGTGTCAATGCTGCACAGCTAACTGCTGGCTCCTATACGGGTGTTATTACGCTCTCAGCTACTGATAAGAGCGGTGCTGCTATCGTGGGGAGCCCAAAAAGTATTTCTGTGAGTATAACGGTCACAAGTGCCACTGCTACACCAACAGCTTGACTGTGTCTTGCTTTTGTTGACTTTTCCTATTTCTTCCCATAGAATCAAGTTAAAATTTAGGCCTATTATGGAGGACAAAGTTATGCCAACCATTACCTATATACGTGAAAATGTACGAGTCGAAGTGCCCGAAGGCGATACTGTGCGTTATCCAGCATTAGAGAACGATGTGCCTGTATACTGTGGGCTGTGGAAATTCGCTAATTGCCATGGCAATGGCATGTGTGGTACCGATCGTGTTGCCGTTTCGCCTTCAGCTAGCACTAATCCCCTTACCTTTATGGAGAAGTTTTGGTTGAGTAAGGATCTCAAGAAAAACCCGAACCTGCGTCTAGCTTGCCAAGTTCGGGTTTATGGAGATGTCCGCGTTGAGACTGTGTGCAAAGGCTATCTCACAACAAAGTAGAGCCTCTGTGCTAGCTGATCGTTCCAGTATAACTCTACTGACCCTTCGGCAGCTTGTGGATAGGTGATAGAGACGCTTCCACTTTCAGTAGTGTGGGCCTTAATCTGGTCCTTGCTCTGTACAGTAGTAAAGTACTGACTATTTGTATACCATTTTGTATAAACTCGACCATCCTTATCAGGTGATATAACACTGAAAGCAAGGTAGAATGTCTGACCAGGAGAGAACGCGTTCACTGGTGCGATGACAAAGTTGGTTTTTGGATCGACGCGTAATGCCGTCGCAGCCGAAGGAATGATATTGTATGCTGGTCCCACATCTACCTTGTCAGGTGCGTCGGGGAGCTTTGGCGCCTGATGTGCCTGTAGACTTGGCGGTCGTGCATCTCCAAAGATTTGATGCAAAAAGGCCAGTTTGCCAGTATTATTTGCATAGAAGACACTTCCTCCGCAAAGGAGTAAGGCAACAATTACAAGGCTCACAAAGCTACTTATCGCCTGATGTTTAGGAGTAATCGGGCGAGGTTCTGTATATATTGGCGGCATATGGACAATTTCTGGCATTGCCGGGAGTAAATGTTCAATCGCTTGATCTGGTATTAATTGCAATGACATGGTTGTCTGACCAACTGCCGATGGCATCTCCTGATATGGGACGGGTAGCAATGCTTGTCGTTGATCTATACTCTGGGGTTCTGCAGGCTCCACTGGTTGTGGCTGGATGGATGGGGAGTTGTAGCCTTCAAACAAAGGCTGAGGAGCCCCGTACTCCGAGTTATCACTGTGTCCTGCATCTACCAAATTCAATTGTTGAGGCCTGGAAGCTGTGTCGGAATTCCTCCTTTGAAAATTAGGAGGTGGTTTCCGAGAGGTATCAAATCTATTGGTGCCTGCCTCTGTTGATCCTGTTGTGTTTGTCCTGCCCCAGATGTTACCTATTGGTGCCTTTGGGGCTGGTAAGGGTGCTCCACAATTTAGACATGACACTTCATTTGCTACGCATGGCGTCTTACAATAGCTACAGAGCATCTTGCTCGCCTACCTTACTTAATCTGTGGATAGTATGACAATTTTGCATTACTCTACACTACCATCAACCTCCCCATTTGATCAAGTATCCTGGCAAACATTAGGGCAAAATGGCTATAGATGGTTCATTAGTTATCAATATATATCTATGTGTACTAGCGAAGAACTTGTATCGTTCCCTGTCTCTTGAATCCTTGTTTTGCGGATGTTAACATTGTTGGTAAAGAAAGCATCTTTCCCGACTCTATTCTTTGTTTGCAAGGGACTCATGGGGATAATGATGGAAACACAAGAGCATTGGTACAAGAGGAGAGCAGTCGAGCAATTAGCTCAGCATATTCCTTTTGAGCAAAATGTAGCCTCTAAAGCGGAACAAATTGAGATGCTGCGTGAATTGGTCATTCATCATGGACGAAACATGGATCCAGACCTCTTTGGATTTGAGGCACGTAACGAATTGATCCGCCTGGGACTGTGGAGCCGTATTGGATAGCATGAAGCTGGAAAGCAGGGAGATGGCTAGAAGATGGGGGATGTTCAAGTGTTCTGAGATCTCCCCAGCCGATAGGCCAAGTTCTCTAATTCTACCTGCTTCCAGATTAATTGTGTTATCATAAAGCAAGGAAGCACTGTCCTAGTCCTATCAGGATGCTTGAAAGTTATCAATTTATGTTCGTTGGTCATCTCACATTTGTTAAAGGAGGCAAAGAATGCTTAAGGATACACTGCTGTATCTAGCCCAAAATCAACGCATGCAGGATTTCGTGATTCATAATTCTGTTACGCGTAGCGCTTCACGCCGCTTTGTTGCCGGGGAAGCTCTTGACGATGCCGTTCAAGTTGCGCATACGCTCAATAAACAAGGTCTCCATGTGGCTCTTGATCTCCTTGGCGAAAACGTCGCTGATGACAAAGAGGCTAGGGCCGCTACCCAGGATTATATTAAAGCGATCGATCTCCTTAATAGAACCCACGTTGATGCTAATATCTCCATCAAACTGACGGCCCTTGGTCTCGATATCTCCAGAGAATTATGTGAAGAGAACCTGCGTACTGTGCTGGAGCAAGCAGGTACACAAAAAACGTTTGTATGCATTGATATGGAAGGCTCGGATTATACAGAGCAGACTGTCGATGTGACTTTGCGTATGCATGAGCACTTCGAGCATGTTGGTACCGTAATTCAGTCATACCTCTATCGTAGCCGCAAAGATCTTGAGCAACTGATCCTCCAAGGGGTGCGGGTCCGTCTGGTCAAGGGTGCCTATAAAGAACAACAACCAGTTGCTTATCAGAACAAAAGCGATGTTGACCGTAATTATGTGCAATTGATGATCTTATTACTCTCACGAGGGAATTATCCTGCTATCGCTACTCACGATGAAGCAATTATCGATGCAGCCTGTAAGCATGTGCGCAACCATGGGATCAGCAAATCATCATTTGAATTCCAGATGCTCTATGGTATACGCCGAGATCTGCAGGAGAAGCTGGTGAAGCAGGGCTATAATATGCGCATCTATGTGCCCTATGGTTCGCAGTGGTATCCTTATCTTATGCGTCGTATGGCCGAGCGCCCGGCAAATTTGATGTTTGTGATGAGTAATCTCTGGCGCTAGGTCTCCATGGTTCACCATTCCAGTGACCTTGACATGGCTCTTTGTGGGATGGTTGCTTGCTTTCGCATCAGGTCGTCGAGAGGAAAAGGAGCAGCTCTCTCAGACGTAGAACTCTTTGCTCTAGTTTGCCACCACCAAGCAAGAGAAAAGGGAACCGCAATCAATAGGCAAAAGAGTGCAGGGATCAGTATTCCCCAACTGGCTCCGAAGTGAGCGATAACTAGACCCATTACCGTAGGACACACGAATGCAGCTATTTCTCCGCAAAAGGACATCGCGCTTGAGATAAAGCCGAGCTTTTCGACAAAATGGCGTGAGGTTATTGCCATAATACTGGGAAAGATGGGACCAAGGAAGAGCCCCATCAGTAGGCTTGCGGCAAAACTAGTCCAGATATTAGCAGAAAAAATGACTAACAAGAGTGAACTCAAACATCCACCGAGAAAGCAACAGTATAGCAGAGAGCGTTCACTAACTATATCTTGCTGTAATAATTGTGCAGAGAGCATATTTCCTGACATCGATCCGAACCAGAATAGAGTAGCAGCAGGAGCAGCAAGAGCTAGTGTGACAGCTGTTTCCTTGCTCACCACTGTCACAATCCAATTTCCGAAACCAACTTCTGCTCCCATATAGAGAAACACTTGTAATATTGCAAACCAGAACACAACCTCTTTGAACATGTGCGTTGAAGCTGCTGGCTTTTGTGGAGTCTTACTCTGTGCTGCAGTTGCAGGAACATCTACTGGTATGAGATAACTAATTGTCACGCATGCAAGGACGGTAACCACACAAAAAGCCCATATGGGATCGCCCAGGATCTGCAGTGCGAAGGAGAGGAACAATGGCCCAAGTAACGCTCCAATGCTGAAAGCGCTCTGTATCTTATTGAGCGTTTCACTTAACGTGTCTAAAAAAACACGGGTTGTGAGCATATTTGAGCTTACATAGACGAGCCCAAAAGCGATACCAGAGAAGAATTGTGCGATGAGCAATACAATAAAGATATGTGTCCAGGCCACAACTAGGCCTGATGTACCCAGGATTACCATGCTGCTTAATAGCAAGTATTTTGGATTAATCCGAGTATTGAGTATTCCTAGAGTAATAGCATTGAGCAAGGTACCTATAGAAAAGGAAGCAAAGATCCATCCAGCAAGGTTAAGCGATACATGAGTATGCTCTATAAGCAGAGGCAACGTTGCAGCTGGCAGAATAAGGGCAATACCAGTAGCACCGTTAGCGAGGCAGAGCGTATAGAAAAGCAAACGATGATTGATATGATCTCCATTGTACTGGTTGAGGTCTCGACTCACAGGAGCATCCTTTCTACTGATATCAAATCTGGTTTATGACGATAGTTTTGAAGCTAGAATATTTTGATCAATAGGCTATTACGATATCCTGCGGACTTTAGAAAGATTGAGCTATCTTTTGCCACACTGACATCACTTACATGAGACATACAAAGCTTTATGAATACAACTAAGCGAAACACTGATAGACATGTAGTCCTTTATCAGACTCATGCTTTTAAGTGTAACTAAGAGAAGGGTTTTTGGGAAGGCCAACAAGCAGACAACTAAAGGTCAAGAGTGTGACAAGTTGCTGTGGGGGTGACAATTTCATAATCTTGTCTAGCCAATATGGTATGAAGCTGCAGAGAAAGGGATGCAAGCGCTATTTCTCTGCTTCCAGGATTGCATTGATGCAGCGTTCTAGGTTGGGAAGGTCTTCGTTGATCGCGGCCCATAAGACATCTGGGTCGACGTTGAAGTATACATGAGCCAGGATGGTTCGTAAACCTATAATTTTATTCCACTTTATTTCTGGATGTTGCTCTTTGAAGGTTGGGAATTCGCTAGCAATGGCGCGTGCAGCTTCACCGATAATATAAAGATTGTGGATTACCCAGGTCTGTACCAGTTCATCATGGTTGTATCTGTCTCGTCCGTCCCTGGTATATTTCATAATGTGTGTGATGGCATCCTAAATATCATGTAATCGCTTAAAAATATCCCTCACAGTGAAATTGCCTCTTTCAAGACCTGCTTTCGGATATGTGGGCGCAGCCCTCGCTCTGTTACAACATCTACTTTATGACCAAGTAGATCCTGCAAGTCCATCAGGAGTCCACCTTGATCGAAGAGGCTACGACCCTGTTCTAGATCAACTAATAGGTCAATATCACTTTTGGCATCAGCTTCACCGCGTGCAACAGATCCAAAAATGCGTATATTAGATGCTCCGTACTCAGCTGCAATGCGAAGAATATCTTCACGTTTCTCTTGCAAAAGTTTGTTAAGAGATAATGGCTGTGCTATAATCGCATTCCTCTCCTGATGTGCAATTTCTTCTAAGATGCGTGCAGCTATCACGCTTTGAGCCTCGTCAGACAACTGCTGTGCAGCATTGATTGCATGCCTTAGTTGCTCATTCATAGAGATAGCTCCTTTTCAAAACATATTTGACTGTAATCAAAATATAGCACACATGTTCAGGTGCGTCAACGAATATGGCTTTGCATCTTTGAGCTCTTAAGACAGCATAACTTGGAACGTATCTTGAACAGCCTGCTGATTTGAGCGTTGAATCTCAACGTTGATGTTCCACAGACCTGCCATACTAAGTGACCGATGTGGGTCAATCGTTGTGGCGTAGACAGGATTGCCGCCTGTGATGAGCACATGCTCTGTCCCCATATCCATAATTTGCATGCTTAGAGTGAGCTGTACCTGGGCATCGGTAACGGGTTTCCCGTTTCTATCCTTGATCAGTATGATCACTGTATTTGACTGATCGATATGCCCTGGCAACAGCTCCAATGTAACGGAGAAAGTGCCGATTTGTCTGGTCTGTGTATCAACAGAATTGGTTGGTGATTCCAGCTGATTTGTGTAGGTTACATCAGGAAAAACGATGGGGGGTGCGAAGAAGGACATTAATGCGGCACACAACAAAGCACTTATCCCTAGCACAGAAAGTATACTCGTTGTGATCTTCAAACGATGTTCCGCCCTATTCAGAGCAGACTGTCGTGCAGGTCGATCTACCACTTCACTTTTCGCAACTGCCTCATGTATGATGCTGGGACGTAACACAAACAGTATGTACGCGCTTAGGAGCACAGAAATTGCTATGATAATCAATTGGACTGCTAGTGAGAGCCCGTAGGGATCATAACGCAGTTGTTGCGGATCGTGAATGCTTGCCTCGCTCAGGAAAAAGAGGCTAATAAGCTGGATACTGATGCTTATCAGCAGAACTGGTGTTAGCCTCTGCAGCAATATAACCAGCGTCTCTGCGTTGTCGTCTCTGTTTTTGGTCCTCAGAAGTGGTAATAGGGCATAGCCTAGGTAGGCAAAGCAGCCAAACCAGATGCCCAGGGCAGCATTTTGAAGCCATTCAAAGAGGATTGCGCTAAGATGTGGCTGGAGTACCTGGGCAGCAGGGCTAGTGAGTACGAATAACAGCGTAAGCAGACCTGCTAGGACAAGCCATGCTACTCTATGGTTGAATAGGGATAGAGCTGGCGTTACTTCAGCAGGTTCTTTCAACTTTCCGGTATCATCCGTCTGATTTGTGTCCGTCGTCTGAGCTTCTTCTATTGGCTGGGGGTCCTGTGAATCGGACTGTGTGGTAGATTGGGCCAACTCTGCTATAGATCTCTGCTTTTTGGATTGATGTGTCCAATACTGCAAGCCCATTATTAGTGCAATCAAGACCATGCGTAACAGCCAGATGTGACCATAGTTTGTTTCAGTAATCATACTCAATGATAATGCCAAGGGAAAATTGTCGCTGTGCTGTACTTGTGCTAGGTGTATTACGCGTAAGAGAAGGGCAACACATTCTCCAAAGAGCAGAGTTGCTAGGCAGACCCGTTGTAGCGAGTATGTTTGCTTTCTTACCTGAGCAAGTAATGCTATGCCACGTCCGTGATCTATTAGTACAAATTGCTCCATTACCAGAATACCGATCCAAGCGGTGAGGGCTACAAAGACCAGCCATTCCCATAGAATTGACAACAAGGCTGTCAAATCGAGGGTATGTATGTCCTCTAGGTCATTGCTGGTGCTTGGACCCAATATTGGGGTTCCTGAGAAGCCCGCGAGAGGAGAGAAGCCGACATTGAATCCAATAATCCCCTCGGTGGTATGTCCATCATTGTTAGCCACAGCATTCCAGATAACCTCATAGCCCCCTTCGTGCTGGGCACTGGGAGTCTTTACTGGTATGACGAGTTCTTGCGTATTCAATGGTGCAACCTGACTGGGAGTTGCTCCTACGTCAATGAAATTCCCACCTTGAATAAAATAGACGTGTGCGCTACTCAGAGGGCTGACGGGGGCGTTAAAGTAGATATGGACTTCTTTGGGGACCGTAGCAACGGTTGAGCCGTCTACCGGATCGGAACCGATAACGTAGGCATGCGCCGATGCTACCGATGGTTGGATCAGTGCCACGGTAGAGATATATGTCAGGATGCTTAAGATTAGCGCAATACCTGTTGCGAGCAATCGTCGTCGTGGCATGGGATCTCTTTCGAATGCGAAATATGAACTGACAATAGTTCCGAGCGTTTCTATATACTTCTTTGCTTGGATAGCATCGCATCACCTATCACAAATTGTAACACCAGTGAATTAGGCTGGCAAGCTAGGAGGCGAAGCCAAGTGTCAGAAGCAGACCTCATAGCATCGCCTATTACTCATTATGTGTCTCGCAAACTGCAGTGCTTTGCAGGCTTTGCAGTTTGCTCAATCCGTCAGCAATCGCACTTGCCACATTGGTCTCAGCTGTTTGGCGAGCGACGCGTAGAGCATTCTTGATTGCTTTGGCGTTGGAGCGACCATGCGAGACAATCGCAGAGCCATTGACGCCCAGTAGAGGAATGCCGCCATATTCGGCATAGTCCAATCGCTTAAAAGCTTTGCTTAGGCTAGGTTTGAGTACGGCAGCGGCCAGTTTGTTAGGTAGGGTACTGGTCATCTGGGTACGCAACAATTTGATCATAGACTCTGCCAACCCTTCACTGACCTTAAGGGCGACATTACCAACGAAGCCATCACATACTGCAACATCTGCTCCACCGACAGGGATATCGCGGCCTTCAATATTGCCAATGAAATTGATACCGAGGGTAGCAGCGTTGGCTCTCAGCAGTTGATGGGCTTCAATTACTTGCTGATTACCCTTTGTCTCTTCTTCCCCATTGGCCAACAGACCAACACGTGGGGAGCGAATGTTAAAGATGCGCTGCATGTAAATAGAACCCATAAGGGCGAATTGTTGCAGATATTCTGGTTTGCAGTCGGTATTTGCTCCCATGTCAATGATTAGGCATGCTCCAGAACCAGCAACAATGGGGAAGATACCACCAAGAGCTGGACGATCTACGCCGGGCAGGCGTTTCAATGTGAAGAGTGAAGCGGCCAGCATTGCCCCACTATTGCCAGCAGAAACTGCTCCCAAGGCCTGACCATCACGTACAAGTTGTAAAGTGATGATCATCGATGCGTTTTTCTTCCGTCGTACAGCGGTAGCAGGATGATCATCCATGGTAATTTCTTCATCGGTATGAATGATGGGTAAATCCAAACCACTGATATCGTGTTTAGCCAGTTCAGCGCGAATAATGTCTTCTCTTCCAACCAAGTAAATACCCATGCCATATTCACGAGCGGCCTGCACAGCTCCCAATACGGTTTCGGCAGGAGCCTTATCGCCTCCCATCGCATCGAGGGCGACACGCACAGGAGAATTTATGGAGGCACTCATGTATTTTTTTCTCCGGGTTCTCCTATGGTGCTTTTCACCAATTCGACAAGTTTGTCGAGATCGAAAGGCTTGTAAACGATGTGCACAACACCAGCTTCACGAAACTCTTTCTCTTCGTTGGCAGCACCCAGGTAGGCGGTGACGACAATGACTGGTATCTGGTGATCAACTCCCATCGCCATCAGTTTGAGTTCATCGCGACCGTCCAGATAGGGCATCATCAGATCGAGCATGACAAGGTCTGGTTGATACTCGCGGACTGCATCATAGAAACGCAAACTTTGGGTTGTCATACGTGTTTCATACCCTTCATCTGCTAGGGCTTCAGTCAACAAATCGGCAATCGTCGGATCATCATCCATTATCAGTATCTTTTTGGCCATGAAAGCTATTTCTCCTTATCTCAAAATGAACAACAGGCTAGCGGGGCATCTTTATTGTATTCCTTTACTAGTGCAAGTAGCAGCCTATTCCCTACAAACACAGATGTATTATAACACTCCCCCGATAAAGAGTGTACGCTAGAAATGGCCAATTGGTGGATTGTGTAGGACTTCTGCGCTGGAAGCTAGGAGCTGAGAGGATTTTAGATTGAACATTATGATGGCTCAATATTTCTATTAATCACTGTCATCGCTGTCATCGAGACCCAAAAACATCCCTCCATTCTCTCTTGAGCTCTTGTACCGATTGTTCATAGTGGTTAAAAAGCATTATCTTGTTCTTATCACCAGTTACCATGGCTCGCTTAAATGCATCTTTACAGCTTGCAGCGTGTCGAATTAGCTCATAAACATTTTTCCAGTGTTGCTCTATCGGATTTTGAGGCGTAAAGCCTTGAGGGTTAGTCCGC